>CAZEDI010000001.1:0-72077 GCA_964510865.1 uncultured Halobacteriales archaeon
TACGCGGATACTTCTATTCGTTACGCTAGGCATAATAATGAACTCCCCCTGTTGACGTCATCGTTGTTATGACGTGCGCGGGAGGGCGGAGAGTGTGAACGGGTCTCAGGTCACATCTATCGGGGTAGCACTAGCGTGTATTCTCGCGTTTGGCGTCGCGTCTACGACACTCGAGTCGACAGTAGCGACAGATCCCGCGGACGTGATCTCGGTGAGTCCTGATTACTCGGTCGTGCCCGGTGCGAGCGCTGGCGACATTCGCAAGCAAATCGAGTCGAATCAGGGGAATCCCGAGGAGATGCCCGAGTCCCAGGCGGCTGATGGTTCGAACGACGGACCAAGCTCGAGTGGAGACCAAATGGAATCGTCGGGGCAGCAGGGCGAGGGTCCTGGGCAAGGGTCTGGCGATACGTCACTGTCATGGCTTGACAGACTCCTCGCGTTCCTCGCACAACTAGTCGCTCTCCTCCCCTATCTCGTCCTGGCACTGGGGCTCGTAGCTGCATACAGGAATCGAGATCGATTGTTCCGAATATTGGCCGACCAACAGGTGGTCCCGACTCGCCCCACGACCGATTCGGACCCGTGGGCAGGTGTTCATCCCCCTGATATCGTCGAACAAGCCTGGATCGAGATGGTGCGTCGAGTAGAGGTCGACAATCCCCGGACGAAAACACCTGCCGAGTGTGCATCGGCCGCACGAGCGGCAGAAATGGATCCTGAGGGGGTTATGCTCATAACGCGTGCATTCCGACGGGCACGATACGCCAATGGATTGTCGACGGAGGAGCAGCGAGAAATGGCCAGGCGGGGCTTGGATCGGCTCGGTTTCGGGAGCGGTGACCACTGATGAACACTCGGCTACTACGATGGCTGCTTGCTGGCCTCGGCATCAGTGCGCTCATTGTCGGCATTGGGATGGTTGCGAGCCCGGGACTCGCATCGTCTGTGCCTATCGACGTGCTCCTGGCGATCGCCGGCAATGACTATGTGGTTATTGCCGCGGTCGGTGCCCTGACGTTCATTGCTTCTGTTGGTGCCCTCGCCGGACGGACAACGACAGAACTCGACCAGGCGGAGATGCCCGATCCAGAAGAGGTGTGGGGTGCTCCCCGTATGGGGGCGGAGTTTGACAACGCGATCAAGGATGGATCGGGTTTTGCGGGGGTATTCGGCGAGACCCGGGAATCTGTCCGATCACGGCTTACCGAGGCTGCAATTGCTGTCGAGATGCGTCGTACCGGATGTGGGCGGGAGGCGGCACGCCAGGCTATCGAAGAGGGGGACTGGACTGACGACCACGTAGCCGCAACGTTCCTCGCTAGCGAGTCATATAGCGGGCCGTCACTCACGAATCGACTGAATGCTCGACTTCGGGGCTCGACCTGGTTTGCGCATGCTGTCCATCGAACGGTTGCTGCAGTCGAACGTGCTCACGAAGGGGACGAGGGGGCTCGAGTATGACTACAGCACCAGTCGAGATAGGGACATCAGCAGAACAAGCCGAATCGAGGGAACAAACGACGTTCCCAGTAGACACGTCGGCAACAGCGCGCGGCTTGTCCAAGGAACGCACAACACGACTGACTCGGCGTTGGAGAGGAGTCGTGGCAGTAGCCCTTTTCGGCGCCGCGATTGGCCTGCTGGCTAAGCGTCCGTCGCTCGTACTGCTCGGTCCGATCGGTGTCGTATTCGCGGCCTATCCTCGCCTGACACCTGCCCCCCGCCCATCGCTCTCGCTTGACAGGACGATTTCCTCGACAGGACCTGCTCTTGGTGAGATAGTCGAGGTCGAGGTATCCGTCCGGAATAACGGGAGCCAAACACTCCCGGACGTTCGGATTGTTGATGGTGTTCCGCCCGCCCTTGCCGTGGAACACGGCTCACCGCGACATACGGCGGTGTTACGCCCAGGTCAAGAGACGACATTTTCATATCGGCTGTCAGCGACGCTTGGGTATCACCAGTTTGACCCGGCCACCGTTGTCGTGCGCGATCTCAGCGGTGGGACTGAGGTAGAGTTAGGTATCGAGACCGAGACGGAGATCGAGTGTACGTCACCCGGAAGTGCTGATACGCCCCTCCGTCAGACCCAACCGCAGGTCGGCCCCGTCGAGACAGATGTGGGCGGAAGTGGCATCGAGTTCTTCGGCACACGGGAATATCGCCGTGGAGATCGATTGAACCGTATCGACTGGCGTCGATACGCCCGCAGCGGCGAGCTCACGACTATTGAGTACCGGGAAGAGCAAATTGCATCAGTCGTGATCTGCGTCGACGTGCGGGAGCCTACCTACCGATCTGCGTCGGACGAAGAACCTCATGCGGTAGCTTTCGGAATCGGAGCGGCGATCGAGTTGTTCGAATCCGTATTGGCTACCCCAAACCGTGTCGGCCTGGCGACAATCGGGCATGACGTGAGTTGGCTCAATCCTGGGGGAACACGGGAGCAGAGTCAACGTGCACGGCAGTTGCTCGCGACAGTCCCGGGACGTCGTCCGTCGGACTGGGAGTCGGATTCGACTGCGTGTTTCACTGAGCTCAGGCGACGGCTGCCACCAAACGCACAGGTGGTCCTTGTCTCCCCGCTCCCTGACGGCAAAACGACCGAAGCAGCCTTCACGCTTGAAGCAGCCGGCCATGCAGTTGTTGTCGTTTCTCCCGATGTCAGCAATAGGGAGACGGTCGGTGCCCGGTTGGCAACCGTGGAACGTTCACTACGCATCTCAAAACTTCGCGAGGCGGGAATCCCTGTAGTAGACTGGCACCCGGACTCGCCGCTAGGAACGGAGCTTCTGGACGCAGAGGAGCGGTGGTCGGGGTGACCACGACACGTCCGACCCGGCTGAGTGCTGCACTGGCTGTCGGTATTGGCTGGCTCGCGGTGCTTCTCCTCTCTCAGCATCCCATGCAACGAGTGGGGTTAGGCGTGCAACTCGTCGGACTCAGCATCCTTCTCGTCGGTGTCGGTGGGTGGGTATCGACAACCGGTCCTGATCATCCGATAATCGGCGCTATCATGGGTGCCATGAGTGCCGTTATCGTACTCGTCGGTGGCGGAATTGCGATCGCTGGCCACCCAACAATTAGTGCTGTCGGTGAGTTTATCCCCGGATACGTCGGTGTCTTAGTACTCACCCTCGGCGTAGCACGTGTCCACCAGGGAACAGAGCGAGCTCTGGTGACCGCTGGAACATCGCTTATTCTTATTGGCATCGGGATGGGCGCAATATTCTATAGCTCGTCGGTCACGGCCCAGCTCGCGGCGGGTGTCGCTGCCATTGTCGCATGGGATCTCGGTGAACAAGCAGTTAACCTCGGCGAACACGTTGGCCGACAGCCGCAAACACACCAGGTGGAACTCGCACACTGCCTGGGGACACTTGCTGTCGGGATACTGGCAATATCCCTCGCTCTTGGCGTCCGAAGTTTCAATATAACCGATATCCCACTCGCGGCACTGCTCGTTCTCTTGGCAGCCGGGCTTACACTCGCTGTGTCGCTGTATAATTGATAGTCGGCACTTCGATATCTTCGGTGAGATCGTGGATCACGTCTTTCTTCTCCACACCGTTCACTCGTGCGTCTGCGGTGAGCACGAGGCGGTGAGCCAAGACCGGTTGTGCGAGCCGCTTGACGTCCTCCGGAGCAACATAGTCCCTTCCCTGACTCGCAGCCTTGGCCCGGGCCGCCTCGAACAAGCGTTGTGTCCCCCGTGGGGAAACGCCACCTTCAACTCGTTCATCAGTGCGCGTCCTGCGTGTCAGGTCGATCAGATATTTCTTGATTTTGCGATCCACGTAGACTGACTCAGGTGCGTTTCGAATCGTCTCAACGGTTTCGACCGAACAGATACGATCGACAGATGGCGTCCGTTCTGTTCGATCTGCCCGGGCATCAAGTAACTCGAGTTCACCAGACTCGTCCGGAAACCCGAGCGACGTTTTTACCGCAAAGCGGTCTTTCTGTGCCTCAGGCAAGGGAAAGGTTCCCTCCTGTTCGATCGGGTTCTGCGTGGCCATCACGAAAAATGGATCGGGCAGTTCGTGTGTTTCCCCATCGACGGTCACTTGTCGTTCTTCCATCGCCTCGAGTAGTGCTGCCTGCGTCTTTGGTGAGGCCCGGTTGATCTCATCGGCTAGGACGACATTTGCAAAGATGGGTCCTGATTGGAACTCAAACTCGCCGGACCCTTCGTTAAAGACGTGAGTCCCCGTCACGTCGGAGGGAAGGAGATCTGGTGTAAACTGGATCCGTGAGTAGGAAAGTCCAAGCACAGTCGCGTAGCTCCTTGCTGTAAGCGTTTTCCCCGTTCCCGGGACGTCCTCCAATAGAACATGTCCCCGAGCCATAAATCCCACGAGGATCGTCCGCAACACCTCGGAATCGGTGATAACCGCGCTTCCGACCTCAGCGAGGATTTCCTCACACCGTTCATATACCGCGTCGACGTCCATGGTGCCCTTCTCTGGTCGCTGCGCTTTGTTATCGGCCAGCTAACACGCCGACGGCATCCATGCCTGAACGCGCCCTCGATGAAAGGCATCTCCTTTAGCCATGGATCACCTGGAACCTTAGCACTCTGGTAATTATCTGTTTCCTCTTCGTACATACACATGGCTATGAGTAACGACCCGAACGATCGACAGACTCCCGAAAACGACGAATCAGCTGAAACCTCGTCACATCTTGATGACGACACGAGGAGGGGGAGACATGAGTCAGAAGAACCGGCTGGGCTCGCCGGGTGGTTTAGCGAGACAGCTGTTCGGTTGATCCTTGCCTTCGTGGGGGTCATCCTTGTGCTCCTCGCTATCGGACAACTTACGGGATACGAGGTGTATGCATGGATGGCTGAGTTCGTTTCGTCACCCCCGGGCCAGTGGGTTGCCGTCGCACTCATCGGTCTCGTACTCGTCATCGTGGCGAGTAAGCGATGGGGGCTGGCAGGCCACTCGCAATAACGTTCTTGCAGGTGACGGATATGGCCTTCTCCCCCGTTAACGACCGATTAAGCACGCCTGCGAAGGCCGACTTCGACTTAGTCTGGTGGGAGTCGAACATGATCGAACCAAAATGTCGCAATAGACTTCGCGAGTTCAGTGACCGCGTCGGGATCGACGGGTTTTGTCAAGTAGGCATTGGCATGAAGGTCATAGCTTCTCTCCATGTCGCCCGTAGCACGGGAACTCGTCAATACGAGCACCGGAGTAGACCGGAGGTCGTCATTACTCTTCATTACGGCGAGGACGTCGAAGCCGTCGCCCCTCTGTAAGTTCAAGTCTAGGAGAACGAGATCTGGATCCGGAACCGAGTGGAATTCGTCCAAGTGCAGCAGGTACGACACCGCCTCTTCGGCGTTCCTGACGTCATGCAACGTCACGTCGTGGGACACCTCATCGAAAGCCTCCTTCATCAGCCTGACGTCGCCCGGGTTATCTTCGACCAGGAGTATATGAAACTGCTCCCGTGACCCGTCCTCTGTTTGCGGATTGTCAGCCATCTACAACAACCCACAAATCAGGTGGTCCAGTGACGGCGTCAGTCAGGCCGGCACCTATGTAATTTTCAGCCACCTCCGGGACATGTATTCTGCAGGATACGGAAGAAGATTGTACACCTGCCATCGTGGGAGTGGCGATGGTTTTCACTATCTTCTGTAATTGGGATGGTTTGAGGACACACTCCCAACCGGTGATCCTCACTGGGGCTGCGAACAGGGAGGACGGAGTCATGAGCGTCTCGTTGTGAGATGTGTAAAACGACCGACGATGAGCCAATAATTATTCGGCGGGTAATCACAGACCAGGGATCAACCAGATTGAATACATATGGGCAGTTATCCCATTCTCGACACCGCCCATCGGCTGAATCGAACACAGACCAAACCGACGAACATTCCAGCAATCACATCCACCCCCCAGTGAATACCGAGGTAAATCGTCGAAATCAGGACACCAAGAGTCAGTACAATCGTGATCGGTACCCAACGCGGATAGTACTCACGCGTTGCCCATGCGAATGCTGCGACGGTCACCGAGAGCGAGGAGTGAAGCGAGGGAAATACGTTCGTGTTCGTATTTATCTGACTCGTTAGCACGTGAAATTCGGGATGGGCTATATAGAGTAACGGTTCGACCTGTCCCGGCAGGACGTTTCTTGGTCCATATGCGATGATGAACGTATACAGGACAACCCCGATCACATAATTCGTCACGTAGGCGACCGTGAGCTGCTTGAATGGGCCATTATCGTCGAGTGCGAAGTACGCTACGAGCGGAAAGACGAGAAGAAAAACATAGCCATATACGTAGAGAAATGAAAACACACCGGTGAGGGGAGGGCTAGCGACAGTCTGAATAAGCGCGACGAACTCTCGTTCCACATCGTAGATCGGTCCAGTAATGTTCCACCCGATCGTCCAGGAAAGCTCAGTACTCATCGTCCGAAGTGTTCGCGTCACTATGACGATGGCGCCGAGAAGGACCAGGTATGGGACCGTTTCGCGCACTCGCTGACCAAAGTTGGTATAGGTCAACCGAAGTCTATCTTTTCCGACGACGACAGCCGCCGCTGCTGCCGTCGCAATTCCGACAACAGCGGCAATGTCAACCAGCAGCGAGACGATAACTGGTCCAGACGTCATCGAACGAGAAGCTCACCGTCCTCGCCATACCGATAGCCAGCCCGCCGGAAGTGACCCCGAGCACGTGCCGGGTTTAGATCCCCGTCCTCGCCTGGAAACGGGAGTTCCGGGTCACGATCATCCCATCTTAGCCTGGTCGCCATCTCGTCGTGTCGAGCAAGGGGGCTCGACGCGGGTTGGGCATGCCCTTCAAAGGCGACCTCGACCAGGTATTCTTTGTCCAAAAGCCGAGCAACAGCACGACGAAACCGCGGGTTGCTCAGAGGTGATCGCCGTACGTTAAACCCCACGTGATAGAATCCAGTGGGGCGCTCCTTGATACACGTGATGGTGCTCAGTAGCGTCGATGGGACTTCTGATGGACGAACGGCCGAGGCTGTTCCGTCGACCGACCCATCGAGCGTGAGTGACACAGCCATTCGTGTACTGGGGACGACCTCGAATCTCAGCTGATCAACAGACGTAGAATTGTATGGTTCGAGGTGCGAATCACGAATTTCGCCATTGAGGAAGTGCTCCTCGTAGGAGACGAGCGTGAGGTTGACACCGGCGGTCCGATCACTGAACTGGAACGGCCCGCTTCCGACAGGTTGCGTATTCGGTGAGACGAGTGCTTCAGTCGCTGAAACATTCTCCGACAACCAGCGGGGGTCCGCAGGGCCTGTCCGTGATGCCCAGATATGCGCTGGGAGCACTGGCACGGTGAATGCATGTTGGGACACCCGGTCGGTGTTTCCCCCGAAGGAAAACTCGACCATTTGATCGTCGACTGCTCGAACGTGGTTGACGAGCGAACTCCGACCACGGAATCGTGTTGCCGGCGTCGGCGTCTCGAGATCGCCGAGTGAGGTATCGGCGAGGAATCGATACGTGAACACAACGTCGTCTGCTGTGATCGGGGTGCCATCGTGCCAGGTAACACCGTCGCGAAGGCGAACACGTGCGGAGAGGGGCCCGTGTTCGGCGGACTCCCACCACCAGTCGGAAGCTAACCATGGGCGGACGGACCCTTCGATGACACGTCCTAATGGGTCATAGAGAAGCCCTGTGACGTCATCGTCGTGGCGGTACTCGGCAGCGAGCGGATTCAGATTTCGCGTCATCCTGCTGTCAGTTGTTGCCATTCGAACTTCCCCCCTCTCCGCTCGTTCAGCCACGCTCGAAGCATTGCCTCGTTGTGATGTTGACGTCTCAGTACGCTCATCGGCTGGAATATGAATCTCCTCCCCCGTTTCCGATCCTATTGCGGTATCATCCGTGCCGTCACGATCTGTGGGTTTGAGCGATAGATATCCTCGAGCAGTATCGACGCCATTTTTGTCCCATTCGCTAAACCGATCTATTCGACATACCCGATGGTCAGTCGGGAATGCGACAACGGAGAACGGTTGGTTGTTGACAATGGACGTTTGAATATTCCAGAGTGTAGTCGTACGGCGTACCTGATCCTGTCGTCGTTGCACGGCCAGGAGATCATCCATGTCGAGGTCCGCGTACCCAAACGGATTCTGCCAACCAGCTTCAGGACCGAATCCTGAATGGAGCATCGTCCGAAGGAAGTCCGGGTCGACGCGTCCGGGCCAGCGACCGACGTACACATCGAAATCGTGGTTCAAGAGAACGTCCCGACGCAACTCTTCTTTGCTAACAGGAAGAATCCCAACGTCGATACCGACGTCCGCGAGACAATCAGCGAGAAACCGTGCGATGTGAATGGCTTGACGGTCTGTGTCCGCTGGGAGTGTTTTGATGGTGAGTGAGACGTGTTCGGGCGAGTCATCATCAAAAGCTGCACCCACCCATCCGACACACCCTGCAGTTGCAACAGAGGCAACGCCAGCCGTGCCTTCCAGCAACTGCCTTCGGGACGGTCCGGTTCTCACGTCGGACTGCGTGCGTCCTCCGTGGGGGCGGGCCTCGCGCGACATACTCCGAATCCTCAGGCTCCGTGGTAACGCCAGAGGTCGACGCGTCGACAGACCCCCGACACTGGAGTGGTTATTCGCGTAGTGAAGGGCCCTCCCGGGATTGTCCCGCAGCTAGTGACTCCGAGAGTCATCCCCGGGACCTACATGCCCGGAGGGCCTTTATTACGACGGCCATAAGGAACGCAGACATGACGATAGCAACATCATACATCCTTAAAACGGATAATTGGTGAAGTGTCGTTGTGTACTGACTATCCTGGAACAGGTATCGGTTGATGTCTTCTGCCAATTTTATCCGCTATCGAGGCCGTGTTGTTCTCTTACCGGGGGGATAGGAAAGTGGCTGCCCGGATCAAATTCGAGGAACGAATGAACCGTCAACGGGCACTTCGGCTACTCTTTTCGCTCGTACTGGCGGGAGCACTCGTCCTACTAGGGCATAGTGCGCTTGCTGCACCGGGAGAGACTCGGTTTGGCCATGAGCAGGGAATAGTTGCCCCGCCGACGGAGAACATAACCGTCATAACGACCGACTCCAACTCCTGGCTCGGTCGTGCTGACGGAGGGACCCGCGCAAACGCCGAGATCGTTGCACTTGCCCCTGATGGCACTGTTCTATATTACAATGATTCCCACACACGATATTGGGACGTGGATCCTGTCGATGGGTCGCCAATGACAGTCGAGTATGTTTACGCAGACCACGTGTATGCGTCTGACTGTGGCGATGATGTTTGTACAGAGAACGGGATCGAGCGTCTTAATCTGTCGACAGGGGAGGTGACCTCCGTCTTTTCCCGTGTTACGCCCGGGAAGCATTCGACACGATGGCATGACGTCGATAGACTATCGGAGACCCGACTGCTCGTCGCGGATATCGCACAGGACCGGGTATTCGAGGTCGATCAGGAGACGGGTATCGTGACGTGGGCCTGGAGTGCCCAGAGTGCATTCTCCGTACGGAATTCCGGTGGACCGTACCCATCGGATTGGACACACATGAATGACGTCGAGCACCTCGAGGACGGAATCGTGATGGCGAGCGTCAGAAACCACGATCAGGTTGTGTTCATCGATCCTGAACACGGGCTTTTGGAGAATTGGACTCTCGGCGCAGACGAGCAGTATGAGACACTGTACGAGCAGCACAACCCAGACTATATCCCCCGTGAACAAGGCGGCCCTGCGGTTCTCGTGAGCGATTCAGAAAACAACCGGGTCGTCGAATACCAGCGTGAGGGTGGTGAGTGGACTCGATCGTGGGCATGGGGGAGTGGCAGGCTATCCTGGCCGCGGGACGCGGACAGGCTTCCCAACGGACATACATTGATCACAGATTCGAACGGGGACCGCGTTCTCGAGGTCGCAACGAACGGAACTGTCGTCTGGAGTGTCGATATCGCTTTTCCATACGAAGCAGAACGCCTCGAGACGGGGGACGAGAGCACAAACGGTCCGTCAGCGTCGAAAGCTGATTTGCGTTCTCGTGGCAGAACAACTGTCGGCATCACAGTGAAGGAGGACCCGTCCCGTGTCTCGCTCTTCGGGAAGCTGGAGTCACAGTTGACCGGACGGATCCAGAATGCATTCAGGTATATCCTGCCCGCTTGGGTCGGGCTCCCCGAACTCCTGGCGGGATTCGCTGCTGTCGTGACCGGGATCATATGGATTGTTACCGAATGGAAGTGGTCCACCTGGTCCGCAACGTTCCAGTGGCCGATTACACTCACCCGAAACAAGTAACACCCTTACGAGATGGCGATTGATTCCCTCGGATGGATGCGTCGCGGAGTAAGCACCCGTCACTCGAGAGGGATGTCTGTTCGCGCCCTATATTACCTGATGTCGGAACGACGTGGACGCCACGGGACAGTATCGTCTTGGACGCAGACGACCGGCCACCGAGGTATCCATGGCTGTTGACGTGCGGGACGAGCTTCGACGGAGCATCACGCCACCATATGTCCTTCCGCGGAGCCACCTAGTCTGGCTCGGCTCTGGCTTGGTCGTTGGGGCCCTTGTCGGGGTCTCGTACCTTCTCACACATCCGTATCCCGCCTATGGAGCGGGCCTGTACCTCGAGATAGCTGAACAGATTCGTGTCCATGGATATAGACTGCCCCCACGGATCCCCCACTACACAGATGGAGGAATCCCGTTTGCCTATCCGCCACTCTTATTTTATGTCACGGCACTCATCCTGGACTCGACAGGAATCGGTGCCATCACATATGCACGTGTTGTCCCCGTGATTTTCACTGTCGTCTACCTCGTGCCATACTATTATGCGGCCAGGGAACTGCTCGGTTCTCGTCCGAAGGCCGGTGTCGCGACTATTATACTCGCGACGGCTCCACCAGCACTACAGTGGCACCTCTCGGCAGGTGGGATTATCCGGGCTGGTGCATTCCTGCTCGCTATCACTGGCATCTATACTGGGACGAAGCTCTTCAGCAATGGTGAACGGATGTGGATCGTTCCCTCGGCAATTTTATTTGGTCTCACTATTCTTTCTCATCCTGTCTATGCCCTCTTCTTCGCGACAACATACCTCGTCCTGTACCTCGTGTTGGACCATTCGATCAAGGGATTTCTCTCGGGTGCAGTAGTCGCACTCGGAGGAGTACTTATCGCGTTGCCCTGGATCTTGCATGTCGGGCAGCTCCACGGGTTCGACGTGTTCACCGCTGCTGCAGGAACACACAGCGGAATTGGTGGCGGGTTCCAGGTCGAACAGGTGCGCTCGGCTCTCGATGCAGATCCGAAAATCATCTTGTATGCGATCGGCATTCTCGGTGGGGTCTACCTCTTCTACAAACGTCGACCACTCCTTCCAGTTTGGGTCGTAGTTCTCGTGTACGTCGTTGGGAAAGGCCGATTCTATGTCCTTCCGGGGGCGATGATGGCAGCAATCTTGCTCCTTGATGTAATCGCACCCAGGCTCAGGCATCAGTCTCTCCGAGGCCGGCATGTCGGACCCGTTCTTGCGGCAGGGGCGATCATGTTTGTTGCGCTCGCGGCAGGCACGGGTTTGTTATTCGCAACGGGAACACTCCAGACACACGGTTCGACTGCGACGCAACCATCGTTTATGGACGACGCGGATCGTGATGCCATGGTCTGGGTCCGACAGAACGTCGATTCCGGTGCGGATTTTGTCGTTCTCGGTGATGCGGCGGAGTGGTTTCCTCTCCTCGCCGAGCGAACGATCCTCCTTGGACCGTGGGGTGTGGAATGGGTCTCATCCGAGGCGTATTGGCAACAGCTAACCCGGTATCGGGCACTCTCGCACTGTGAAACAGCCACATGTATCACCCGAGGGCTGGCCGAAGCTGGCGTTTCACCGGATTACGTGTATGTCCCCACGGGGCGATACACGGTACGGGGGTTTGTCCGGCACCAAGCTTCAGGGATGAAAGCATCTCTCCACCTGTCAGATCGGTACCGACTAGTCTTCCAAAACGAGGGTGTGCTCGTGTTCGAGGTTCTCGAGGAATCCTCACCCCCTGCGTCGGCACTCCTGCCTAGGTATCCTCTCGCGGCCGACTGCTGAATAGCGCCGACTGGGCTCCAGTGAGCCGTGAGATGAGTGGCCGTGGATTTCGTGAATGGGTTCGACAAAGGAACGTAACGGCAAGCGCGGCGACACCGGCACCAAATGCGACATAGTTTGGAGTAGGATCATGAGAAAGGACAAGCCCGAGAGTGACGTTCCACTCACCGATCGGCGTGAACGGCTTGATCCCCATCGGTGTCACGACGTCTCCCAGTAAATGCAAGAGGACACCGACTCCCCCGAGGAGCCCATACAGCCCACATCGCTGAAGATTGCCCCTCTGGCAGATGAGAACCCCAACTCCACCGCCACCAAGTACCCCGAACCCTGCTGCCCATACCGTGTGCGTGAGTCCTCGATGGGCGAAGACATCGACATACAGATCAATGTCGGGTGCAAGTGATCCCCCGAAGAGAAGCAATCCGCAGACGATTGCGTCACGGTACCGGTCGGCCCACCACAGCCACCCAAGGATTGGGGCGAACACGACTGCTGTGATCCCTATATGGCCGAGCGAGTTCATCACCCCGAGACGGGTCTGCCCCCACCTAAAGTGTCAGCTAACCGTTTAGAAACCGCCTTAGGTTACTCCGGGGTTGGTGAGTTCACGTTAGCCTGTTGAGACTGTTTATTGCGTCAGAAACAGCAGCAATGGGAATATCCCGGTGCACTGGGAGTGTAAGAAGATGATCGGCGAGCCAGCGGGACGTCGCAAACTCATCGTCAGTCCTCACCTCGGTCGGCAGCGGTGGCCAGGTATGAACCCCTCCGACACCTGCAGCGTCAAGAGCCGTCACGGCAGATGCCGGATCTGAGGCCAGCATCGGACAGTACTGTGGACACACCGCATTGGGTAAGTCGCCGAAGACTGGTTCCATATCAGTAATGCCGTCGAGCCAAGCACGGTAAACCCGTCGCCGTGCATCGACAATTTTCTCGGCCGGTATGCGTTTGACCACGTGTGCGGAGAGCGCAGACATCGGCTGTTTTGCCTGTTCATACGTGTTTCGAGCTGTTTTCCATCCACCGGACTGCCCATTCGTCTGTCCCGTTGGAACGCTCTGGCGGACCCGTAGCGCATGCTCAGGGAGAGGGGCTGTGAGGTCGTTTCTACGGAGGAGTGAGGAAAGCACGTCAATGCTATCCCGTAGCGTGGGTGTGGATCGAATCCTCGCATACGTGGACGGCTCAATGGCGGACGCGACCTCGGAATCGAGGTAGAGAAATGCGCCATCGGGAACGGGAAATCCCTTCCTGAGACTCGTGAATCCAACGGATCCTCGGGTCCCCAGAAGTTGGCTTCCGTCCCGGCTCAACGGGGCATGTGCATTATCGTCGATAACGACAGCCCCCCAGTCTGATGCGATCTCATGAATAGCGTCGAATGTGGACTGCGGGAACCCGAAGTAGTTGACGACCAGTATAGCAGCTGTCTTCTCGTCGATAGCCTCCTCGATATCCTCTATCGTGGGAGTGAGGTCACGTTGAATGCAGTGGAGACGAGGTTCGGCTCCAAGCTCCCGTATTGGCTGGAGGACGCCGCGTGGAATATACGCAGGGAGGATGACGTTTGATTCTGGGCCACAACCAACCGCTTCTAGACCATCCCTGAGGGCAGCTTTCCCTGACCCGTAGGGAAGCCACCATTCGGCACCTGCTGTAAGTCGACGCCACACTGAGTCCGCTGGGCGTCCCCAGAGGTACGCCGGCTTGACTGTCGGTGACCCCGGGACCGTCGATGAACTTCGATGGGTAGACCCATCGTCTGTCCCGTCTAAGTCGCGGCGCGTTGTCGACATCACATGACCTTGAGGCCGCCAGGAAGTCGATTGTAAATGGCCGATGCGGCGCGAATCCGGCTCGACCGCCACTGGGCGACATAGTATGCAACCGGTTCAGGATTGAACTTCGCCTTGTACCGGCAGAGATGGGGCAGGTTTGCGCCGACGAGATCATACCACTCCCGCCCTCGCTCCTTTGCGTCGGTCATGACATGCCAGTCGAGTAAATCGTTCACCGGTAGATCGACATCTGGTGTCGCTCCACCTTGCCACCGACGGATTACGTCGTCTGACTCGATTGTTACGATCCCGCCTGCCACATTCCCATCGACCGTGAGGGTGTATGCCCGCATCCTATCATCGGGTAGCTCCTCGTAGAGGCGAGCGACGAATGTCGAGTCGAGCGGGTATGCCCTCTCCTGCTCATTGTGGCGGTCTTCGATCTGTTCGACGATCGTTCGGACGCCATTGATGCCTCCGACGTCGACCTCATATCGAGTTTTATCCACGTTCCGTACATTGCGCCTGGCGTCGCTGCTAAAACCCTCGAGTATCGCCTCTCGAGGTGAGGTAAGATCGACGTGGTACGTGTAGGTCGGCGAGACGTCATATCCTCGCCAGGCGAATGGGCGAACGTCTCGGTACCCGGCGACGGTCCGGATGTCAACGTAGTCCGGAGCGAGCTCCGCTTCGACCCAGTCCAGGCAGCCATCCACGAATCCTCGATGTCGCCGTTCCCGCTTTCGTTGTGAAAGTTTCTCGAGATTCAAGAGTGCGGGTCCCAGGGTGAAAACCTCGAGTTCTGGTGGTGAACGGACAGACCGGAATGGACCACGTGTCGAGGAGAACAACGGGAGGATACCCACTGGCTCCTGCCCTTTGTAGCCAACTAAGGTATACAACGAGGTGTCGGACTGTCGGGCGAATAGGTCGAGTGCCTCGTGTCTGTGGAAGGTCGTCCCATGGACTGACTCCTCGACGTACTCGTTCCATGTATCTGACTCACCCTGATCGAAGCACGTGATCTCGACTGTCATGGTAGGTTCTCACTCGGGGTCATCCCAACCTCGAATTGGACCATCGAGCTCATTCGACGTACCCCAGGGTTTCTAATCGGGCCGCGATATCGTCGGTCGTCTGGCTCGATCGCTCCGCAGGCTCATATGGTGGATATGCCGTGGTCCCCTGGTCTTCAACGAACGGGAGTGGACTCCCATCCATGCGGTCAGGGGCTGCGATGCCAAACGTCGACAAGACTGTTGGTGCGATATCGAAAACCGTCGCACCCTCGAGCCGGACAGCGTCGTCGAACGGATCACCGGTCGCAATCACTACTCCCTGTGGCTTGTGATTCCACGGTTGTCCCGGCTCTCCGAAGCGTGCCCCGTGTAGGCGCGTAGTGACAAAGTGGTCGTAGTCAGCTGGGATCGTCACGATGTCGACGGCCTCTTCGACAGCCGGCCCGTCAAAGAATGCCTCTCGACGGTCGACCGTCTCGAATACCTCTTCTCCGTCCGGCGTCGTGACGTCCGATAGTAGTTCGATGACCTCATCGCGCACCGTCTCATACGCATCACTGGGAACGATGCCGTCGGGCTCACGTCCTACCAGATTGATCCGGACACCCAGTTCAATACGAGCCCGCGCATATGCGGTTGAAGCAGGAAAATCGACATGTCTGCTCCCTGCGGTCACCAGTGCCTCGGGCACGAGTCGCTCGACTGGTTCCCGGAGTCCGAGTCTGTCCAGTGCACGACCGATCCGCTCGGGTGTCACCCCTGCTGCAGTCGCCACGGTGACAATACTCGAGAGGGTGTGCCAGGCTGTATCCTCTGTCGGACGGGACGGATCACGTGCATGCCGTAATCGATTCTCCCTGATCGGCACCCAGGAGGGCATGCCACCGCCTCGAGTCACCTCGACATACCCGTGCTCCGCAAGGAACTCGTTCACCCGGAATCCGTACCCCGTGTATTCGCCGATTCCGTGGTCGCTCACGATCAGGACGGCGTCCGGATCACCATCATCGAGAATGGCGGCAATCTGTTCGTCTACAGCTCGATACACAGATCGAACGCAGTCCCAGTCCCCAGGCTGTTCGTGGAACACGGTATCCGTTTGCTGAAACTGGACGAATCCAAAGTCTGGATCGACCCTGTCGACAAGATAGCGAAATGCATCGCCGCGCATCTGGACGAGACGTTCGTAGTCTGAGCTCGTATTCGGGTAGATTCTGTACTCTCCCACGTGTTCCTCCACCTCGGCGAGGAGCTCCGGGGGATGGAACTCAGGTTGCTCGGGTGCGGCGTATCCAGGGATGAGTGCGCCGTCAAATGCACGCGGTGGATGACTGATCGGTGCGTTGACGATCACACTCGACCTTCCCTCGCGGTCGAGCAGTTCCCAGAGCGTGTATTCCCGTCTGTTCGTTGCGTCGACGATGTCCCAGTCATAGCCATCGAATGCGAGGAATCCGAAGATCCCGTGCATTCCAGGGTTAACCCCCGTATAGATCGACGTCCATGCGCTGGGTGTCCAGGGCGGAATGGACGACTCGAGCTGACCAGAGACCCCAACATCGATGAGGGAACGGAGGGTCGGTAGCTCCCCGGCCTCGAACAACGGATCGAGGACTCGATCACACGCCGCGTCGATACCAATGAGGAGCGTACGCATGGTGACTCACTCGAAACGTGGATAGTCCCTAAGTGCCGGAGCCTCTCCTCGATCCCGCGGACGAGACAACATGGTCGGCTTTCGCTTCGCCGATGAGGCCCGTTATTATGAACGGGGTAAGGCCCTGCCACTAGGACGGTGTCACCTGGATGCTCGTTGCTCCTTCAGTGTGAGCGGTGGATCTCTCTGTGAGTGTGATATGCTCGCCGTCGTGGCTCATGCAGCCTGATGCCGGGAACACCCCTTGAATGGTTTCTCCCATGCGTTCCAGGTGGCCAAGATTGACGGTGACTGCGGTCGCGGGCATGGGTATGACGTACGCCGCAGGTATCATCGGAACAGGCGGCGTGGCTGGGATGGGCATCTACGACGGGTCCGAGGACGACATCGGCGACGACCCCGAGCATGCGAGCCACGCCGGTGGATACGCCACGGTAGACGCGGTGGAACTTGAGGCGGTAGCGGACATCGAGCAGGACGCGCTCGATCGGTTTGGTACCGCGTGGGACATTCCGCCGGATAACCGATACATTGGACACGAGGCGATGCTGGACGTGGAGGACCTGGATATCATTTCCATCTGTACCCCCTCGCTCATGCATCGAGAGCACGTCGAGGACGCGGCACGCATCGGAGATCCCGCGGTGATCTGGTGTGAGAAACCTATCGCGTGCTCTCTCTCTGATGCCGAAGCGATGGTCGAAACGTGTGCAGACGAAGACGTCGAACTCGTAATCAATCACTCTCAACGATTCCTCCGTCAACATTGGGCCCTCCGCGAGGCGATCCAAGACGGGTTTCTGGGAGAGGTTCGTTCAGTCTCGGCAGGAAGCCCGATGGAGCTTCTCCGTGTAGGCACTCACGCCATCGATCTCGTGCGGTACCTCTTAGCTGTCCGAGCCGATTTCGTTTCCGGGACCGTCACTGGCGAGAACGAGGCGAGCCAACACCTCACTGATCAACCCGTAGACGATGCGGGGACGGGTGGACACGTCGTCCTGGATGACGGGACCTTCCTCACGTATGATGGGACGACCCACCGTAACATCGGGACGTTCCATTACCGTTTCAACGGCACTGAGGGCCGTCTCGTTTCGGCCGAGGACGGGTGGCGATATTGGGACACAGCCGGCCGGGAATCCAGCCCACCGACCGGCGACTATGAAGATGATCACGAGCAGTCGTTCGCCAATGCTGTCTCACATGCTATCGATCTAATCGAGAACGATGCCGAGAATATCTCCCCTGGCGCAGATGCGATTCACACACTCGAGATTCTCGTCGGCTTCTATGTCTCCCACTATACTAACGGGCGAGTGTCGATCCCGGTGGATCGCCCGCTGAAAGACGTCACAATCACGTCGTGGTGAGGGAGGCACGGATCGCTGGGATGATCGGATCCGAGGTATGTCCAGCCACGTCGGTGTCAGTCTAGCCACCGCCCGCTCAGAATATCAGATCTTCACCGGGAAGGGCGTGCTCCGCGGCGACCTCCGGATCAATCTCGATCCCGAGGCCGGGCCCCTCCGGCAGATCTACGGCACCATCGTCGATTATGTCGCCTGCCTCGCCGGTGCGCGAGACGAGGTCCTCCCACCAGGGGACGTCCCGTGCGTGGTACTCGAGCGCGATGAAATTCGGGACCGCGGCACCCGCGTGTGCCCCTGCAATCGTGCCGATGGGACTCTGAATGTTGTGTGCGGCGATAGGAATCCCCTCAAGGTCACAGAGATGGGCGATCTGCGTGAAATTGCGCAATCCCCCGCAGTTGTGTGGATCCGGCGCGGCGAAGTCCGTTCCCTCCGCGTCAAGGAGCTGTTTGAACTCCCCGGGCTCGGTTAAGTTCTCGCCAGTGAGCATCGGAACGGTCGTCGCCTCGCGGACCCGACGATGAGCATCGTACTTCCGAGGCGGTACCGGATCTTCGAGCCACGCGAGATCGTATTCCTCGAGCTTCGTCGCCAGCCTGGTCGCCGTCTCCACCGTGAAATTCCAATGTAGATCGAAGCCCAAATCGATGTCGTAGCCGATTTCCTCGCGAACCGCGTCGACGAGTGATACTTTGTGCTCGATTGCCTCGTTATCCAGACGCCGTGCTGCCGTGTCTACGTCTCGATGGGTCCGGACGTCGAGATCGAACTTCAGGGCCTCGAACCCCTCGTTGACCACGTCTCGCGCAGCACGTGCGTAGGATTCGGGCGTGTACACCTCTCGCGGATCAACATCCGCCGATTGGGCCTCGCCGAGCGACTCGCCTGCATGCGTATCACAGTAGATTTGCACGCCGTCTCGATACTTTCCACCGAATAGTTCATAGACCGGAACATCGAGGACCTTCCCCTTGATGTCCCACAGTGCCATTTCGACTCCTGGATCAACGTGCATTCGACTATCGAGCAGCCGACCGATGTCCAGCGGGTTCTCACCCTCGAGCCGTCCCGGACCATCGGGGCCCGATCCATGTGTCTCCCCGATTCCGTAGATATCGGTATCCGTCTCGACCTTGATAAGCCCCCAGGTGAAGTTGCCCTGGATCGTCATCGACCGGACGTCGGTGATCGCGATATCGCGCTCGGGTGGACGGTGATCCTCCCGCTGTGACATATCCATCCAGGGGACACCGCCACCGGGAGGAATGACGTAGTCGGGTTGATCGTCTGTCATAACCACGATGACGTCCAGATCGAAGTTTAACGTTGGCACTCCGGCAGCCCCGGGTCCCCGATCGACGGCATCGGGTATCGATAGCTCTACTGTGACTGATTAGTGTCCGGCGTCGTGGGGGTTCAGCTCCGTCCCGTAGCGTTCCGCGTGGTCGGTATAGTCAATGAACCGCGGTGCGTCGGGGTCGAAGGGCCGTTTCAGCGCGTCGAACGCCTTCTTCTTGTCCCAGCTTTGCAACCCCCCGATCGCACTCCGATCTTCGAGGTCGTGGTAGTCGAGATCGTCCTTCGTTTGCTCCCAGGCCTCTAACCCTTTCTCGGTTCGGATGATCACGGAGGAGTATTCGTCGCTCGAGCCGACGGAGCCGACTGTGAGATCTGCACAGTACCCGGTGAAGTCCGCACACTCATCACAGCCTTTGAGCGCAGCGACGTGGAAGTTCTCGATGTCCTCATCGAGAATCAGCTCGAGGTCATGATTGAAGACCTTCATCTTGCCGTCGATAACGTCGAGTTTTCCGATGTCCTCTGGTGAGATGTCGCGCTTCTCCTCGAGCTGCTCGCCCATCAGCTTCTCGTAGTTGAAGTTCTTGGTACACATCAGCGCGATCGTATACTCGATCGACCGCACCCCGTCCTCGTGACTCGCGTAGTCCCACTCGAAATCCTGTAACGCGCGGATGCCTTCGATCTCGCAGGGCGTACCCACGAGGGCCAGGGACGCCTCCTCGAGTGGCACGTCGAGTTTGTGCTCCCACTGGCCGAGGTCGAGGTTGCCGAGCGCCATCGTCTGATTATAGAACGATCCAGCGTTCTCGATGAGTTCCGCTGGCGTGGTGGCGAGGAACGACTCTGCCTTCCAGGATTCCTCGTCGTTCTCCGTGGCGATAACGGCGCCATCGATCTCGCCCGCCTCGAGTAGATGGATCAATACAGACGTGACGAGCCCACCGTCTTGTGCGTTCTCCCGCCAGTCATCAGTGACTCTGGCAGAGAACTCAGTGATCGGGTCGCCAGCACCGGAGACATTGTCGTCGCCGCCGGTGATTTTCCACTGGCGCTCATAGCGGAGCCCGCCCCGAGGGCAGAAGTCCCAACAGAGCGAGCATCCCGTACACATCTTGACGAGTTTCGGGAGGTCGTCGTCGCCGATACCGATCGAATCCGAGGGGCAGGCGGCGACACAGGTGCCACATTGAATACACCGATCGTCCTCGATGACGGCCTCGTCGAGCTCCATAAACCACGTCTTGTCGTCGGGCGTCTCGATGTCGTTCATCGCCTGTCGAATCTCGTATGACGGCGTGTCCAGCTCGAGCTCGTCCCCACCCGGCTTCTGTACCCGTTTATCCGCTGGCGTCTCGTAGACGTCTTGGCTCTTGCCCTCGGCCGGTTTCGTGAACTCTAGGTCGGTCAGCTCACCGTCGGGAGTGACATTCGTGGGCGCCGTCCCGCCGTCAGTGGCAGCCCTGGCGGATTTCGAGTCGCGATCCGGCGTCCCCCCGCTGCCATCACCGGTGTCGTACGCGTACTGCTGGTCGACAGGTCCCACCTGGTCGCCAGGAATGGTCCCTGATTCGGTCGCGGGGCGGTCGATTCCGACGCCGTTTGCCTTCGGAACGCTCTCTCCACCGTCCTCCGGAACATCGGGAATGCCTGGCTGTCTGGCGTCCTCGGATTCGTCAGTCACCGTGAGCCACCCCCGTCGAGACTGGCGCGTCCGCCTGTTGCATGACTGCCCGGAGACGGTCGTTCCCGACCCGACGGCACCACTGGTAGAAGCGTTCTTCCTCTTCGCGCTCGTCCGTATAGACGGCGAACAGCTCTTCGAGGGCAGGTATGACCGCGTTTGCAGGGACCGCTGTTTCGACCCAGTCGAGGAACTCGTTATCGGCACCCAGCGCGCCCCCGAGACCGAAGTCCATCCCCTCGACGATGTTGTCACCTTCTTCGTTCGTGGTATTCTCCGGATCCTCGATTTTGACGGTCTCTCCCCGGAACCCGATATCGGCGATCTGGGGTTGTGCACACGATGCCGAACACCCCGACATGTGCATCCGGACAACTTCGAGATCGTCGGGCGTGTCGATCTCGCGATCGAGGGTTTTCGCCCAGCGACGGACACGCTTTTTGGTCTCAATGATGCCGTAGTTGCAGAATTCCGAGCCGGTGCAGCCTACGGCACCCCGTGAGAACGGCCCCGGGTCGACCCGATACTTCCGGGCAAAGGGCTCGTCGAGCAGATCTTCCATCTCGGAGGCGGGAACGTGTGAGATCACGAAATTCTGGTCCGTTGCCAACCGGAGCGTCGCGTCGTCGGTGCCGTATGTTTTTGCAGCGCGCGCGGCGTTTGCGAACTCGGTGCCGCTCATGCGCCCCGCAATCACGTTGAACCCGGCGTATTGGAGGTTCCCCTGTTTCTGGTTGTGGACACCGACATGATCGCCTCGGTAGCCTTCGGTCAGGTCCTCGCCCCGCTCACGCAGGTCGACCTCGCAACGATCGCGAATCGCTTCTTCGAACGTTTCCGGGCCCATCTGCTGGACGAGGTACCGCATCCGGCAGACGCCCCGATTGTTTCGGTCGCCAAGTTCCTTGAACACCTGTGCGACGGCCCGACAGAATTCGACGGCATCTTCGGGCCGGACGAACACGTCGAGCTCTGAGGCCATTCGAGGGCCATCGGAGAGGCCTCCCCCGACTTTGGCGTGAAAGCCGTAGTAGCCTTCCCCGCCAATCGTCTTCTTCGCCGGTGTCAGTCCCACGTCATTGATCTGGGACTGAGCGCAATCGTGGCGACAGCCCGTGATCGTCATTTTGAACTTCCGTGGGAGGTTCGCGTATTCGCGATTCTCCGTGAAGAAGTCCGAGACAGCGTCGACGACTGGCTGCGCATTGAAGCATTCGTGATTCGAGAGCCCGGCTGCTGGACACCCAAGCACGTTCCTGGCGGAGTCGCCACATCCTTGGATCGTCGTCAGGCCGACCTCGTCGTATTTCGCCCAGATATCTGGCACATCTTCGACTTCGATCCAGTGCATCTGGATGTCCTGGCGTGTCGTAATGTCGAGGAAGGCATCCCCCCAGATCTCGTTTTGTTCCTCGCCACCATATGCCTCGGGAGCCGTGGCGTACTCGTCGGCCACTTCGCCGATGACCTCCGCCTGCTCGGGCGTGAGTCGGCCCCCAGGCACCTTCGTCCGGAGCATAAAGTACCCTCGCTGGACACCGTGGGAGTAGAGTCCTGCCCACTTGAGACGTTCCCACTCACCATCCCCCGCACGCTCTTCGATTTCGTCGAAGGAGAGCCCCCCTTCCGCGTACTCCTTGACGTCCTCGATGACGTCGAGTGGGTGCTTCTCTTGTTTCCAGCGCTCGACTGTATTCATAGATAGTGGATTACTAGTCCCCTATGGTGCCCGGACCATTTACCTCCTCCTTGCGGTGAAAACTGACACACGTGGCCGGAGGGGGAGAGTTTTGCCGTCACCTGTGAGGCTCTACTGCAAGAACGTACGGGGGGTCATAAACATCCGGTCATTCGTAGCCAATCGCTACGGACGTTCTGCCATATACCGGCAACATTTTCCCCCGCGGACAAGCAACGGACAAGTTCGCCCGATAGGTGAGGGTAAAAGTGATCGGGGGTGTATCTCGGGTCAATGTCACATCAACTTGCGATGATCCAGGTGGCGCTGCGACGTGACCTGTTGCCGAACGGCACGACAACTCTACTATCGACACATGCCAGCTGAGATCGAGATGACCGAGCACGACGACGCGGAGACGGAGAAACGCGATGCCGAACACCTACAGGACATCGAAGACGGTGCGGGATGCACCGAGATCTGGGAGCATCTCTCGAAACGCCGTACCGTCGAGGCAGACGACGACTGACAGGGAATGACTGCTACTCATGGAAAGGTGTTCCTCGTCGGGGCGGGCCCCGGCGATCCAGATCTCCTTACTGTCAAGGCTCGGCGAGTATTGGACCGGGCGGACGTTCTTCTCCACGACTCACTGACTAGGGATGCCGTGATCGAGTCTGTCCCTGCGACAACGGAGGTGATCGACGTCGGAAAGAAGCCGGGTCCGGACGGGAAGCGGACCACGCAAGCAGAGATCAACCATCTCATGGTCGATCGTGCGTGTGCTGGCGATACCGTCGTCCGGCTGAAAGGTGGAGACCCGACTGTCTTTGGCCGTGGAGGCGAAGAAGCCGAGCATCTTGCGGACCGCGAAATCCCCTTCGAGATTGTTCCCGGTGTCTCAAGCGTGCTCTCGACGGGCCTGACTGGCATCCCTCTCACCCATCGCGAGCACGCCTCGTCCCTGACTGTCATTACGGGACACGAGGATCCAGCGAAGGACGAGAGTTCCCTCGACTGGGATGCGCTAGCCCGCACGATCGCGTCTGGGGGCACGCTCGTCGTCTTGATGGGAGTACGCCGCCTCCCGGGTTATACCAGAGCCTTGTGTGAGCGCGGTATTTCCGAGGAGACACCCGTGGCAATGATCCAGCGTGCGAGTTGGACAGACGAACGAACCGTCACCGGGACGCTCGAGACGATCGTCGAAACGCGGGACCAGGCAGGCATCGAACCCCCTGCGATCACGGTGATCGGGGACGTCGTCACGGTCCGCGAGTCAGTCGCCGAGTGGCTCCAGCGCTCTGACGCCCGTGGCGTCACGTTCGAGTCCGATGCCGTGCCCTTCTCCGGGCTGGCAAACGGGACCGGAGATGGTGACTAAGCTCCCTCGATATTCGCATCGATCGCTAACCCTTTCGAGGATCATGCCGACACTCCAGCAATGACACCCGACTGGACCCTGAAACAGCTGATGACCGAGGTCATCGGCTCGGGCCCGAAGTCCGCCGCGGACATGAATCGCGAGCAAGCAGCCGTTGCCCTCGAGCGAATTTTTGCTGGTGAGCCGGATCCGACAACGCTGGGCGCCTTCTTCCTCGCGAACCGCTGGAAGCGAAACACGCCCGAAGAGCTCGCAGCGTTCCTCGATGTGGTTCGTGAGCGTTCGGTCCGTTCCGCCAAGCCACGTGCCGATCCCGTTGACTGTGGTGCGAACTATGATGGCAAGAACGACACCGCTCTCCTAGGGGCCGCTGCAGGAATCGTTGCAGCAGCAGCGGGTACCCCGATCGTCGTTCACTCAGGCGATCGGGTTCCCACCCACGAGGCGACGGCCTACAAACACGTTCTCGACGAGTTGGGCGTCGAGACGAACCTGGAACCAGGTGAAAGCGCCGATATGGTTGACGAGACCGGGTTTGGGTTCTACTCCCAACCGCAGTTCAATCCCGAGATCCACGATCTTCTCGACCGCCGCCGGGCGATGGGTGTCCGAACGTTTCTCAACACCATCGAAACACTCGCGAACCCCGCACAGGCGCGGATCCACCTCGGGAGCTTTTACCACCTCGCATTCGCAAAGAAGCTCGCCGAAACGATGGCAGAAAGTCGACACGCAGGCTTCGAACGCGCCCTTTTCTTCCAGGGACTGGAAGGGTACGACGACATCCGCCCGGGCCACACGACCGTTGCAGAATGGAACGCCGGGTCGGATGACGACCTCGTGGACTACGAAATCCGAACGTCTGCATTTGGCGTGGATGTAACGGAAGAAGACCTCGCTGTCGAGGACGTCGCAGTGGACTCAGCGCGACTCACTGAGACGGTCGTGGCGGGCAAACGAGACGACGGTATCGCCGATGCCGTTGCATTGAACGCGGCACTCCGAATCTACGCGGGAGACGATGTCGACTCGATCGAAGCAGGCCTAGACATGGCACGGAACGCGATCCACGATGGTACTGCAGCCTCCATCCTCGGAGACCTCCGGTCGTTCTCCGGGTGACCAGGTCCGATAGGACCACCGGGTTCGATACCTTAACCGTCCGCGTCACCCAGTCTCTCCCATGGACGAGACCGACGAAGGGACGGCAACACCCAGACTCCACCTTGTGACGCGGGGGGATGATGCGGGAGTCGTACCAAGCGCGAACGCGGCAATCCGTGACACCTTCCTGGACGGGATACTCAGGAACGCGAGTGTGATGGCCCCGACTCCAGCACTCGGGGATGCGGCAGACCGCCTAAGCGACCTCGACGGACTCTGTATTGGGATGCATCTCACGCTCACCGCCGAGTGGGATACCCCGCGCTGGGGTCCAGTTCTTCCCTCGACGGAGGTCCCATCACTTCTTGACGGAGAGGGGTGTTTCCCCCCGACAGTCGAGAGGCTCGAAGAGACACTCGTCGTGGAGGACGCACTACGCGAGGCCGACGCACAACTCCAACAGCTCCGCGACAGTGGCTTTGACGTTTCCTACCTCGACACACACATGCTCGTCAGCCGGATCGACGGTCTGGACACGACGCTCGCCGAGTTCTGTGAGCGCGAGGGCTTGCTCTATGCCGACCGGGCGGTACCTGCATTCACCGTCGAAGAAACCGCCGGTTCACAGGCTACCCGAGTTGCGGAGCAATTGAGAGGGCTCGAACCCGGTGCGAACGCACTTGTAGGCCATCCGTGCTACGACACACGGGACGCCCGAACGATCACGGGAATGGGTTTTGAGCCTGGCGAGGTCGCAACTGATCGTGATAGACAGCGGCGCTTGTTCGTCGATCCGGATATTACTGACGCAATCCGACGTGTCGGGGCCGTACCCATTCGATACACGGAGATATAAGAGACGAGATCACCAATCAACGCTCACCGTTCCGTCCCCGTGAGGATCCGGCGCGATTTCCTCTCCGGTTCGCCGATCAATGACATGAATGACCCCATCTCCTTTCTTCGCTGGACATCGTTTTGCGGCATCAATATTTTCCGCGAGTTCGTCCTCGCCGATGAAGAACGATTCGGGCCTGGCGATGCCGGTCCCGATATCGAGTGACCAGTTATCCGAGGCGGCTGCACACTTGCCCGTCCCGATGCACCGGTTCGCCTCGAAGATGATCTTATATGGCCGTTCTTCGATTGGTGGCCCTTCCGAGCCGATTTCGGCAGGGTCGAGGACGTCATCCTCGGGATCACTCATCGGATGAACGAGAGGGGTGGACGGCCTTAGGCCTCCCGACAGTGATTCGTTCCGCGCGAAATCGCCTTTCACGCCCCGTCACTTGGTACGTCCGACTCATCGTCGAGAGCATTCTTCTCGACCTCCCTGTCCATGAATCGCTTGGCCCGTAAGTAGCGTACCCGGTATCTGTTTGCCGGGTCATCGAAATCTGCTTCTCGAATGTCGTCGATCCGTCCGTCAGCGACGGCCTCGACAATCGCGTCAAGTTGTTCTTTCTCGCTCGGTGTCAACTCGAACTCGTACGTCGTCGGCTCCTCACCCTCGAGCCTCGTCCAGGTGCGAGCCCCGGAGATGACGAGAGAGCACGGTTCCCGACAGGGGAACTGCCCATCACCGCCGTCGACATCGAGGTCGGTTTCGTCGTCGTATTCCCACTCTCGGCGTCGCAGGCACTGTGAATCTACACAGCACGCCTCCGCCACCCAGTTTACGTGCTCGTGACCTTCTCCTCTGTCCCACGTTTGTACGACACCGTAGATTCCTGTTTGACGATCCACCGTCTCGCGCCAGTGGGCCACGTCGAGGTCTCCATTGTGTTCGAGGTGCCAGTTCTCGATCGTCGCTGGGTAAAAAAAGTCCACAGCGTCTACCAGCTCCACACCGGTGAGGTCGGGGAACGTCCACCCGGTTATGAGTGAGGGGGCTGTCTTCAATGGGCGATATCGGTCATCCGTGTCGAACTTCGTGATCTCCCGGGCGTCTAAGGGGTCGTCGTACCGATCGAGACTCCGGAGGTCAGTACCAAGATCGTCCTCGTGACGGAGATCGTACCGACGATCACCGTCTTTCATCGTTACAGTGATCGCTAGTTGTCCCCACGTGCGGGTGATGCCCTCTCGGAGTGCGTCATACCGCTGCGGAACGCCGGACGTCTCCGCGTGTTCAACCCACCGAAGGAACGCTCGCCCAGCCTCGCCGGCCTCGAGGACATGCTCGAAGTAGTACCAATTCGAAACGTACTCGTCGTATTCCTGAGCGAGATCCTGCACGCCCGACTCGTTCAGCCCCTCTCTGGAAATCTCGGGAGTTTCGAAGAGGAAGCCGTCCTCTCGGTCTTCGATACGAAGCCCGTCGAAGTCAACGCCGTCAGTGAGTGGAACGTCGTCGGGAGTCATCGGTCCCCTACCTGCTTGGGTTCATTCTTTCCCTCTTGGGGTAACGTAGCGTCAACCGCGTCGGGATCGATCGGGGCACCGGCATCGGCAGCACGCTCAGCAATGACCCGCGCGAGCAGCGGTTCCGTCCCCACTGCACCAGCATACCATACCTTGTGACTATCAACCGTTGCAGGGACATCCCACCCGTCTCGGTAATCCGCCGTCAGACCGACATCTTCGGGGATATCTTCCTGCGTGTGGTACCCGTCGGCGAGAAACAGTGGCACGAGGACGATGTCCTCGCTCTCGAAGTGATCGGTGAGGTCGTCGACCTCGGGATCCTCGTCCATGAACAACGCTCGAACGTCTGCGAACCGATTTCGCTCCCGTATCCGATCGGCATGGTACGTGACGGCCTTCGCCGAGTTCTCGTTGCGTTTGGTGCCGTGGCCAACGACTGCGAGACCGACCCCGCGTCCCACGGTCTCGTCCCCGGTCACAGACTCGGCTCGTCGAACGATGACATCACTCATTGCGTCGTGGGTTCCGATGGGGCCACAATAGTGCACTGTCTGTCCCGTATCACCGGCACGGAGCGTGGCGTGAGACGCGTCCGTGCCATCGGAATCCCACGTCGTCGGTGTCCACCCGCGGAGGCGGAGTTCGCGGGGGATTACCTGTTCGGTGAAGTAACCCTCGCTCATGAACACCGGGACGACAAAGACCTCGTCGCTCGTGACGGTCCGGAGGACCTCTCGTGGCGAAGGCTCCTCCTTCCAGAACGCCTCACGGACGTCGTCGAACGCGCCGGTCGCGCGGATGCGATCAGCGTGGTCGAATACTGGCTTATCGGAGTTAGGGTTCAGGTGGGACCCGTGTCCGACGACGACCAGGGAAGCCATTTGCCTCCGTTTGGACAAGCGGCGGGTTAGGCCTTTCCGATGCTGTCGCACATAGTCGGTGCGCGTTGGGTCTATATGTGGATAGCCCGTCGAACCGGTATGACTCACTACACAGAACCCAGGCCCAACGGATTCGACGTCCTGGAGGTTCGACACGCCTGTCCACGAATCTGTGTCCACCGTACCCCGCGCGCCACGGCTCCGGGACTCGTTGTTTCTCTCCGTGGTCCCCGACCGGGTTGGGAAGTTCACACAGGGAACCGAGCAGACGACGCTGGTGTCTCCCGACCGACAGGTGACACCGCAACAGATCGCGGTCTCGATACGGATGTCATCGAACAGGTCACCCATATCTCACAGCGACGCTACGGTATCGCGGAACCGTCCATCAATCGGGAACGATTCGTGTGGAAGGGCACACACAACGCAACTCGGACCCGAGGCGAATGATTCCACTGTTTCATGACTTCGATGGCGAGCGGGTTCTCGTATTCGGTGGCGGCTCTGTCGGTGCCCGGAAGGCCCGTCGCTTCGACCGGGAGGCCGAAGTCCGCGTTGTCGCCCCGGATTTCGTTGAGGAGGATTTCGGTGATGCGGCTCTCATCCGGGCCGAACCTGAACCCGTTGACGTCCCTCGATGGCTAGATGAGCACGCTCCAGCACTCGTCGTCGCAGCGACCGATGACCCCGCAGTCAATGCGGCCATCGAACGGGCTGCCCGTGACCGGGGTATCCTCGTGAATCGTGCTGACCGTGCGGGAAGTCGGGAGGCGGGAAGCGTCGTCGTCCCAGCGATCGCCCGTGACGATCCGGTCGTCGTGGCGATTGCCACTGGGGGAAATGCGCCAGTCCTGAGCAGTTACCTCCGAGAACAGGTGGACACCCTCATCGATGGGTCCGGCCGGATGGCCGAGCTCGTAGCCGATATCCGAACCGACCTCGACAACCGCGCAGTTCCTATCCGACACCGACGCCAGGCCCTCCGTGAGATCGTCGAGTCATCCGAGGTCCGTATGGCCCTCAGCGATGGTGACGAAAACGGTGCTCGGGAAGCCGCCGAGGCAATCATTACTCGCTTCGAATAGCGGGGGTCCCTCGACGGGTGTCTTTTTGGTTCCCCGCATACCTCTCTCGATCATGGCAGATCTGCGAGTAACCGTCGACGATCGTGCGTTCACCGCATCGTGGACAGGTGACAATCCAGAGACGAGAAAGGCGATCGAGGAGGCACTCCCCATCAAAGGTGATGCAACCCGTTGGGGAGATGAGCTCTATTTCGGGACACCTGTCGACGTTCCGCCAGAGGACGGGCAGGTTACGGTTCCCGAGGGAGCCATCGCGTACTGGCCCCAGGGGAATGCCCTCTGCCTCTTCTGGGGACCGACGCCGGCAAGCCACGGCGACGAACCACGAGCCGCGTCATCGGTGAACCTCGTCGCGATCCTCGACGACATAGCAGGGCTCTCTGATCTCACCGGTGGTGCCCGGATTCAGATCGAAACCACTACTGACACCTGACGCAGTTCCACGCTGCTCACTCAGTTGATTCCTGCCCGTAGTACGACTATGTGAACGCATACATACCCTGTTGTTCGTCCCCGATAAACTGCGCCTCCGTCCCTGTGAAGCCCCCGATTTCTTCGGGTGTATCGGTGCGTTCAAATAGCTTCCACCAGTCCGTCCAAACCGTCACATGGAGCTGTCCAGGGACCTCAGACTGACTCTCCTGGGCTTCGGCACGGCGCTTGGTATTCTTGCCCTCCTGTTCTGGGTGATCGGCTTCGAGGATACATTGGCTGCACTGGCGCCAGCCGATCTCTCGCTGGTCGGTCTCGTCATTCTCATGGCGATCACCTGGCTGTTCACGTGGAGTCTCACGCTGTACATCGTCCTTCACACCCTCGACATCTCCGTCTCCGTGGTGACCGGGGCACTCATGTTCGCCTCGGCCCAATTCGCGAATAACGTTACTCCGTTCGGCCAAGCTGGTGGGGAGCCCCTTGCGGCACTTCTGATCTCCCGGACCGTCGATTCGGAATACGAGACGGGACTTGCCGCCATCGCGAGCGTCGATGCGATCAATCTTTTCCCGTCGATCGCACTGGCCGTCACCGGCTTGACGTACTATGCGGTCGCGTTCACGCTCGGCCCACGACTCAGACAGGCGGGCCTCGTCGTACTCGCAATCCTCGTGATCGTGCCGACGCTTGCCTATCTCGGCTGGCGGTACCGTGACCTGGTGGCAACGCAGATCACACGCGGCATCGGCGTCCTCACCTCGGTGGTTGGTCGACTACTCCCCGGCAGAACTCCCCCCTCGAGTGAGTCAATTCGAGCCCGCGTCGAGAACTTTTATCGCGACCTCGAACGAGTCGCGTCTAATCGACGTGGCCTCCTTGCGGCACTCGCCTTTTCCGCGATTGGCTGGCTCTGTCTCGTCGGATCGCTCTGGCTTTCGCTGCTTGCTCTTGACCACCGTGCCCCCGTCCCTGCGATCTTCGTGATCATCCCGCTCGCATCTATGGCGAGCGTCGCACCTCTGCCAGGCGGACTCGGGACGACAGATGCAATACTGGTTGTGTTGCTCGTGTCGATTACTGCGGTAACCCCTGCTACTGCCGCGGCAACGGTGGTCCTCCACCGATTCGCAACCTACTGGCTGCCAATCGGGATCGGCGGTGGCTCGGCACTTGCTCTGGGCTCGGAGATGCGACGGTCGTTCACCGACTAGGGCGTGGTCGCTATTTCTCGACCGCCAACAGACACACGCGCTCCACCACCAGGTCACAAAGCGTCGCGTTCGTGGCCCCCCGTTCCTCGTCCGTGATCCCGAAGAACTCCTGGATGATTGTCTCATCTCGACCCTCGTAATGAACATCGTCATGCCCGAAACGCGCGTCGACCGCCGCAGCTGCAGCGGATTCGTCGCCGCCGTCGAGCACGACGACAACCGCGTTCTGGCCCTCATCGACTCCCATTTCGAGCGCCCGCTCGATCTGCCGCCTCCCCGCAGCGTAACAGAGGATCTCTACGGCTCGGTCCTCGGCGATTGCGTCACCACGCTCGAATGCACGGGTCGCACAGTCGACTGCGGCGGCTAGATGCGCCTGCCCTGCGATGTACCGCGCATCGAATGCCTGGATCGTTGTTCCGTAGTCCTCACCGATCGACGCGAGATCCCCGAGAAATGCTTCGACATCCTGGATTGTTCGGACTCCCTCGACGATGCGCATCAAAAATCACCGAGGTTGGCCTGTTCTTCCGTTCCGTCGTCCTCAGTTCGGTCCCTGGATGACTCCTCCTCGGACGAACCCTCTGTGGACGCTCGGCGCTCCGCCATCTCGACGCCTTCCATCGATGGGGTCGATCGACCAGCGTTTTCGAGAATCGTCTCTGCAGTCGCACGTCTTCCATCGAGTGCCCGAAGTATTACAGATTTCTCAGCCTCACGGAGGTCAGCGGGTGTTTCGACCCCCGCCTCGAAGAGCCGCCGGGCACGCTTGCGCCCGACCTGTTCGATCCTGACGAGCTCGAGGAGTTCCTCACGTACACCGTGCAGTACTCGCAGACGCGCCTCCGTGATGGGAGCTGTCGGAATGTCGAGTTCGTCAGCGAGCCGTTCGGCAGCGTTGAGCAGCCACTCCGCCGTCTCGACCTTCCCTCTCACGTCTCCCGGCCCGACACCATAGCGTTCAGTGATGCGATCCTCGTCAGTCTCAGCCGCCCAATCTTCGAGCAGCTTCGCCGTTTTGAGGGCCGATAGCCAGTCCTCCCACGCGTTTTCGAACTCCGAGGGCATTCTGCCCAGGAATTCCTCCTCGCGCTCGTATGCGATCTCGGTATAGGTCTCTTGATCGCCGGAGCGCAAGTAGAGTTCGTACATGTCAGGCGTCCTCGAGACCAGATGATACATCCCGAGGGCAGTTGGTTCTCTCCCCTCGCGATCAGCGTGTGCGAGGCCATCGAGTATCTCCGCCGCACTCATCGGGTCGAGATAGAGCCGTGATACGGTGTGGCCGATAGCGGTGGCAGTGAGTCCATCGCCGTCACGTTCGAGGAAGTCGTTCGCTTCGAGATAGTCGAGCACGCCGTCCGAGACATCGGCGAGTCGTTGGGGATCACTGGTCTGTGCCGCATACAGCGTCTCGTCGAGGAACTCGAGGAGTGCCGACCGAGAGGTGGCAAACCCCGTGGCCACGGCCGCGAGTACGTGTGTCCTGAGCGCGGGTTCTGCCGCAAGTTTCGAGCGTACCGGCTCCGGCTCGGCGTAGAGATACCGATCGAATAATTCGTCGTACTCGTCGTGGCTCGAAGCCAAGAGTAGTGCTTCCCCATACGGATCGAGTCCCGGTCGGCCAGCCCGCCCCATCATCTGATGAACTTCTAGTGTGTCGAGTGGCGCCATGCCTCCTCGCGAGGCATCGTATCGACGCCAATCCCGGACCACGACTCGTCGTGCCGGGGTGTTCACCCCTGCTGCCAGCGTCGGCGTCGCACAGATCACTCTGATCGCGCGCTCCCTGAACGCGTCCTCGACGAGTGAGCGGTGACGATTCGCCAATCCGGCATGGTGAAATGCTGCCCCACGTTCGACTGCGTCCGCCAGGTCCCGACTCGTCTCCGTATCGCTTACCTCCCGGATCTCGTCTGCGATGGTCCCGAGTGCGTTTCGCTCGCCTGTGTCCAGGAATGGCTCGACGGCACTGGCGAGCCTGCCCGCGGCAGCCTCGGCGTTCCGCCGCGAGTTGACGAACACCAGCGTCGACCCGTCTTCAGAGAGCGTATCGCGCACGATCGCTTCCGTCTGTTTCCTGCCCTCCGTGGGGAGCTCGTGTTGCGAGCCGTCGGCGAACGTGATCGCCCCCCCATAGTGAACACCCCGCCGGAGCTCTATTGGTCGCCAGGTCGAATCGACGAGCGAGGCGTCGAGCCAGTCCGCGATCTCGTCCGCGTTTCCAATCGTCGCCGAGAGCGCGACGACCTGTGGGTCCAGCCGCTCCCTGAGCTTTGCAAGTGTCACCTCCAACGTTGGCCCCCGCGTGGCATCGTCGACTAAGTGGACCTCGTCAGCGACAACACACGAAATCCGGTCGATCCAGGAGGCGTCGTTTCGGACGAGAGAATCGACCTTCTCGCTCGTCGCGACGACGATGTCCGTTGCCGCGAGCCAGTCGTCAGTACTCTCATAGTCACCCGTCGAGACTCCGACGTCGATCCCGAGTTCCTCGTACGCAGCGAACTCGCCTCGCTTTTCGCTTGCGAGCGCCCGGAGCGGGACGACGTAGAGAGCCATCCCACCGCGCTCGATCGCAGATAGCATGGCGAGCGTAGCGATCAGTGTCTTCCCACTCGCGGTTGGCACGCTGGCGACGAGGTTCTCGCCCGCTGTAACACCTGCATTGACTGCATCCGCTTGCGGTGGATACAACTCCTGGACTCCTTGCTCCTCGAGGAGCGTTGCCGTCCCGTCAGGGAGTCCCGGGACCGACGCAGGTTCCATCGTAACCAGGTAGCCGCCTCCCTGCGTTTAAAGTGTCGTTCTGTCGTGTTGAGATGTGTACCTGCACTCGCCACGTCTATGTCAGTCGACACGGTATCAGACGTATGCGTATCGAGTACGACCGTGACGTATGCACGGGGATGTTCCAGTGCGTCCACGAGTGGGACGCCTTTGAGGAGGATCGGGATGCCGGGAAAGCAATCCTCGACGGCGCGGACGAGGCCGGAGAGGACCTCTATATTCGCGAGGTTCCGGACGATGCCGAGTTCGACGCGAAAATGGCCGCCCGCGTTTGCCCGGTCGAAGCGATCACGGTCTACGATGACGACGGCGAACAACTCATCCCTTGAGTTTCACCCCGAGTAGAACGATACTCGTTCAGATCTCCCCGGGGTCCTTTTCGACGGAATACCATTCGCCCCGCCAGGAGAGGACATACTCGAAGAGTGCTTTGAGCGCCACGAGCCCATACAGCGGAAAGACGAATGGAACGATCACCCAGTGCCAGCTAACGTCGTCGATCCCTCCACTCTCATAATCGTGGAACTGGACGACGGCGGTCACGGTAAGGATGGTGAATACGGGCAAGAGGAGGACCGCGGACGACGCAATGGCGTAGTGTAGCGAGTACTCCGAGAACACCGTGAGCGTGATCACCTCTTCAGCATTGACAAGGAGGAGGACAGCGAACTTCGACACGATCGAGAGCATCATCGCGGGACCCAACACGGCACCGAAGCAGATGAGCGCGACGAGAATGGATCGATAATCCCTCGGATTGACACTCGCCATAATCCGGTGGCTCACTTGTGCATATCCAGTCATCCACCGTTTTCGCTGTCCCCACCAGTCACGGACAGTATGCGCGGCGTCTATCCTGGATGGATAGTCGAGGTACTCGGCCACGTCGAGGCGCTGCCGGTAGCACTCGCAGGCGAACTTGAAATCCTCGGTCAGCATGGTGGTGTCGTACCCACCGACAGCCTCGAAGGCTTCTCGCCGCATCACCATGGCTCGGCTCGCGGCCATCCGGAACCCTGTGAGAACGTAGAGAATCCGCCACCCAGCGAAGCTCAAGAGAACAGACTCGTAGTAGGCAAGTGATTCGATGAGACCCGTCGGTTGTGGCACAGTTCGGCCCTGTACAATGTCGTGATCCGCAAGGAGGGACGTGGCGTGCGGGAGGAAGTCAGGATCGACGATCTCATCGGCATCGAACACCGCGAGAAACGCACTCTCGGTGACCTCCGCGGCGTAATTGATCGCCCCGGCCTTGGAGCCGGGATACCGGGTATTCACGAGCTGACTAACGGCGTCGTGTCTCGATGCGAACTCGGTTGCTCGTTCGCGACTCGCACTGTCGTCTTCCTCAGTAACGATCACCACGTGGAGATCCTCGTATGCCGAAGCGAGGAGGCTTTCGACGCTCCTGTGGAGTACCTCGGCGTCACGGTAAACAGGGACAATAGCCGTTATCGAGCCGCCCGAGACACACGGGGTGACGTCCGGCTGTGAAAACCTGAGGTGATAGATGAAAATCGCGCTAGAGACGAGGAAGAAGAGAGCGAACATGACGTTCGAGAGAGTCGCTTCGAGGAGGGCGATAGCGACCAATCCAAAGGCCAGCTCGATCCGGAGCGTAAGCGCGACGAGACCCTGGAAAAACCCTGACAACAGGATGCTTCCCGAGAGCCCCACGAACCCAATCCTATCGAGCCATCGTCGTGCGTCCATGCTCTTCTCTCTCATAACGCCGTGCGTCACCTAAAAAAAGGCGACGGTTGGAATGATACTGATTTGTGTTTAATCTCCCCTTTCGTTCGATCTCGTCCGAGATAGTTCCACCAGGTGAGCAGAAATCCGCTCGTACTCGGGGCCGGATTCTCGACACTCGGCCACCCGTTACTCGGGACAATGATTAAGTAGGAATCGGGAGTATGCGCCCCCGAGATGACGCCCGAACATGACCGATCACGTGATCGAGATTCCCACGTACACGAGTGGGAACGGTGGATCCGTCGACGCGACCAGGGCGGCGAAGACCGCTAGGCGATCGAGTCGTATTGTTCAGCGAGTTTCTCGGCAGCCGCATCGAGTCCGTCCTGCTCGGATTCTGTGAGGTCCCACTCGACGATTTCCTCGACACCGCCGTTCCCGAGCTTCACTGGAACGCCGAGGGCGACCTCCTCGAGACCGAACTCTCCTTCGAGAGGCACGGACGCTGGAAGTACCTCTCCCGTGTCGCGGAGGACGGCCTCGACCATGTGTGCAACCCCGGTAGCCGGCCCCCACTCTGTCGCGCCTTTGCGCTCGATGACGTCCATTGCGGATTCCTGGAGTTCGCCCAGGATCTCCTCCCGCTCGTTCTCCGAGAACTCCGGGTCACGGCCATCGATGCGCACTTTCGAGAACACAGGTACCTGTGCGTCGCCGTGCTCACCGAGGATCGTCGCCTCCACATTCTTGACGCCCGTCTCGAATCGCTCTGAGAGGACGTATCGAAATCGTGCGGAATCCAATCGACCACCGAAGCCGATCACCTTCTCGCGCTCACGGGTTCCAGTCTCGTAGAGGTGACGGTTGAGAAGATCGACGGGATTAGAGGTCGTGATCGTCACGAAGTCGTCGTTGTGCTCGGCGAGAGACGAGCCGATGTCCTCCATTATCGGGGCGTTATCTCCGGCTAAGTCGATCCGCGTTTGGCCGGGAGAGCGCGGGATCCCCGCGGTAATGACGACGACATCCGAGCCAGCGGTATCGGCGTACTCGCCTTTCCTCACTGCCGTGTTTGCATCATAGGCGACGCCATGATTCGTGTCTGCGGCCTGTCCGACGGTGACATCTTCCTGCTCGGGAATATCGACGTACACGAGTTCGTCTGCCACGTCGCGCAATGCCAGGTTGTAGCCGGCGGCGGCGCCGACCGTGCCTGCCGCGCCGACGATGCTGACTTTTACCATTCCAGCTAGGACTGCCATGGCGCGCTCGTTAAATGCGTCGAAGTACGCCACCTCTGCCGCCCTCGGGTGATATGCCTCGCGAGTCCGACACATCACGTTTTTCGTGGTTCGTCCCATTGGCTCTACTATGAGCGACACCGAGGATGGCGGCTTCGACAAGGAAGCCGAACGGGAAAAGCTCCGCGAGAAGCTGGAGGCCGAGGAAGAGTCACGTCGTGCTACCCAGCACATGAGTGAACTCCTCCTCAAAGGGGCGACAATGACGAATCGTCACTGCGATCGGTGCGGGGACCCGATCTTCCGCCAGGATGGGCAGGAATTCTGTCCGACGTGTGGGGAGACTGTCGGGGAACCAGAGGAGGGCACCGACCCGATTGACGTAGCGTCCGAGCCAGCGGATCCCAACGACGCGTCCACCGACCCTGCGTCGCCAGAACCACCCGATGCCCAGACGAGCACCGAACCAGCAGAGCCGGATCCCCAGACATCTGGCCCCGACGAAACCCAAACGGGGGAGGTATCTCCTTCCACGCAACCAGCCGGGTCCCGATCGATCGATCGGCCCGAGCAACCCTCACCCACCTCTGCGGACGGAAGGTCGGATGATCTCACTGGGGCTCGGGAATCCCTCGTTCGGACGCTCGCGGACCTTTCGCGGCGTGCGGAGGCGTCGGAAGACATCCATAGAACTCGAGATTTCCTGGTGGCCGCACGCGAGGCAGCCGAGGCTATCGAGGCCCTCGACCGCGCCGAGCGGTAGGTTTCTGACAGAGCTGGTCTCTGTGACGTGGTAGGTTTCCGGGTCGTTTCTCCGGACTCGAGGACCCAGGCACGGGAATTCACGGTAGGACACCATTACCCGACACACCGTCCGCCGGGAACTACCATCGTGAATGTAGAGACGGGGGGACCCCCGTCAACTCACATCAGCACCGGAATACCTATATTCAGCGATCAGGAGAACCCGGTATGCCTCCGCACGAGTCTCTCGACGACGCGGCGGTCACTGAACTCATTGCGCAGTTAGGGACGGAAGAGTGGGAAGCTGCGTTCGAGCGAATCGAGACGCTCCTCGAAAACGCGGGGCCCGAACGGACAGAACATCTCCTTATAGCCATTGTAGAGGGATTCGATCACGAGGATCCGGACGTCCGAAAATGGTGTGTCGCGTTGATGGACCATCACGCGACGCCAGCCTGTATTGATCCACTGATCGAGATGCTCGACGACCCACGAACCGCGGTCAGGCGACACGCCGTCCACAGTATCGGCTGCCAATCGTGCAAGGACGATCCGCTAGACATCGATATCGTCGGATTGCTTATCGAACGGGTCACTCAGGATACGAGTGTCCGAGTTCGCCGGGCCGCCGTCCACATGCTCGGGAACCAACCGCCCGATGAGCGAGCCGAACAATTCCTCACCAAGCTTCTCCACTCGGCAGGTGACGAGAAACTCCTGCGGAACGCCCAGTGGGCGCTTGACCAACAGACGCAATAGTAACGGACATGGTCTAGTTCTTGCGTATTAGGTAGCTGCAACCATCGGTTTGCGACCCGACCTCAGTGCTACTTTCACGTACGATCGTCCCCTGGGACTTAACCCGCGGGAAAGCGAGCGTGCTCGCATGGACGTCCTGGTTCCGATCGACGGCTCCGAGCCGAGTGAACGGGCACTCCGGTTCGCAGCGGAGTTCTGTACACGGTTTGGCGGATCGATTCACGTCATACATATCACCGACGAGGAAACCGACGCGACGGAACAAATTCTCGAACGTGCCCGCGAGATCCTCGCGGACGAAGGAATCGAGGGGGAGCCCGAGGTAGCGATCGACGTCGACTTGGACTTCCGGACAGCTGACCAGGTCGGTGAGGACATCCTCGCGATGGTGGAGGCAGATGGATACGATCACGTGGTAATGGGCCATCACGGCACCGGCGTCGTGAATCGCGCCATCTTGGGAAGCGCGGCCGAGACGGTTGTTCGGGCAAACCGCGTCCCCGTCACGATCGTTCCTTGACTCCCTCGCTACCGAAGTGCGTTTAACCTGAACTCGAACGCGACGACTGGTACCTCGAGCCCATGCTCGACGAGAACCTCGGGATGAATCTCGCCGATAACGCCCACGTGGGCACCGTCGATCACGATATCGGCGACACGTCCATCCAAGAACGTCGGGTGTTCGGACGCTGGAGTCTCGAGGTCTGCATCGAACCGCCGACAAAGGGCTTGCAAGCGTGCCTTCATATCCTCGTAGGATGCGTCGTGCCGTGCCAGCGCCGCTGCCACGGTCCGCCACTCGGCGACGTTCGTATTCTCCGTGTGATCCTCACGGGCCACGAGCCCAATCTCCGCAAGATCTTGCGGATAGGCACGATGGGTATTGTTCGACAAGACGGTGAGAATCGATGGAAGTGCCCACGTCCTGACGATCTCATACTCCTCGGAGTAGGGTTCGGTGATCCTGACAGGCTTGCCCGTCCCGACAGTATCACCAGTACCCCAGGGTGGTCGGGTCGGCGTCCCATCATCCGGCGCGAGGCGCATCGTATCGAAGGTCCCGGCTTCGCTGACCAGGTGAAAGTTCAGCACGTCTTCGAAGCCAAGCCCCACGAGCAGCTCTCGGACCGCTCGCTCGTGGCGCGCGCGTTCGTGTCGACTACCGACGGTCGAGACGTCGGGATAGCGCGGGTCCAGTTCGTTGAATCCGAATGCGCGCCCCACATCATCCACGAGGTCGACCGGGTGGAGGACATCTACGCGATATGGGGGAATGCGCACGTCATATGCGATCTCGTCATCGCCGACCTCCTTCGAGGTTGCATCAAGCCCCGAACGCTCGAAGAGGTCGATTGCGTCCTCTGGGTCGAGGTCAATTCCGAGGATAGTTTCGATGCTGCGATGGTCGACCGTTTTTTCATCCACGGACAGCTCAGGACGCTGCAGCTCATGGCCCTCGTCCGGGGAAATCGCGTCATCAGCGTACTGAACCTCGACAGCTTCGACCTGGCCACCACGGGCATCGAGAGCGTAACAGACGATCGTGAGCATCTTGTCGATCGTCCATTGATCGGTACCGGTCATCTCGATGAAGAGGTCCCGCGAATCCGTCGAAACTTCGGTCCGGCGACCGTTGATCACTGGCGGGAAGGAGAAGAGCCCGAGGTCGTCATAAATCGCGGGAAGACGCTCATAGCCGGCCACAATCGGGGCGTACTCATCGCCTATCGGATGGCGTTCGAGAACCTCCCCCGGTGTCATCTCCTCGTCCGAATCGAGTGGGACGAACGTATCCTCGGAAGGCTCTAGCCCGGTATAGCGGATCGACTTCTCCCGTGCACCCTCCCCTGCACCTGGTGCTCCCTTGAGCATCGTCTGGTCGTGGACGCCGTTGGCGCCCTTCACCCGTGCTCTCCCCATCGTCGCATGCAGCTTCTCCTGGAGCTGGATCAACGACTCTAAACTCCGCTCGTCGAGGTCGAGCCCCCTGACAACCGCGCCCGTGACGTATGGACGCTGTGTGGGGACGGATTCGTCGACATATATCGTCCAGTCCGGGTCCGTGACCATGGGACGGTAGACGCCTCGGTCGTCACCGTACTGGTAGCGAAGCGAGCGAGCCACTCCCTCGACGGAGAGGCGATCGAGCCTGTCCGGTTCGAACTCGAACTGGAGTTCGCCGTCCTCCGTGTCACCTTCGAACTCGAGTCCAAGGGCAAAGAGGTCGGACTTCAGCTGATCCTCACTCTTGTCCTCATGACCGATAAGCCGACGGAGTTCGTCCGGGTCGACGTCGACCGTCGGCATTAGTACGTCACCTCCTCTGTCCGCAAATACTCGAGATCGACGAGCGTGCCATGGACGTCTCGGATGTCTTCTGCTCCAGTGACGAGCATCATGAGCCGTTCGAGGGCGAGCCCCCAGGCCATCACATCGGCATCGACGTCGAGCGGCTCTAGCATCTCCGGGCGAAAGATCCCCGAGTTCCCGACTTCGATCAGCTCGTCCGTCTCGGGGTGGGTCCCGAAGAGTTCAAAGCTCGGCTCCGTATAGGGATTATACGTCGGCTTGAACCGCAAGTCTGTAATGCCGAAGTGTTCGTAAAATTCGGTGAACGTTCCCATCAGATCACGGACTGAGAGGTCGTCAGCCATCACCCACCCTTCGATCTGGAAGAACTCGAGTAAGTGTGTCGCGTCGATCTCGTCGTTACGATAGGCTTTCTCGACGGAGAAGAATCGCCGAGGTGGCTCCAGCTCGCCGAGCGCCTCACCAGCGAGGTGGCGGGCAGATAGCGACGTCGTGTGACCCCTGAGATCGATCTGGCGGGCCATCTCTTCGCCCCACGGGGAGTGGTATCCATCGCCGTCAGGACCGACTCCCTCCCTATGCGCGGATTCGACCCGTTCGACCAGCCCTTCCGGGAGCTCCTGCATCCGGGGAACCTTGAGTGCGAACTGATCCCAGTGTGTCCGTGCAGGATGGTCCTGGGGCATGAACAGGCAGTCGTTGATCCAGAATTCCGCGTCCGCGTGTGGACCCTCCATTTCCTCAAAACCCATGCCGACGAGAACGTCTTTCACGCGTTCTGCCATCCGCCGGAGTGGATGGGTGCTCCCGCCGTGCATGATTTCGGCGTCCGCGGCGACATTATAGGCAGCGTAGTCTGTCGTGTCCCACGAGCCACTCGTTAGGGCCTCGGGAGTCACTCGGTCAACTTGCTCGCGAACTTCGATCCCTTCCATGAGTGCCGTCACACCGTCGTCGGTGAGGGTTGCGGATCGAGTCGTTTGCTCGGTACGTTCGATAAGCTCGCGTCGCTCAACGTGCTCCAGGACGTCCTCGTCGGCGGGCTCACCGGAACGAACCGCCTCAAGGGCGCGTGCGTCTGGATCCTCGTCGGGATGTCTCTCTGGATTCGCGGTAATCTCGCCCCGCTCGATCTCCCCATACTCCTTTCGGGCGTAGTTCGCCAGTGCGATGTCGACCTGATCACCGTCGAGTCCTGCCTCGTCGATAGCATCACCAAGGGGGACCGGCTCCGACTCCCCACCGAGTTCGAGCGTGGCCCGGTAGAGTCTAACCTCGGGAAGCCCGGTTTCGGCGTATTCGGTACCCTCCCCCGTGAGTGAGATATCCAACGCGACCCCTTCTTGGAGTGCGATGAGGCCCGCTTCCTCCAGCGCGAAGAGTGCACCGGTGACTGTCTCGGGCGGGAGCTCCGTTTCGTCGGCGAGCTGTTCGACTGACATCGATTCGGTCGCGCTGGCCGTCTCGAGTATGGCGGCCTGCGCCTGTGGGAGTTGCATAGGTTGTTGTCCGTGTTCGTGTCGTGACTGCAGTTAGCCCTTGCGAGTCCATAGCGCCAACGAAGGCGGTTTCACCCTCCGACCGCCGGAGACGTCCACCGCCCGATTCAGCTGAAAACGAAAAATCCGAATCCCAGAAAACACTCACGATCAGGCCCATCGACACAGCTCGCATGGCGGGATTCGGGTGCCATATCTCTCCAACCTGGTGACGAGAATAAAAATGTACCGACAATTAGGTCACGCTGACTCAAGCACCAGCTGTCGTGACCTGGACCGTAGTGCCGGTCACTTCGACGTCAATGAGGTTGTAGAACCCCTCGTTACCTGCCAGTATAACCGTCACATCGTCGGATATTCGTTCGATGGACACTTCGAACTGGTCATCCACGGCATTGCGTTCCTCCGCATACGTTTCCATAGCGTTCATAAACTCATCCGCCTCACTGGGACTGTCCCATCGGTGGGCCCACACGACGCCCCGTGATTTGTTCTGGTAGAAGGACCTGAGGACCGCAATCTGATCAGTCCCCCACCCATCAGCTGCGGCTGCAGCCTCGTCGTCAGAGAGATACTCCTCCAAGACGAATCGGGTTCCGAGCTCGCCTCGCGGCCGCCGTGGATCCGGAAGCAAGGACGCAGCATGCCCGTCGATTTGCGGTTGGACGCGATACCAATAGGATCCCGCCGTTATGTTCATCTCGAGCTCGAGCGGTTCGTCCGAGTTCTGGTGCAGGATCTGTTCCGTCGTCTGCACGGGGATGTCGCCCGAGAAGAAGTCAACGAGACCCGCGGGGGAATCCAAGGTTTCCTGGAAGTATTGCATACCTGGGCGTGATCGTTCTACGTTGTGCCATTTCTCCCAGACTGATGCATCGTCACTCCACTCGGGAGCGATATCGAGGTTCTCCCCTTCGTGATACTCCTGGGCATATGCCTGCTGGATGTAATTGACACTCCCACGAATCAGCGTATTCGGCATGAACGCATCTTCATCTTCAGTTTCCGCGAGGGGGCCATCGATCCATCCGGTGTCGACGTTGAACGTCGTCCAGTTCTGCTGGTACATGTACGCTCGGAAGAACTCCCCTGCGATCATGGACTGGAGTTCTGCATCGGATGCCGAATTGACGTATGAGATGTTGACGACGATTTCCTCTTCGAGCGAGTCATACATGTAGGGCGGCTCAACCATCGTAGATTGTGGAGAGGGAAGCGGACCGGTAAGCGCTCTGAGGAACAATCCCGACGCATTCGTGTTCCTGTTGAGGCCCGTCCCGCGATACACGACATCGATATCTGGGTACTCCGCATCGTCAATACCGGTCATCTCCTCGACGCGCTCATAGATCGTTACTGGCGAGACTGAGAGCTTAGAGGAGATCTCTTCAGATGCATCGACACTCGGACCACTGTCTCCCAGGAATGGCACTCCACTGCATCCTGCGAGAATCATAGAGAGGACCACCATTGATACTAGTGAAATGGATCGAATTGTCTTCGGTCCCCCCGCCTGGTCATCACGTGCCGTGTCGTCAGTCACCCGCATGTCATCGTGAAAGGAGCACCCTCTTGTAAACATTTCTTTACCGCTTTCTCCGTGAAATTGCCAGTACATCGGGTTCGCTCCGCTTCACAAGTGATACCTTGCCGAAGCGGTCCCGGGTCCCAGTCTCGACAGGATTTCATGCCGACCTTCTCCCACAGCGTGGACGAAGGGGATATATCCGTCAACCCCGTCGTGTCGCCGCTACGTCCAGTTCAATATCGAGGTTCTCGAGCATCGCAGCCACGTCTTCTCGTTTTCCCTGGTGTTCTGCCAGGAACTCCTCCATCAGTTCTGCAGCTTGCTCCTTACACCCCCCACAGAGGCGATCACCACCGACACACTCGTCATAGACGCGTGTGGCAAACTCATCGTCGTCGCCTGCGAGCAAGTACGCGTACAACTCATAGACTGGACACTCGTCGGCCCGCCCACCGAGTTCGCGCTGGAGTTCCGCTGTCTCGCGACCGCCTGTCGTCGCGGCCAGTACCTTGTCATATCCTTCTTCGGGGTCGTCTAGCAAGCTGATGTGGCTTGCGGGCACGGACGAGCTCATCTTTCCTCCCGTCAGTCCCGTCATGAATCGGTGATAAATGGACGAGGGCGCGTAGAATCCGTAGCCACCGTGTGCGACCTCTATTTCGCGGGCTAGCTCTTCGGCGTCGTCCCTGTCGAGGTCAAATGCGTCGACATGGGCTTCATATACCCGTTTTTCACCGTCGACTGATTCGATCAACGCGGCAAATGCGTCCTCCGTTGCGTTGCGATCGAGGAAGCGAACGCGGGGACGGAGAGGTTCGTTGCCAGCGGCATCGAGCTTCGTCTCTACTGACGACCGCACGGTCGACTCCTCGATGTTCGTTCGGAGCCAGTCTGCCGCTTCCTTACATCGAATCGGGTCCTCTGATTCACCCCGAAGCGTTTCGTACGCCTCCGCGAGGAGGGTGCGCTCCGCGGGCTCGACTTCGAAACTCGCGTACGCCTCAGTGACACCGAAGTACCTCGTTCGAGCGGCGAGGTCGCGTGCCAGACGCATGTGCGGGTCCTGATCTGGTCCGACGGGAATCACCGTCGGCTTCGGCTCTTCGAGCTGGGGATACAGGATATCGGCCATCTGCGTGACGACGGACTGCATGTGCGCGACGTCCGTCTCGCCGTCAAAACCGTAGATTGCACCCAGCTCCGAGAAGTTTGCCTCGATGCCGAGCTCGAATGCCAGATCCTGCACCTCTCTGTTTGTCGACTGACGGTACAGTTCGCCGGCCTCGGGATCGAACCCGAGTGCGAGGAGCGAGAGGAGGTAGTCCGTGGCATGCTGGTCGATCTCCTCCCAGGTGAGTCCCCGTGCAGCGTGCGCCTCGAGATCGGCGATCAGGCCGTAGGCCTCCGCACCCCGCTCCTGATGCCAGATGAGCTCGTCGAAGACGAGTTTGTGCCCGATATGGGGGTCGCCTGTGGGCATGAACCCCGATAACGTGGCGACGGGCTCGTCGTTCCGCATCGCATCAAGGACCCGTCTGTAGTCGCGATGTCCGAAAATGACGCCGCGGCGCATCAGGTAGTGTGGGTCCGGAACCTCGGGGAGGATCTCGTCGAACTCCCCAATGCCGAATTCGGTGAAGAGGTCCGCGTAGTCCCCAATCGTGGCCGAACCCCATGGATCCAAGACGACGTCGTCGGCACCTGTTGCCGTGCCGCCATCGGATCTAGGTTGCTCGTCGGCGGATGCATCCAGTTCGTCCGTTGTATCGTGGTCGTGTGTCATTGGTCGTCGTGTCGGGTGCTCGGCAGGCGATTCGATCGAAAAAGCGGAGGGAGCATCGCGTTCCGGCCCCCTTAGATCTGTCCGGCCAGAATCGCGAGACTGTCCACTTCCCGGTTCGCGTGCCAGGGCCAGGTGGAAGTGGACGGCATACCCACCCATATCGCCAGATGACGCTTATATTTTGCCCATTCGGCGGATCGGGGTGAGTGACCCTATATCAACTCCCCGAATATGTCGGTCGTTGAGGGTATCGTGGACGCAACCCACAGACGAGATACGCGAAGATGCTGACCGATTGTGACAGGGCCGTCAGCGTGTCGGTCAGGGGGTAAGCCGGCCGACAGTGATCCACTCCACGTCACCTCCATCACGGACGAGAGCAAACATGGCCTGCTTTCTAACGCCTCCAGCGAGCCTGATGTACAGTGCGAGTTCTCTGGGTTCGAACGCGTACTCGCCGGGCAATACCCAGACAAGCATTTCGGAGTGTCCGAGCTGGGAGACGGTCGTTATCTCCGCATACGTACGGAAATCCGCACCGAACTTGAACCCTGTTTTCGGGACGACTCCCCCTGTCCGGAGTGCTTCGTAGACCGTCAATCGTCGATTGAAGCGCTCACCCTCGACAATTCGCCCGCGCTGGAGCACCTCGTCTCGCCCTTCGTCAATGGTTAGGACGTCGCGTGCAAGGTAGGCGGCCTCGAGGAGCGAAAGTTGGAGTGCGTCGGCCTCCTCACGACCCTGGAGCGGTTGCCCGTAGAACCCTCGATCGTACAGTCCAGGTGGTGGGTCGGGGACGAGCACGCGGTCAGAGAGAAGAATACCCGCTGTCTGCGGGGGACTGAATGTGGTTGTCCCCTCTGGAGCTCCCCGTCCCGACTCGAAGTAGCTTACCTCACCTTCTTCGTCGACGACGGCGAGTGCGATATCACCGAGATTCCGGGCTGGAAGTGTCGTGCGCTCGCCGACCACGCGGAGCTGGTGTGCGACCGTTCCATCGGGGGGCGAGGCGCCACGCTCAAAGACGGTATAGTCAGCATTCGGATGCGGATCGGTCACCCACCCCGCCCGTGCGGGGGCGAGATAGATCCCTCGAGAGCGGAGGTCCGCGTACGTCAGGAACCGGGCTCCTACACCCTGTTCCTGAATCGATTCGAAGAACGCCACGAATCCGTCCCCGTCGACAGCCGTCAGATCTCCCCGAAAGAGCAGGTGGGCGGCCTCGACAGGGGCCAGTGCGATCTCGTTTCCCTCGAGTGGTCGCCCGTAGCCCCGTGCGTCGTGGAGCCGTTGTCTGGCATCACCTCCGACCACGACCACGTCTCCCCGTCGCTCGCCGTCCATGACCGGACTGACGCAGGGAGGGGGGAAATCACCTGCGCTCCAGGTACGAGAACCGTCACCCCGACGAACACGCGGCGTCCAGACATCGTGACTCTCCTCGGACGACGAAACGTGGGAGACCGCAGTCGCACTGGTCATCGAGAACGCCAGCGGGGAGCGAGTATCCCGTCTCACAATCGGGATAGTGCTCACACCCAGCTATGAGTCCTCCTCGACGAAGGATGCGGAGGTCCCCGCCACAGTCGGGACAGGCCCACTCCCGATCGAATCGCGCTTTGACACGTTCGTCCAAGGATTCGCAGCGTCGATCGACACAGACCTCGAACACCTCGCCACGAGTGACGCGCATGTGGGGGAGGTCACACGTCGTACAGCGTTCGTCGAGGATACTGGCGTCCCGTGGGACGACATGTCTAACCTCGCAGTCCACACATCCGATCGCCCCTCGCTCATCGACGAGCACCCCGTCACACTCGGGGCAGGCACCTGCCGGAGATCCGGCGCGTGTCGTTCGATAGCTCCCGTTCCCGTGCTCGGCATGGCAGGTGATAATCAGCCGTCTGCCGTTGTCGACAGCGTCAAGGCGGCTATCACCGTCGTGCCAAGCCACCGACTCCGCGCGAGTCAGCCATGCGACTGGTCGGTAGCCGTCACTGTCGTGAACGAGGACTGTGCCATCGGGCTTTGCCACGACAATAACTGCCCCTCGCTCCTCTCGCGTTTCTTCTCCTTCGTATCGTACGGTGCAATCGCCAGCCAGTACGCGCGTTGCGTCTGACATGGCCTCCCCTGGTTCGTTTCCCTCTATAAACCCTCTCTCCGTCGACTTACGTCACCTGGACGGTTCGCGTTACACAGAACGTCTCCAACGGGAGGTCGGGGATGGTTACCTCAACCGCATAGTTGAGTTCGTCGTCGTCGGGCGGGCCGAACAGGGCGATCGGCACGGTGAGGCTCCCATCGAGGTATGCCTCTTTCGCGGTCATCTCCGTCCCATTTACCGTGACTCTCGCTTCGACACGCGCCCGCCCACCGTTTGTCCGTACTGTCACCTCGCGGATGTCATTCTCCCCTCGGGCGATCGTCTCTGGGAAATCTCCCCATTTTACCTCGAGTAGAGGGAGCTCGCGCGCGTTCTCGAGAACGCGTTCGGCAACACCATCTGCAAGCCCAGCATCGACAAGCCCTGTGACACCAGCGTCCCGTACCGCATCGGGCGTTGTGATTCCCTGGTCTGCCAGTTGGTGGGCTCGTCCCGCGCCGACCCCATCGATCGCAGTAAGACCGACCTCATCTGCGGACACGCCGTGTTCGAGTCGGGCTTCGACTCGCGCGACGGCGTTTGCTGCCCGAGCGGATCCGAAACGAGCTGCGAATGCCCCGAGTGCGGCAAGCAACCTGAGGGCGTTTCGGCGAATCACCCACGCATCGCTTTCGAGCTCGTCGGGGACGGACGCTCGAAGACTGCCACGGAGGATTGCGAGAACTTTCCGTGTCCCTTGATCGAGGTCGCGCTCGCCGATCACAGATCGGACTGCGTCCCGTTCGTGACTCCGGGCACTTACGCTGTCGAATTCGCTTGCCCGTGAAACGACCTCCAGAATCGCGTCGGTCTCCAGGGCGTCCGCATCGTCGACGAGCGCGTGGAATCGCTCGGCCGTATCGAGCCTGAGGTAGAATTTCGAGGCGAGTTGACCGAGCGAGGTCGCTTCCAATCCGAGGTCGTCGTTGGTTTCGACGAAGCCACGCGAGACGAGTGTCTCGAGTGTTGCGCGCACCCGATTTCGCAGATCACCGAAACCGTACTCGTCGGGTTTGCTCTGTGCACGGACGAAATAGAAGGTTGTCTCGAGCCAGTCCATCACGTCCTCGATGCCGCGGATCGTCCCCAGCGCGATCTCGGCGACGAGGTGTGAGTCCAATTCCTCGGCGAGTCGGGATTCGAGTGGCTTCCCCTCGCGGAGAAGGTCTCGGTACTTGTCGGCCTCCGCACCGTCACAGACGACCCAGCCATAGCCCACGTCGTCGTACTCCGGCCGCCCCGCCCGCCCGAGCATCTGGAGGACGTCGATCGGGCTCATGTCTACCTCTCCTTCGAGGGGATCGTGGAGCTTTGTATCCCTGATCACCACACACCGCGCGGGCAGGTTCACCCCCCACGCGAGTGTCGAGGTCGAGAACATAACCGCGATCTTTCCCCCGCGGAACCACTCCTCGATCAGGTCTTTGTCGTTTTTCGAGAGGCCGGCATGGTGGAATGCGACGCCATCAATAACCGACTGACGGAGGGTTGAATTCTGGAGCGCTTGGGTCGCCTCGTGAAAGTCGAAATCGCCACGTGATCCCACCGCGATGTCCCGTTCGCCGATCTCGTCTCTCGCTTTTTTGGCTGCCTGCACGGTATCCTGCCGCGAGGAGACAAATACCAGGGCCTGTCCATCATCCCGTACGTGGGGATCGACGAGATCGAGTGCCCGGTAGAGCCGTCTGTACTTATCCGCGAACGCGTTCTCGCCGTGAGCGTATGTTTCCACGCCCGCGTGGAGGTCGACGGGTCGATACTCGTCGCCGAAGTCGAAGGTTGCCTCCGGAGGAGCGTCCAACCATTCAGCGACGTCGTCGACATTTTGCATCGTGGCAGACAAGGCAACAATACGAGGAGCGCAGAGCCGTCGCAATCGCGCAATCGTCACCTCGAGGACGGAGCCCCGTTTTTCCGAATCGAGCAAGTGGACCTCGTCGATGACACAGCAGTCGACATCGGTGATGAACTCGTATCTGCTCGAATCGTGCTTTCGGGTGGCGGAGTCGAGCTTTTCCGGCGTCATCACGAGCACGTCTGCACGTTCCGCTCGTCTCGGAGTGAGGTCACGCTCGCCCGTGACCACGTACACGGAGTGACCAATATCTTCGAAGCGATCCCACTCCCGCTCTTTCTCGTTCGTCAGTGCTCGCATCGGGGCGACGAAGAGGGCAGTTCCTCCCTCGCGAAGCGTCTCACAAATGGCAAGTTCGGCAAGCGCGGTCTTCCCTGACGCGGTCGGGGCACTCGCCACGACATTCATATCGGCGTCGAGGATTGCAGGTAGCGCGACACGCTGCATCCTGTTAAATGAATCAAACGGAAACGCCTCGGCGAATTCGGGGATGACCTCGGCAACCTCCATCTACACGGAGGGAACGCGACCGGGGCCAAAGGCGTTTCTCTCTCGCCTCCGACGGATACGGGCCACGTTTCGAGTGACGAGGAGTCACCTCGATCTGTCTCGTCCCGGACCTCGAAGCGACAGTGGAGTTCGCTCTCTGTTATTTCGGCCCGTTCAACGCGATGTGGGTAACGCTCGTGATTCGCTCGTCGGCGAGGAGGTCGTCCCGGACAGCCTCCGGCACGGGATCGTCGAGGTTGTAGACGGTGAGCGCTTCGCCACCGATGGTCTCGCGTCCGTTGAACATCCCCGCGATGTTCACGTCGTTTTCACCCAACACGGTGCCCACAAACCCGATGACACCCGGCTCGTCACGATTTCTCGCGATCAACATGTGACCGTGCGGAACTGCATCCACGCGATACCCGTCGATGCTGACGATCCGCGGATCGTGGTCGGCAAAGAGCGTCCCACTGACTGCCAGAGATTCCGTGCCGTCGCTTACTTCGATCGTGACGAGGCTCTGGAAGTCCTCCGACTGTCTCGACTTCGACTCGGTCACGTCAACGCCACGTTCCTCGGCGATCCGGGGCGCGTTAACGACGTTCACTTGGACGGACAACGGCGTGAAAATCCCGGTCAACGCACTCGCCGTGACGAGGTCGACTTGCTCCTCCGCGATATCGCCCGCATACGTCACTTCGACCTCGTCTACATGGCCATCGAAGAGCTGAACCGCAATCTCGCCGGCGGTTTCTGCGATTTCGAGGTATGGCTCGATATGTGGGAAGGCGCTCGCATCGACGGAAGGAGCGTTCAACGCGTTGATCACCGGCTCGTCGTGGAACGCTGCCAGCACTTGTTCGGCAGTCGAGACGGCAACGTTTTCCTGGGCCGCTTCAGTACTTGCTCCCAGGTGCGGCGTGACGATCACGTTCTCCACATCGAGTAATGGATTATCAGGGGAAACGGGTTCCTCAGAGAAGACGTCGACTGCGGCTCCTTTTAACACCCCATCTTCGACTGCCTCGGCGAGTGCGGTCTCGTCGACAATACCTCCGCGAGCACAATTAATCACGTAGCCTCCTTCGAGCTGGGCAAGCTCTTCTTCACCGATCATCGCCTCTGTCTCGGGCGTCAGTGGCGTATGGATGGTAATGAAATCCGCTCGATCGAGGCACGCGTCCAAGGAATCGACCAGTTCTGCGCCCAACTGCTCGGCTCGTTCCGCTGAAATATATGGGTCGTACGTGACGAGGTCCATCCCGAGATTGCCGAGTCGTTTACCGACTTCCTGGCCGACACGACCAAATCCGACGATCCCGAGTGTTTTCCCGTTCACTTCCGTCCCGAGGAACTCACCCTTCGCCCACTCCCCGTTGCGGAGACGTTGATGGGCTTGCGGGATCGATCGCGCGGCGGCAAAAGCCATTGCGACTGAATGTTCGGCTGCGGCACGAACGTTCCCTTGCGGGGCGTTTGCAACAATCACGCCGTGATCCGTCGCCGCCTCCTTATCGATGTTGTCGGTGCCGATCCCTGCTCGCCCCACGATCACGAGGTGGGGTGCCGCCTCGAATACCTCGCGGGTGACAGCCGTACCTGAGCGGACGATGAGCGCGTTCGCATCCGAAACTGCCTCGAGGAGGGCATCGCCCTCGACCTCGTAGGCTGTCTCTACCTCGTGGCCTGCCCCCCGGAGAACGTCCAGACCCGCGTCAGCAATCGGATCCGTGACGAGTACCTTCATGGGGAGGAGAAGCAATGGCCCCGAGGTAACGCTTTCGTCATCGACGTGGGTTCGGATCGAGGTGACGTCTCATTATCCCGAGGGGAGCGCTCGAAACCGAACCCTTCACTTTCCGACCGACAAACCTCGAACTATGCCGCTTGTGGCGTTCGACTTTGACGGAACGCTTTCTGACGACGAAATGATCGTACTCCTCGCCGAACGTGCCGGCTGTGCGGAGGAGGTCGCGGACGTGACTCGACGGGCGATGGAGGGGGAACTGAGCTACGCCGAGAGCCTCCGCCAGCGCGCCTCTCTGCTCGATGGGCTGTCGGAGGAGCAGGTCGCTGATGCATACGACGAGGTCGCTCTCAGGGAGAACGCGGCCGCTCTGCTAGCGGCACTTGATGAGGCAGACGTCCCCACGGCGATCCTCACTGGCGGGTTCGAGGCAGGTGTCGCACGTGCGCTGGAGCGTGAGGACGTGACCGTCGATTTGATCGTGGCGAATCGGCTTCCACTCGTCGACGGCTGTCTCACAGGCACGGTCGAAGGGCCGCTCATCGACGGCACAAAAGACGACGCTCTCCACGAGGCGACCGTCGCATTCGACGTTTCTATCGATGACACAGTGGCTATTGGTGACGGTGCCAACGACGTACCAATGCTCGACGAGGCGGGGACCGCAATCGGGTTTCGTCCGAAATCGGGCGTTGCGGATCACTGCGATGCGGTCGTCGAAACGATGGTCGAACTCCGGAATGTGCTCGTCGAAGTTGATATCCTCGATGTATAAGGCCGGACGGCATCCTGATCCCGGTGTTTAAGGTCTTCTTACCGACCGTTTCACGATGTCTGATGACGATTAACGACTAGTATAGCATCCCGCACGGGATCCGCTTCGAGGTATAACGTGTCGTTGGATCGGTTAAACGGTAGGGTAAGGTTAATAGTATGATCCGATCCTATCCACTCTCGCAACGATCATGGCGAACGTGGCGACCGACGATCTCGACGCGGTCGAGATTCACGACGTCTTGAGCAATGAACGCCGACGGATGGTGCTCTCCCTGTTACGGGAGAACGGCGACCAGCTGTCGGCTCGCGAACTCTCTGAACGCATAGCCGAGCTCGAGACCGGGGAGTCACCGCCGCCACGCAACATTCGCCAGAGTGCATACGTGTCGCTCCACCAGACGCACTTGCCAAAACTCGACACCCTCGGGATCGTCGAGTATGACGAATCCGCGAAAACCGTGACCCTCGAAGCTGCGGCAGAAAAGCAGGTCAGTGTGTATATGGAGGCCGTCCCAAAGTACGGGATCTCCTGGTCCGAGTACTACGTGCTCGTTTCGTGGATCGGCCTACTCCTCGTCCTAGCAGCCCAGGTGAATGCCCCGCTGATCGGTGCCATCGACGGACTCCTTTGGGGGGTCGGTGTCCTGGTCCTCATTGCGCTCTCTGCCGTCTACCAGACCGTCCAGCAGGGCTCGTCTGTCCTCCATCGGCTTGCCAGCAGTGACGAGTCCGAGGAGGATACTGAGGAAACCGAGTGAGTCTGTCCGACTCCTTTAGCCTGGTACAGTCGCCTCGTACTGTATGTGCTCAATCCGAGAAGAGTCCCGTGTGGACGGGGGCGAAGTGATCTTCGTCCTCGGGATCGTGCGTGTCAGTGACGGCCCGACCCTCGACTCCATCAGCAAAGAAGTCAGCAAGTGGCGGCCCGACGTGCTCCGACTCGACGAGGAACGCATCGTGGCCATAGTCCGAGTCAATGACGTGGTGAACGACGTCCGCGTTCGTCTCTCGGAACGCCCCTGCGAGTGCTTCGGATTGTGCAACGGTGAAGTGCCAGTCGCCGGTGAAGGACATGAGCATGACGTCTCCTTCAAACGCGGCGAGGGCATCGGCCTCTGAATCGTATCCCGCCGCCAGATCGTAGTTGTCCATCGCGGCAAGAAGATAGAGGTACGCGTTGGCGTCGAAGCGCTGGGTAAACTGCTCACCGTTGTAATCGAGGTAGGACTCGACCTCTCGATACGGGAAATACCCGCCGCCGAGGTCACGGAGCCCCTCCGGAGCGGTCTCGCGGTGGGCGTCTCGTCCGGCTGCCCGACGGCCAAACTTCGCCCCCATCGAGGCTTTCGAGAGGTACATCACGTGGCCGATCTGTCGGGCGACAGCCAACCCTGCATCGGGGTGGGCGTCCCCATAATATTCTCCGCCGTTCCAGTTCGGGTCCGAGGCAATAGCCCGTGCTGCAATCGCATCGAGTGCCAGACATTGTGCGTCCAGCCTAGCGGCGGCGGCGATAGGCGCGAGCCGATGGACGTCATCCGGATAGCGCTTTGCCCACTCGAGGACGTTCATGCCACCCACAGAACCGCCAGTAACGGCGTGGAGGCGTCCGATCCCGAGTTCGTCGAGAACGAGGCGTTGTGCGCGCGTCCAGTCTTCGACCGTCACGGGAGGGAAGTCCGTCCCGTATGGTTCACCAGTGTCTGGGTTTTCCGTCGGTGGGCCGGTCGAGCCATAACACGAACCCGGGACGTTCACACAGACGACGTAGTATTCGTTGGTGTCGATGGCCTTGCCTGGTCCAACGATCGTCTTCCACCACGCCCGGGCCTGGCCCTCTGTGTCAGCACGATCACCGTCACCGGCGACGTGCGCGCTCCCGGTCAGGGCGTGACAAACCAGGACAGCGTTGTCCCCGTCGAATTCACCGTAGGCCTCATACGCGAGTTCGAGCTCCGGAATGGAGTCCCCGCATTCGAAAGTGAACTCGCCTACGCTCACGACACCGCGTTCAACGTCCATCACGACCCCTCCGCGTGCGTGAGTGCGATATCGATGTCCTCGATCACGTCTCCCGGGTCCTCGATCCCGACAGAAAGTCGGATCAGATCCGGGGTGACCCCCGACTCCAGTTGTTCCTCCTCCGTGAGCTGAGCGTGCGTCGTCGAAGCCGGGTGGATCACGAGTGTCTTCGCGTCGCCGATGTTCGCCAGGAAGGAGGCGAGTTCGACGGATTCACAGAACACTTTCGCTGCCTCGTAGCCACCTGCAGGACCGAACGCGATCACCCCGCCAAATCCTCCGTCCAGATACGTGCTCGCCTCGTCGTGGGTAGGATGTGATTCGAGCCCCGGATAGGTGACCCAATCCACCAACGGATGGTCGTCGAGGAACTCCGCTACGGCCATCGCGTTCTCGCAGTGGCGTTCCATACGTAACGGGAGTGTCTCGATACCCTGGAGCGTCTGCCAGGCGTCGAATGGTGACTGACACGATCCGACTGACCGAACCCCTCGATGACGCGCAGCCATCGCGACCGCGCGGTCGCCGAACACCTCGGCGAAGTTTTTCTCGAATGCCGGGTTTACCTCTCCCATCTCGGGATACTTCTCGCCGTAATCCTTCCAGGGGAACGATCCGCCGTCCACCACCACACCCCCGATCGTCGTCCCGGCACCGTGGATCCATTTGGTCGTCGATTCCCAGACGAGGTCGGCCCCGTGTTCGAGTGGTCGACAGAGAGCTGGGGTCCCGAACGTATTGTCGACGAAGAGTGGCGTGTCGTTCTCGTGGGCGAGTTCCGCCACTCGCTCGAGATCAGGCGTCACCAGCGATGGATTGCCGATAGTTTCGAGGTGGACAAAGGCGGTCTCGGTATCGATCGCGTGGTCGTAGGCGTCGTAGTCGAGCGTCTCGACGAAGCGTGCCTCGATCCCTCGCCGACGGGCGATGTGGCTGAAGTAGGATCGCGTCCCGCCGTAGATGTCTGCTGACGAGACGATGTTGTCGCCGGCCGACGCCAAAACGGTGGTCGCAGCATCGAGGGCACCGAGCCCACTGGCCGATGCGACGGCATCCGTTCCTCCTTCGAGGTCGGCCAGTCGCGCTTCGAGTCGTCTGACGGTTGGATTCGACACGCGCGAGTAGATATCACCCTCGGCGTCGAGTGCATAGAGATCCGCCGCTACGTCGGCATCCTCGAACACGAAGGACGTCGTCTGGTGGATGGGTGGCGCCCGAGCACCGGTCGCCTCGTCAGGCGTCCCCCCGGCGTGGACGGAGCGAGTATGGGGTCCGCGGCCTCCAGGATCGAGGCCGCTCTTGGACCCATCGTCGTCAGCGGTCATGTTTGTGACGTATAATACTCCAGATCCATATAACCCACAGTTACGGCAAGTATCTCCTGGCGATGTGCATCCAGAGTACGGTACGAAATACGGAGTGGGGCAGGTGGACGGCCGGATGAGACTCGACAGCCGTTATTCCCGGAGACCATACGTATTCTGCATCCACTCCTCGAGGAGGGCGACGAGGACCCGCGAGAAGTCCGTCCCGGAGCCCCAGATGGCCGTTTCCTGGGTCGCCTCGGGCAGGTAATCGGTATCGAGAACGGAAAGGAGGACGGCGTCCCTGTCGACGAGGAGGGCTCGTCCGGTACTGATCTCGGGCGTGAGGGCCTCCGGGACGCGAAAGGGTGTGAGTCCGTCGAGGCTTCGAAACCGGTCGTCGACCTCCTCATCGGCCGTCACCCCGATGACGTCGATCCCTTCTCCGGCGCGAGCTTCGAGTGCATCGGCGATCCGCGGATCCAGCCGTTCGGGGTCATCTGTCGCATAGATGATCCGGTGGGTCGCCTCACCGATGAGGTCGAGCACGCGATCCCTGATCGCGTCTCCGCCCTCGACAGTCCAGACTGATTCAGTCCCCGGCTCCGTGCCCTCGTGGGATCCCTGAACATCGGCGATGGACTCGATTGCGCGATCCATCTCGGTGCGCATCTCGCGGGAGAGTCGTCTACGGGCCTCCTCCAGTCCGACCGGCCGGTACTTCGTCGGCGAGGACTGCTGGACCTCGACGAGACCACGCTCCTCCAGGCCTTCCGCCGCGCCGTACACTTGCGATCGGGGGACGTCCGCAATCTCGCTCACGTCGCTCGCGGTTCCCGTTCCGAGGCGGTGTAGAGCGACGAACACCCGGGCCTCGTACGTCCGCAGGCCGAGTCGTGACAGCGACTCGACCGCCTCGTCCTCGGTCAAGTGCCTTCCTCTCCGTCCTCTGTCCCGGCCCCGTGATCTGAACTCCCTGTCCCATCGCCGCTGATCGAGCCATCCACGTCCGCCGCTGGGATTTCCCTACCGGAACCGTCGGGATCGACGTATCGGGTCCACAGGGCCAACAGGCTCGGAAGGACGAGTACGCTTGCCAGGAACGCGTAGATGATGGTGATCCCCGTAATGAGGCCGAACTGTTGGAGCGGTGGCAAGATAGCGAAGACGAGGACGCCAAATCCGCCGACCGTTGTCGCCGCACTCCCGAGTAGTGCGCCCCCTGTGCCGGTCACCGTGGTATGCATCGCATCCCAACTCGACTCGTGGCGACTAAGCTCTTGGTTATACCGCTCGGAGATGTGAATCCCGTAGGCGACACCGAGTCCGACGGTGAGGCTCGTGATCGTCCCTGTGAGAACGTTGAACGGGATACCGAGTGCGTACATCGTCCCGAGGATCCACGCGACCGTCAGCGCAACGGGGACGAGGGTGACGATCCCGAGTGTTCCACTCCCGTGTGTGATTCGATACGCCACCGTAAGAAACAGAAAGATGGCGATGAGCGTGATGAGGAGGCTTTCGATCACCGTTTCGAGGAGCTGATTCTGGACGACTTCGTTGAGGATCGCCCGCCCCGTTGCAGTCGCATCGAGGCCATCCCCGTCGAGCGAGTCGGCCACGTCGTCCATTTGTGTCGTGATAGCCTCGCCTGCAGCGCCACCTTTCACTGAGATCACGAGTCGAAGTGCGAGGTACTCGCCGCCCTGGGATCGGTGAATGACGCTCTGGGCTTGCTCGGGTGCGACTGCGAACAGGGCGTCGTAGACACGGGCTATGTCTTGGTCGGGGATCCGATCGCCATCCCTATCAGAATTTTCCAACGTTACGTTGAAACTCTCGTTTTCCCTCGCGACCCGTCGCATCGTTCGGATCGGCCCAGTGATCGCGGGTTCGCCGTTTGACAGTCGGTGGGTGACGTTCTTCTCCCCCGCGAGCGTTCCTGCAGTCGCTATCCGCTGGAGTGTCTCGGCATCCGTGACATTCCCCTCCACAAGTATCTGGGCTTTGGCGTCTTCGCGGACGAAATTGTCGTTGACGTAATCGAGGTCGTTTTTCGCGGTGTACTCGCCGGGTTTGAACGGTTCCGGAAGCTCAGTCATCCACTCTGGGGGTTGCTCTGCCAGGAAGTCCTCCTGTGCGAAACTGGTGTCAACCTGCATCCCCCCATACGCGCCCCCAGCCGTTACGACTAGTGTGACGAAGAGTACGACATACGGAGCCGTCCGGGCGAGATCGGCGCCAACACCGAGTACGCTACTGAATCGTCCCCCGCCGGTCCCGAATGCCTCCGCGCGTCTGTCGAGACCCACTCGCTCGAGCACGTCGTCGAGTTCGACTTTTACGGCGGGGACTAGTACCCCGAAGACCAGCAGCGCTGATACAATTCCGACCGCACTGACCACACCGAACTCCCTGATCGGCGGAACCGGACTCGTGAGGTTAGAGAGAAACCCGATGACTGTCGTTGCCGTCACCCAGAGCAAGGCAATCCCGACGCCTGCCAGCGCAACTCTCATTGCGCTCCCCGAACGTCCACCTTCGGTAGTACGTTCCTCCCGGTGTCGCATGAAGATGTGGATGGCGTAGTCGATGGAGAGCCCGATCAGGAGGACGGGCACGGCGACGAAGAGCTGGTTGAAGGCGATGTCTGCCCATCCCATGAACCCGAACGTCCAGACGAGGACGAGGCCGATACCAACGACCCCCACTACGATATCGAAGGGATCCCGATACGCGATCGCGAGTGCGACGAGGACGAAAAGGAGCGCGAGTGGTCCGACAATCGCGAGGCTATCGGACATCGAGGTGTCTATCTCGTGCGTAATCACGCCACCGCCGAACACGAGATAGGAAAGACCGGTTGCCCGTTCCTGGCCAATCTCGCGCATTGTGAGCTGCGAATCGACGATTCGCTGACTCGATGCCCCCTGCACTGCAGTCCCTTGATCGGTCCGTTGGGTGGCGACGAGCATCGTCGCCGATGCCGTCGGTGATCTAGGCTGATAGCCAGTGGGCATAAACGCGAACACCCGCTGGTCGCCGCCACCGTCCTCGGAAAGTACCCGTTCGATTATCCTCTCAACCGCCGAGTCGTTCATCGATTCGAGTTGGTCCAGCTTTTCTGCGTGACTCGGCGTACTCGCGTTTTGCAGATCGGATTGGAGCTGTTGGACCGTCGCTGCGAGTTCTTGGAGATCCGTAGCGCGTTCCTCCAGTTGATCCGCCCGCTCTTGGAGCGATGTGTACTCCTCTCGGAGGACTCCTCGCGTACCGAGCTGATACGCGTGCTCGAGTTCCTCGGAACTCTCTGCGGCTCGGATTGCTTCCGCTGCCTCGCGAAACGTCTCCTGTTGTACGTCACTGAGATCGATCGTCGTATTCCCCCGGACCGCTTCGAACGTAGAGGTGATATTCTCGTTTGGGTTCTGTCGGAGATAATCGAGTGCCCGCCGGAGAGCCGCCGCTGTGTCGTTTATGTTTGCTCTACGGTCGCGGAAGTCTCTCTGATCCGCTTCCAGTGCAGTTCGTCGCTGTTGGAGTGTCTCAGCGCGTGTTTGGAGCTCGCCCGCGGTCTCCTCGATGAGTGCTGTCGTCGCGATCACGTCCGCAATTCCCACGACCGGATCCCCACTGGTCAGCGTGTCATTGATCGACCCATTCGCTCGGAGTGCCTGCTCGAACTCCATAATCCGAAGGAGCGACTCCCGGGAAAGCACGTTTGTTCCGTCACCTCGAACGATGATCTGGGCCGTCGTCGTGTTCCTGTCCCCACTCGAGAAATTCGTCCGGATATAGTCCAATTTCGCCGAAACGTCCGAGTCCGTCTGGAACTGATCGAGCGAGGAGGCCTGCTCGACCTGTGGAGCACCTGCTCCAACCGCCAGCGTGAGGAGTACCATGGCGACGATCGCGAACTTGCTGTGGGTGACGACACCCGCCGCGATCCGACCAGCGAATTTCACGTCAGCGTCGTCCTCCTGGGCGCGGGAGATGTTTGTAGGAACATACTAACAGATTATATTCAACCATCGACGGGGTCAGGACTTAACAACTGCGGACCGCATTTCATGGCCGATACTCTAGTGCTGACCACCCCCCGTGTTTACCCGGATCGGGATCGTACCGTGACGTATGCGGCAGACCCGACGACAGCTCCTCCGCCTCGGTACCGCGATCTCGATGGCAGGACTTGCTGGGTGTCCCGGGATTCCAGACGAGGCAGGGTCAACCCCGACCGACCAGACAGATCCGACACCAACAGCCCCCGATCATACGACGCCCTCGCCCACGGCCGGTTCACCGGCTACTGCGTCATCGAGCCCTACCGGGACAGGTACGGATTCTACGCCGGAAATCCCCGATATAGTGGGGCTGGAGACAGTTGCGTCGGGTTTCACCTCCCCTGTTGCATTCGTTGATTTATCCGAGGATCTGCACTACGTCGTCGACCAGCCAGGACTCCTCTATGCCGTAGATGGAGATGGAAGACAGGCGGATCCCGCACTTGATATACGCGATTCTACCGTCGACGTGTCGGGCTACGACGAGCGCGGCCTCCTGGGAATTGCCCTCCATCCGGACTTCGGGTCAAACCGGAAGCTCTACCTCCGGTACAGTGCGCCTCGACGTGAAGGGACACCCGACAATTACTCGCATACGTTCGTGCTCTCGGAATTTCAAGCGAGCGAGAATGGGCGCAGCGTCGATCCCACCAGCGAACGTCCGGTACTCGAAATACCCGAGCCCCAGGCCAATCACAATGCTGGCGAGATCGCGTTCGGTCCCGACGGCTATCTCTACGTGGCTGTCGGTGATGGTGGTGGGGCTGATGACCAGGGTGCCGGTCACGTCGACGACTGGTACGATCAGGTCCCCGGTGGGAATGGGCAAGACATCGAGCAGAACCTCCTCGGAAGTATTCTTCGGATTGACCCGGATGCGCGCGAGGGCGGGAAACCATATGGCATCCCGGATGACAATCCCCTGGTCGGGGAGAGCGGTACCGACGAACACTATGCCTGGGGCTTTCGAAACCCGTGGCGGTTCTCCTTCACCGGCGACGAGTTGTTTGTCGCTGACGTCGGCCAGAACCAGTATGAAGAGGTCGACCTCGTCGAGAAGGGGGGAAATTACGGCTGGAACGTCTATGAGGGTACACACTGTTTTGGTACGACCAATTGCCCTGACGAAACCCCGGATGGCACTCCACTCCGTGATCCGATCATCGAATACGACCACGGTGGCGAGGAGCCGAATGGACAGGCTGTCATCGGTGGTTACCTCTATCAGGGCGAGACCATCCCTGGCTTCCAGGGGTCGTATGTCTTCGGTGACTGGCAGGCCGGCGGGGTGCTCTTCGTTGCGACTCGATCGGAGGAAGGAACCTGGCCTGTTGACGTCGTCGACGTCGAACCTGCCGACGCCATACAGCACTTGCTCGCTTTCGGCCGCGACCGCGAGGGGGAAGTATACGTGGCAACCACTGAACAGCAAACCGTCTCGGGGTCGACAGGGGCGCTACACCGGCTCGTCCCGGTATGAGTCACCTGCTGAATTCGGTGTCAACTCACCTGGTCCCATTTCTCGCGTCAGCAACCCAGGCGGGTCGCTCGACTGACGTCACCTGGATCTGTCGCACGTCGAATTCGTATCGTACGTCATGTGTGCCGCTGTCGGTCACACGCGTGTAGTTCGCACTGAACCAGCGGACGACCCCCGATGGATCGATCTGTACCTCGGCAGATAAGTTACGGATGTCCTCGCGTGGACTTTCATTCGCCCTGAACACCGTGCACTGGCGTTCACCACAGTCGGTCACGCCGGACACGCGGTACGGCCCGGCTGTCAGGAGGGCATTCAAGCGGCCGCGCTGTGTGAGCTGGTCGCTCGAAATGTCCTCTGCTGGGACCTGACTATACGTCGGATCCTGGTCATCACCCTGTCTGATGTACGCTGTTGTCGCATTTGCCCATGCAGCGAAGGTTGTTCCATTCAGCGGCTCGATAGTGTACCCGCTTCGATTGGCGCTGACAACATAGCGAGCTATGCTGTCATCGGAACGCACCTCACTTTCGAACCCATCGACGAGGAGTCCCGATTCGTGTGCATCGAGTAATGCCGTCACGTTCGATAAAACACCGTTCGATGTCCAGGGGGCGAATGTAGGTGGAATAGACGGATCGGAGCCGGGGTTAGAGGAGGTCGGTGTTCCTCCGGGGCCGCCTCCAAAGCAGCCGGCGAGGACGACGAGACTGAGGAGGACAAGTGCGTGGCGGGAGCGTCGATTCACGTTTCTACAGCCGGGCAAGCCTGGACATAGCTCTTGTGACACAGAACAAGACCCGCGTGTTGTGTACCGAGTGAAGTATCATGATCGAAGACAGCAGATAGCCCACAACATCCTGGTTTCAGCTAGGTGTGTCTTCGTATCTTATCGAAAGGCTATGAAAATCCGATTATGTACATAAAATCCGCTGAAAACATTGCAATATTCTCCCATTCTTAAATCCAGCACTATATATGTATTATCATACCCCGTATAATACTGCAAAACTCGTATAACCCCATCCGATGCCCCCCAGACGAGGTAGGTCCCCGAAGAATTGGAAATTTTTCTTCGGCGTAGCCATCGGTGTCGCGCCCGTGGTCATACTAGGCGGTGTCGATGCGAGTGCGCTGGAGGTCGGAATACTCTTCGGAGACGAGCAGGATCCACCTGCCACGCTCGGAAACCCATTTTACATCGAATCTGACGATGTGGAGTATCTGAACCGAATCTTCAGCGAACGGACTCACGAGATTGGATACTGTATCTCTCTAGACGGCAATACGCTCTCGTTTTGGTTGGCGGATACGATGACAGCAGCCGAAGGATCGCTGAAAATGGAGGCGTCGAACTGTCCACCAGACATGCAAACAGCAACCGCGCACACACATCCAAACGGAAGAATCGGTCTCTCGGAGCAGGATCAGTCGACCCTGGTCATGAGCGGCGGATGGATGATGTGCATTCACGCAGGGAGGCTTAACCGTGAGCCGGGGACCGAATTGAAGAACATTGCCTGCTATATGAAAACGGAGAACGGCGGCATAGCGCAGATACCCATCCGCGTTGCAGGCTCTGGAGAGGAGACACCACAAACTCTCGGAGGGTCTCAATGGGGCGCATAGGAATCTATCGGCTCGGATGGTTGCTGTCTGCCCGTATCGAACGCTGGATGCCGAACCCGTTCAAGTTCGCTCTTCTCTTGACGTACATCGTGTTCGTCGCTGGACTTCTACTCGAGGACCAGACGACGGTACAGATGCTGTCGTTTTGGAACAAGGGGTTCTGGGGACTCCTCGAGTTCGGTATGCAGTGGTCCTGATCATCGGGACCGGGTACGCGCTAGCATTCCATCCTCGGGTTCAGGATGGTATCGGTTGGCTGGCGCAGTACCCCGCAAGTGGGGCCCAGGCGGCCGTAGTGATCGGGCTCGTGTCGATGGTGACGGCCTTGTTCCACTGGGGACTCAGCCTCATCTTGGGGGCAGTGTTCGCGCGCGAGCTTGGTCTTCGGCTCCACGATCGAGGGATCCCCGCCCATTATCCTCTCCTCTGTGTCGCCGGGTACCTGGGATTGGGCCTTCCTGGCACTGGGGATTGTCGGGCTCTGCACCCTTGCTCATGAACACCCCGAACAACCTCTTTATCGGACGCGGGCTCGTCGACGGCGTCCTTTCCCCGACCGTGACAATATTTCATTCATACACCCTCGCCCTCCTCGTCATAACGTCAGTCGCCGCGCTGGGTCTCCTCTACGTTCTCTCCCCACCATCTTCCCAGGCGAGGGAGATCACCGAATACATCGATACGGATGCCCGGCCACTCGATCAGGTCAGTGGACGTGACAGGGGCGATTCGGCGTCGAATTCGGAGGATCGTGTTCCGGTCCCTGCCGACCGGATCGATCAGAGTAGAACTATCGGTGGCCTCGTCGCTCTCGGCGGCATTACAATGACGGGGCTGTCTTTCGCCCTCGAGGGACTGGGGGCATTGCGGATTAACACCATCAATTTCGGGCTTCTCTTCGTCGGACTCGCTCTCTACAGCCGCCCTGATGCGTACCAAGCAGAGTTCTATGATGCCGTCAGGTCAGCCGCGGGCGTCATTCTCCTCTTCCCGTTCTATGCAGGGATCATCGGGATGATGAACCTGTCCGGCCTCTCCTTGACGTTGGCGGAGTTCTTCCTGAGCGGAGCAACGGTACAAACGTTTCCGGCGGTCACCTGGCTCACGGCCTCGATTGGGAACGTGTTTGTCCCATCGGGTGGCGCCCAATGGACTCTCATGGGGGTCGAGATTGTGGATAGAGCGAACACGTTAGGGATACCACCGGGTCGAGCAGTTGTCGCATTCGGTGCCGGCGATGCATATACGAACTTATTCCAGCCGTTTTGGGCGATCCCGCTCCTCGGGATCACGGGCATTCGGGCACGCCATCTCTTCGAGTACGCCATCACCGTGATGCTGCTCCTCGGGCCGGTTCTTGCCGTCGCACTCGTCGTGATCCCCTATTGATGTGACTCGTTATTGCAGTATCTCCCGTGCTGCCTCCACGCCGGCGTCCGTGTCGGCCTCTACGCCGACATCGTTCAGTGCCTCGCCGACGCTCCGCACGCCGCGGACGATTTGCTCCGCCGTGAGACTCCCCATGTTCGATACGCGGAAGATCGTTCCCCCGAGGTGAGCTTGCCCCCCGGAGATGGAGACGTTTCGCTCCGCCACTGCGTCGAAGAACTCCTCCGGGGCCTCCTGTACCGGGGCGGGAAGATCGATTGCCGTCACGGTGTTGGAGAACGTGGTCGGCCCGTCGGCGTCCGGGAACATCTCCAAGCCCATCGCGGTGAATCCCTCCCGAAACGCTCTGGCCTGTGCACGGTGCCGGTTGATTCGATCGGGCATCCCTTCCTCGCGAATACCGTCGAGTGCTGTCGCCATCCCTCGGAATAGTGGGACCGCACTCGTAAACGGCGTCTGGTGTTGCTCCGCCTTCCGGAGGTGCCAGTCGAGATCCGCATAGAACGGCGCCCGCTCACCGTCTATGTGGTCCTCGATCCCATCAGCGAGATACATCGCGGAGATGCCCGGCGGGGTCTCGAGTGCCTTCTGAGCGTCCGTCACGGCGATATCCACGTGCCACTCGTCGATGCGGAACTCGTCACCGCCGATGCAGGTTACCCCGTCTACGACGTACTGCGCGTCGTGAGCGGTGGCGATTTCGCCAATCTCGCCAGCGGGGTTCAATAGCCCCGTCGATGTCTCGTTGGAGACGAGTGTGACGACGTCCGTATCGTCGGTTATCGTCTCCCGGACCTCGTCCAGGTCGAAGGAGTTGCCCCACTCCACCTCGATGCGAGTACACGAGGCATGACGATCGGCGATGCGGGCGAATCGGCGCCCGAACTTGCCGTTAACGAGCGAGACGACCTCCGAGTCGTCGTCGACGAGGTTGGCGATTGCGGCCTCCATCCCCATCGTAGCCGTGCCGTTGAGGAGCAGACTGGTTCCCCCTGCACTCGTCGAGTCCCCGTCAGGCGTGGACCGCTCGAAAACGTAATCGAGACCGTCCTGGGCACGCTCGTACACTGCTTCGAAATCGGCCGAGCGATGGGAAACCATCGGCTCCGCCATCGCCTCGCGCACCTCGCGCCGGACCGGGACCGGCCCCGGGTTCAACAGGAGAAAATCCTCCGTCATGGGCGGTGAGTGTCTCGGACGAGTGATAAGCGCCGCGAAAGGACCGCGATCGTGTCATGTCTGTTACAGTAGAACCGTTGGTAGCTCTTACCCTATCTTTCCGGGTCGAATTCTGCCCCACATTCGGGACAGTGAGCGCCCTCGTGTCGGAGTTCGTTGCTCGCTTGCCGGACCTCTCGCATGACGTCAGAGATGCGGTCCTCTGATTCGAGCTCTTCCTCGACGGCGAGCTCCACTCCCTCGACCTCGAGGAGGAACTTCGCGATTTCCGTCACCTCGTACATCAGATCGTCGAGATCGTCCGCGGTAAAGAAGCCAGACATCGCTCCATACAGAAAGGTTGCGCCGGCCATCTGGACCTTCTCCTCGAACGCCGAGCGCGCTTGGTTGACTGCCTGTGGCGAGTATGTGTCGGTCATGAAGGGCACGAGATGTGGGAGGTTCTCGCCGATCTTCGTCATCTCTACGCCCGTTCCAGTGCGAAAGTCCGCACAGAGGCGGGCGATTGCCCACTCCCGGGCGGTGATATAGGTCCGATCGCGGAGGAACTCGTTAACCCGCTCATAGGAGGCACGGTCCATCTTCTGAAAGCGATCGTAGTTCCGGACGTCTGCCGGGACGTCGGGCGCTCCCGCTCCAGGATCGGGGTCGACCTCTCCCGGTTCCGGGACCGTGTATGCCCCTTCCTCGGCCGTCTCATTCTCGGTGGAGGTGGCGTCGTTGCCTGGACGATCGGCTAATGAATCCCCTTCATCGCCACGGGTGCCTGTATTCGTGGACCCACCCGTTGCCTCCTCGGGATGGTCCGATTCGTCGCGTCGATCCGGTGCGGACACTGACTCTCGATTCTCCACAACCTGCTCCCCCGCACCGTCACGGTTCCGGGCGTCGACCCCCTGTCCCCCGTCGGGGGCGACCCGGTCGTCGGCGGACGACTCGGATTCGTCGGGCATGGTCATCATGGGTACCGACCCCGAAAAAGCGTATCGCCGTTCGTGCGACCTCCGTCAGACGAACTCGCCGGCACCGTTCCCCTCTCGTCCACCATCACGAGCCGAGGGCTTTTGATCCAGCCTCTCCAGAGGACTGCCATGAAACTCCTACTCGGTGTGGGTGGCTCCGAGGATTCCTTTATGGCACTCGATCGGACCCTCGAACGCGTCGAGGAGACCGGTGATGATCTCACTGTCGCGATTCTGGCGAATCCGGAGAGCGATCTCTCGACAGAGGACCTCTACGATCGTGTCAAGGAGCGACTCGAGACGTCACCCGTCCAGGCACCTGTCCGTCGCGTCGCCGGTGATCCCGGAAGCCGCCTCGTGGAAATCGCCGAGGCAGAGGACTTCGACGCGATCGCAGTCGGTGGCGGACAACGAAGTCCAATGGGAAAGATCACGACCGGCCAGATCGCCGAGTTCGTGATCCTCAATGCACCTGTCACGGTGATCCTCGTTCGATGAGCCGGGACCGTCACTATCCGGCCGAGGCAGCTGGGCCGTTCCCGTCACCGCCGCTCACCTTTCGTGACGCCGCCGGCCGAGAGATCAGGATCGTCGCATACGGCGACGGTCCGGTCGGGGATGAACTCGGCGCAATGGTGGCTATGTACGACAACTTCGACCCGACCGACCGCGCACAGGGATTGCCTCCCTCACGCGAACCGGCTATTCGTGACTGGCTCGAGGGCCTCCTCGATGGCGACTCGGTCAACGTCCTCGCGTGGCACGGCGAGTTCGTCGCTGGCCATGCGACCCTGGTACCCGACGGGGATGAATTCGAGCTCGCGATCTTCGTTCACCACCAGTACCAGGGAGCGGGTATCGGCTCGCGGCTCATTCGTCATCTCCTCGGCGAGGGGAGCGAGAATGGGGTCGAACGCGTCTGGCTCACCGTCGAGCGATGGAACACCCCAGCAGTCAACTTATATCGCGATGTGGGGTTTCAGACGGCCAGTGCCGAGAACTTCGAACTCGAGATGGCCTTGCAGCTCGACGGCGACACGCATACGCGGACCGGATAGAAACCCTCCGTCCGACAGTGCGTTCCCGACTGCCTGTCTCACACAGAGAGAACGGGTTGGCTGGCATACAGGAGCACGTATTCGGCGGCCTTCTCCAGGACGTCGGTGGATTCGTGCCCCCATTCCCGCGGCACGACGAGGAAGTCCGCGTCCACCTGCTCTGCGGCATCTAGGATCACGCTCCCTGGGTGAACCAGCTTGCGGTGGGTCGAGAAGCCGTAGGCGATCGAATTAGACACGGGAACCCCGGCAGACTCGGCGATCTCGCAGACGATATCGACATAGGCCCCGCTCTCGTCGGCGACGTCACCTTCTTCTACGGCACCAGTTTCGATCGCCCTCGCCGCCTCGTCACCGAGAACGTACATGGCGTGGACGGCCGCCTCATAGCGATCGGCGATCGCGACCGCGTATTCGACGGCCTCGGTAGACTCGTCACTGCCGTCGACCGGCACGAGGACTGTTTCGATCCCGAGCGGCTCCGTCATGGCACCTCCTCCGACGCGCGCGAGGAAAAATCCTCCGAGGGTCGACGCGGTCTCGTCGGTCCGGTGACGTTAAACCGGAGCGTGTCGATCCAAACAGTATGATCGAGACCGTCGTCGTCGCGACCGACGGCTCTGCGAGCGTCCAGCGGGCAATCGATGTCGCACTCGACCTTGCGGAGAGCTTCGATGCGCGAGTCCACGCGCTCTCGGTAATCGATGCAGGTGAGGTGGAAAGTTCGCCCGAGGAAGTCCGGGCCGACTTTCGGGCTGCTCTCGAAACTCATGCAAAGGAGGCGCTCGTTGACGTCCGGAAACGCGCCGCTCACGACATCGTGACCGAGGCACGGGAGGGTCGCCCCGCGGCAGAAATTCCCGCCTATGCCGAGGAGTGTGGCGCCGATATGGTTGCCTTAGGCACCCGCGGCCGACACGGGGAGAATCGCTTTCTCATCGGGGGAGTTGCTGAGCGCGTCGTGCGGACGTGTCCGGTCCCCGTCCTCACGGTCCGCCAGCTCACCGGCGATTCCTGAGTCTCCAGCTGTTGTCACTGCCGGTCGACCGACGCCTCTTTGCCAGCAGGAACGTACGGATGTGATATGGACGATGATCTCTTCGCGGAAGCCGAGGCTGCGACCGAACGTGCGTCCCTGGTCCCTGGTGAAGGGTTCTTCGTCCCTGACTCGATCGAGCACGAACGGGAGGCCGAGCGGGTGTCGGATGCGCTCGCTGACGCGGACGTGGTGGTCATCGCTGACCCGGACGCTGACGGTCTTGCCTGTGTCGCCCTAATACGCTCCGTTCATGGTGATGCGACACTGGTCGACGCCGGCCCGCACGAGATTTCGCGGGGTCTCGAATACGTGACGGAGCACGCACCGGCCGGGGTCGACGTGTATGTCTGTGATCTCTGTCCGGACGACGTCTCGTGGCTTGCTGACCCGCTCGCGGCGCTCACGGATCACGCAGAGGCGGTTCATTGGTACGACCATCACCAATGGGACGAGACGGTTGAAGCGGCCGTGAGAGCAGCAGGGGTCGATCTCGTGGTCGGTGAGTCAGAGACGGAGTGCAGTGCAGATGTGACTGCACGGTCTCTCGACGACGAGGTCCCGCGTCGACTACTCGAGCTCGCCGCCGTCACACGCGATCATGATCTCTGGATCCGTGACGACCCCCGGAGCGACGATCTCGCGGACTACGCCTACTGGGCGAATCCCGAACAGTACCTGGAGACAATTATCGAACACGGGGCGGACCTCCCCGAAGACGTCCAAGAGTACCTTGCCGAACGGCGTCTGGTCAAGGATGACCGGATCGAACGGGCCGTCCGCCGAGCCGAGTTCCTCGAGATCGGGGGCGTTACGATCGGCGTGACGTATGGCCGGAGCTCGCAGAACGAGGTCGCCGAAGCGATGCGGGAAGCAGGGGCCGACGCGGCAGTCGTGGTTAAACCTGCGGGGAGTGCCAGTCTCCGTGGAACTGACGGCTTCCAGCGCTGTCACGAGGTCGCGAACCTCGTCAACGGCGGAGGCCATCCCAAGGCAGCCGGCTGTAAGCCCGATATTTATCGTGACGTGCTCGACTATGCCCACCACTGGACCACCGAGGGCGCAACCGCAAAGCGGGTGATCCTGGAGGCGTTCCGGGACGTGGTCGACGGCGAGGTCGTCGAACGTGGTGCCGATTCCGCGGCCGAAGACGATGACGACGGGACTGCGTGACGAAATTCTACGGGAATCCTCGGAATTAAGCACAGGAATGATGATATATCGTCCGATCTCCAGTCGAAATGCAGCGCACGTATGTCTGACGTCCGGCTGACGGTCCCGTCCGTCCGGGTTTCCGATAGCAGCTATTTGGAATGAAAGAGGGGACGCGCTAGTCTTCTATGACCCATCGATCCGCATAGCTCGTCCCACAGGAGCACTTGGCGTACGCGTGGATGACGTCCCCCGCAGCGTATATCCCGCCGACCTCGGGATTCTTCTCTTCCGCAAATGCGAATATGAAGGCGACCTCGTGGGACTCGTCGTCGCCGTCTGCATGGGGACACTCCCCGCCCGAGAGGGTTCGCTCGACTGTCCCATCGTGTTGTCGGGCCTCGCTGGCGAATGACAGTGCGTCGCTACCGGTTGCAGCCTGGAACGCCCGCCGACCCCGATCGCCGTCGACCACCAGCAGAACACCTCCTTCTATCCGCTCTCCATACTCGAGGAGCGATTCTGGCTCGTCGACGATCGACGCCGAGAGAAAGAGCGCGACGTCGTCGGGTCGATCACCCGAGAGAAAGGACGCGCGTCCCGTCACATTACTCCTCCAGGCTTTCCGCGATAGCTTGAAGGTCAGTCGAGGGAGGTCGACTAACATCGTAGATCGCGTCCTCGCCTGGTGCTCTGACCCCATACCGGTAGTCCGCTATCACCATATCCACGAGGACCGACCGTCCGAACGCGAGATCGTTCTCGTTCATCCATGCGGTTAGGTGATCGGTTCCGGATCGATCACGCGCAAGGCTGGCACTTTCGTACGCACCCTGGATCGTCGGGCGGTCGTCATTCGTGATTGTGACGGGTGCGTGCCACTCCGATCCGCCCAACACGAGGCGAACCACACCAGTCGATGGTGCGGATGTGGCGTCCTCTGGAAGATGAATCGCTGGTCGGTGCGTGCCGCCACGCCGAGCGAGAGTCCCCCGAATCGTTTCCACCGTTGGGTGGTCGGCAGGTACTTGGTCCGCCACCCTATTCCTCGTCGTCTTCCTCGCCGCCGCCGTCACCCGTTTCCGTCTCCTCGTCAGTGTCTTCCTCAGCCTCTGCGTCGTCTTCTGCTTCCTCCGCTTCAGCTTCGTCGTCTTCGTCGGTTTCTGCATCTCCGGCACCGTCATCCGCTTCTGCGTCAGCCTCCTCCGCTGCTTTGTCCTCGTCAGCCTCGGGTTCTTCTTCATCGTCTTCTGCTTCGGCTGCTGCGTCGTCCTCGTCGGCCTCATCCTCGTCGGCAGATTCGTCCGCGGGCTCTTCTTCACCAAGCAACACTGGAATAGCGGTATCGCCCTGCTCCGTGACACGAGCATTGATCTGGACGACCTCGTCAGTGATCTCGCGACCGCGAACAGTCACCCGCTTTCGCTCGCCATCGCGTACCGGCCGGTAGCCGGTTGTTCGCTCCTTCAGGAGCACTTCGCCGAGACCTGATCCCGCGACATCGGCTCTGAGGGGACGGCCGGCAGTGTCGGAGCCGCCCGTGAGTTCCAGCGTATAGCCGTCGAGGCCGACGACAGAACCATCGATTTCATCGCCGAGCTCTCTGCCCGTGAATCGATTCGCGTCTTGATCGTCCACCTCGAACTGATAGCTGTCGCCGGTCTCCGGATCCCCGACGACGACTTGAAATGTTGCCATACGGAATTCGTGACGCGGACGACGCAAAAGCACATCGAACTCCCTGCGTGCGGACGTCGAGGCGGACTTCTCGACCGGATCCCTGTCCGCAAGCGCCAGGCTGAACTGTGTGCTTCACAATGGTTTGCTAGGGTGAACCGCGAACTCCTGACGGTCAGGCTGGAGCGACAATTCGGGGGCTCCCCCGAGGAGCGTCGGGTGGTCGTCCGCCAGGCCGGTGACCTCCACGATTCGGGGCGCTACGTCGAAACGCACGGGGAAGAACTCACTGTCGGAACGGTGATCGACAATCTCGCCGAGGCACCCGACGACAACGGTCTCGTCGACCGCTGGAACTGGTGGATCGGCGCCCTCGACCTAGCGCACACGTCGTACGACCGATTCCGGGTCAGACGCTGGACGACTGAGTGATGCGACCTCTGCGGGCTGGTATTGATCCAAACGTGTAAGGAGGTGGCTGACCTCCTCCCCCGACGTGACTGCACTCCCCGACATTGGCCTCGGCACGTGGCAGAACACGGATCCGGAAGCGTGTATTGAGGCCGTCAGGAACGGTCTCGAATGTGGCTATCGACATGTCGACACCGCACAGTTCTACCACAACGAGGAGTACGTCGGTGAAGGAATCGCCCGCGCCTCGGTCGATCGCGATG
>CAZEDI010000001.1:72087-91291 GCA_964510865.1 uncultured Halobacteriales archaeon
CGTCGTTGCGACGAAAGTCCACCCGGAAGCGATGGGGCTCGCATACGACGAGGTGATCGACGGGGCGATTGCGAGCCTTGAGCGACTCGGTCTCGACTATCTGGACATACTGTATGTCCATTGGCCAGTGGGAAACTACGAGCCACCGAAGACACTCGCAGCGTTTGATGAACTCGTCGATCGGGGGCGTGTTCAGCACGTCGGTCTCTCTAACTTCTCCATCGAACTCCTGGACGAGGCTCGATCGCACCTCGACACGGATCTCTTCGCTCACCAAGTCGAGATGCACCCGCTTCTTCACCAGACTGACCTCCATGCGGATGCGGTGGCGCACGATCACACCCTCGTCGCCTATTCGCCACTCGCTCGTGGCGAGGTCTTTGACGTCCCCGAGATCGTGGCGATCGCAGACGATCACGACGTCAGTGCAGCACAGGTGAGTCTTGCATGGCTGCTCGCGAAAGAAAACGTGTGCCCGATCCCGAAAGCGACGAGTGAAGCCCATCTCCGTGACAACTTCGGTGCGCTCAATCTAGAGCTCGACGCCGAGGAGATCGAGCGGATCGATGCAATCGACACGGAGAAACGCTACGTCGAGCGTGAAAACGCACCCTGGCGGTCCTGAATCTGATACTGGTTCCTAGGTCACTACGTCGGCGTTGGCAGGTGGGTCCGAACAGCGTGGTATGCGTCAGCAGTGAGCCCTGCACGCCCGAGCTGATCGTCGTGTGCATCACTCCCTCCCGTAGGAAGGAGCCCTTCCTGTGCGATTGCTCGCTCGACCGGCTCTGTATCCACGTCGGTGTCGTAAGGATACCACCGCTCGATCGCGTCGATTCCTCGTGCAGCGTCGATCGCGGCTGCCGGGTCCGCGTACCTCAGTGGATGGGCCAACCCGACAATCGAACACGCTTCTTTGAGAAGGGCCACGCCACGGGACACTGACGGGATATCTCTCGCGACATAACAGGGCCTTCCGTCACCAATGAGCTGCTCGAATGCGCCGTCGACGTCGTAGTCGGTATCTGGATGCGCTGTGATAGCGCGTGCGATGTGCGGCCGGCCGATCCCTTCCCGCACCTCGATATCGAGGTCAACGCCGAGATGGCCCTCGACACGCTCGATCATTGCACGCCCTCGCTCGATTCTATCGCGCTGGAGCCGATCGAGTTCGCGCTGTAGCTCGGATGTAGGCTCGACCCCGTACCCGAGCAGGTCGATTGGCCCAACCGATGCTTCGACCCGTAGCTCGATCCCGTGGATGATCGTCACGTCGTCACGGATACCAACGGGCCCGTCGAGTGAAGGATGGAGTCTGTCGTGATCTGTGATAGCAACCGCATCGAGTCCCGCACGTGACGCGATAGCCGGGACGGCCTCTAAAGCCAGTGTGCCGTCCGAGTTTCTCGTATGGACGTGCAGGTCGGCAACGATCATCGATTCGTTCTACGGGGACCAGAAAAAGAAACAGTTGGTCATCGTCGTGCCGTCGTGTTTGCGTGCTAATAGGACGCGTAACATTAATGGTTCCCAACGGCTAAGCGTGTGTACGGTTACCGTACGAGTGTGATTACCATGGCTATGGGAGACTATGACGAAGACGAGCACGAACGCCGCGAACGGAAGACGAACCATATCGATACGGATTTCGATGATGATCGCGAGACCTACCGAGGGAAGATAGAGTTCGATTCGGGCGAATCAACCGAAGAGCTACTCGATCAGTTCAACGATATAAAATCCCGGTAAGACCGAGACGATACGCGTTCTCTCGGCAGCCCACCCGCGTACTGGCGTGTCTACAGTAGCGTTCGGTAGCTCTGCACAAGACATATACAGCCGCTTCTCGACGACCAGTCAACTATGACTCGGGAGGTGAAGGAGTGGTGGGAGTACACCTCCGAGAGCTTTCAGGAAACCGCCGAGATACCAGTTGGGATCAATTGGGGGTGGGATGGCCTTGACGACGAGGATATGCTCGGGGACGTTGCCGGCGAGGAGATCCTCGAACTCGGCTGTGGTGGCGGCCAATGCACTGTCGCCCTGGCCGAGCTGGGTGCAGACGTGACCGGCCTGGATCTCTCGGATATACAGATAGATCACGCGTGGACGTTGGCCACCGAGCGGGATGTCGAGATTGACCTCGTACAGGGCGACGTTACGGAACTGCCTTTCACAGCGGACAGCTTCGATCTCGCGTTCAACACGTTCGTCTTTCAGTGGGTTGCGGATCTGGGGACGTGCTTCGCGGAAACCTCCCGTGTACTCCGATCGGGGAGTCGCTTCGTATTCTCCATGCCGCATCCGTTCTTCGACCTGGCCGACCCCGAAACCCACGAGATCGTGGAGAGCTATTTCGATACCGGTCGCCAGGTCCGCGTGGACGAGCGTGTGGGCCATCCAAACCTCGTCACGTACCGACACCGAATAAGCGACATACACACCGCCCTTCGGCAGGCGGGATTTGTGATCGAGCGGGTGCTGGAACCTGGATCGCCGGAGCCGAGTGATCACGAGGCCGGGCCGTGGGGGGAGTCCCCACCGGAACTCAGGGCGAAGCTCCCTCGGGTGCTCGTGGTCGAAGCAACCACGTGAGGAGTTAGTCGTTCCAGCCGGGCGTCTCCGGCGCCCCGCGTGCGACTTCGACGTCGAAGCCCAGCGACGGATCCGCTGCCCCATCTGCTCTCGATTTCCACTCGTCAATTGCTTCGCTGACCCAGGACGACTGGTCTCTGGCTCGCGACCTGGCCTCGTGATACGCATCTTCATTCGTCGCAGTGGTCCCCGGTGATCCCCCGAGGGCGGCACCCACGAATTCCGCTCGATCCGCTCCCGTGAGCTGGTCATCGACCACCCGTTCGACGACTCCGGTTAGCGTATCGGGGTCCGGATGGATGAAGACGCTGTACCCGATCGCCTGCGGACCGAAGAGCGGCGCGGGAAGGTCGTCGGGGATCGTGTCGTCGACGAGGCGTTCGCCGCCGAATTCATCTTCGACACGCTCACACTCGGTCTCTGCATTGAGTTCGAGGTTGTGCCCCGGGTAGACACCACATTCTGTCGGATACTCCGCCGTCTCGTGGATGCGACACTGGAGCGTCTGGGGATCGAGGAAGGTGCACGTGGGCAACCAGGTTGGATCGGTCCCGAAGGGGCCAACCGGCTTTGGCGGCTTTCTGAGGCCCAGGAAAAACACTGGGTTCCCATCGATCGCGGCAAGCGTGTGGCCGTCGATTTCTATGGACGTGTCTCCTGGTGCTCGCCAGAGCCTCGGAGCCAGGGCATCGCTCAGACCCGCGTCGAGGAAGTCCTTCACATCGTCGCGGGTGAGCGGGACCAGGTTGTAGATGTCGTCGAGGGGTTCCCATGGTCCGCGGCGCTCGTGATCAGGCGGATCGGCGACGAGTGGGCGCCAGTCCAGGCAACAGCCGGCGCATCCTGCACAATCGACCTCCATCGGGTGAACGTGGACGACGCTGGGGAAAAGTTTGGCGCTGGATGGGAATGCCGGATACCACTGGAGAGGTTACTCTCTGTCGGCCAATTCCTCGTGGAGACACTCGAGACCTGATCTGTGTACGGGCGGAGCATCGCGACAAGCTCGGTGCACTCATCCATCGTAGCATACAGGACCGATTCGAGAGTGACTGATCGCCGTCGTCCGTGGTAGTCGTGCGGAAACACTTTCGGCACGCCTCTCACACGTCTTACTATGGCGAGCCTGTGTGACGCCTGCGGACGGGAAGTTCCTGTCGCAGGTGGGATCGCTGACATCTGGTCGTTCACGGGAACGGAGACCGGCGGATTAACCCTCGAGCTCGCCGACGGTTCCGAACATTTCCTCTGTTTTTCCTGTATCGAGCGATTGCCCGACGACCAGGAGCTAACCGCGGAGGACGTGGCCGGCCTGTCACGGGAGCGTGACGAGACTGACCCCTGAATCCACCACGTAGCGCCGACGAGAGGGTCGTGTTCCGATCAAAAACCGCACTAGGGCGGAACGGTAGTGTTTTGAACCAGGGCGGGACCAGTGGCGGTAGTGACACCGACGAGAATTCTCGACGAATTCCCCGCACCCTCGTTCCGTGGTCATCAGCGTGAGTCCCTCGAAGCGGTCAGCGACGCGTTCGAACAGGGTAATGACGTCGTCCTCCTGCGGGCACCAACGGGGAGTGGCAAGTCACTCCTCGCGCGGGCGATCATGGGATGTGCTCGCCACGTCGCGGACGCCGACGGCGCGGACTTGACGGGCGCCTACTATACGACCCCGCAAGTTTCCCAGCTCGACGCAGTGGAGGCTGACGACTTGCTCCCCGACCTCGCCGTCGTCCGCGGGAAGTCGAACTATGGCTGTATCCTCCCCGACGAGGACACGACCGTCGATCGAGCCCCCTGTTCGCGGGATCGTAACTTCGACTGCGACGTACAACACAAGTGTCCGTACTACTCCGACCGGGCAATTGCCGAGAACCGACGCTTCGCCGCGATGACTCTCGCCTACTTTATGCGAACTGCAGGCTCGGACGCGTTCGGTCCACGGGACGTTGTGGTAATCGACGAAGCCCATGGGCTTGCCGAGTGGGCAGAGATGTATGCAACAATCGAGCTGAACCGGCACACTGTCCCGGTCTGGGACGATGTCTCTCTCCCCGAGATTGACGACCTGGGGACTGCAGCGGACGTCGCAGAATCCATCGCGGCTGCATGCGAGGATCGACTGGAGACGCTTCGACGCCAGAACTCGCTCACACCGGGCGAAGCGAGGGAGCGGGATCTCCTGACTGAGCGCATCGGGGAACTCCACTGGTTTGCTGAGGACGCACGCGACCTCGATAGCGCGACGGAGTGGCTCGTTGAGCAGGACGGTCAGGGCCTCGCGTTCAAGCCGATGAACCCCGCCAGGTATCTCCAGCACACGGTCTGGGATCGGGGGTCGACGTTCGCGCTCCTCTCTGCGACCATCCTCGATAAAACCGCGTTCTGTCGGAGTGTCGGTCTCGACCCCGAGACTGTCGCACTGGTCGACGTCCCACATACCTTCCCGGTCGAGAACCGGCAGTTGTTCGACGTGACGCAAGGGAAGATGACCTACCAACACCGTGACGAGACTATCCCAGAGGTGGCGCGCCTCGTCGTTCGTTTGATGGCGAAGCATCCGGACGAGAAGGGGATCATCCACGCACACTCATACGGCATCCAGGAGCAGCTCGCGACTCGCTTAGACGAGATGGGAGTCGGACCTCGTGTGCGACGCCACGCTCGGAATGACCGTGATGAGGCGCTCCAGGCCTGGCTCGAGAGCGATCGCCCCGACGTGTTCCTCTCGGTCACGATGGAGGAGGCACTGGATCTCAAGGGGGACCTGGCACGCTGGCAAGTGCTCTGTAAAGCCCCGTACCCCAACACAGGTGACGCTCGTGTGGCTCGCCGTCTCGAAGACGACAGGTGGGGCTGGTACTATCGGACGGCATTACGGACCGTGATCCAAGCCTGTGGACGGGTCGTCCGGGCCGAGGATGACTATGGCGCGACCTACCTAGCTGATTCGAGCCTGCTCGATCTCTTCGATAGAGCCGGTGGCGACCTCCCCGCCTGGTTCCAGGAGCAGGTGGCGGCGATGACGACCCCAGATCTCCCGTCGTTCGATCCCGAGCGTGCATGTGCGGGGCTTGATCCGTCCTCCAACTCGAACGCGGAGGTTCGAAATAGTGATTCCATGTCGGGCCAGTCGGTCCCGACCACGGTTGAGAATCAGACGTCGACTGGCAGCGGGACGACGACGCAAGCAGACGAGTCATCCGACGATGGTACGCTACCGAAGGATCACCCGCTTCATGACGTCTGGGATAGTTGACACGACACAGGGCGAGAGGTAGAGAGCAGGCCATTGTTGAATGGAAGCCAATTAGTCCATCCTTGTGCGGTCCGGCGAATGGTAGCGTGATTCGGCTGCGCTACCGTGTACAACTCCGGGCTTATGCAATGCGTGCATCAACGACGACGTGAGAGACCCCCTCGCTGTGGGTTTTCACGTGATGCACATCGAGTACTTCGACGGCGCGATCGAGCGAGGCGGCAGCAGTTGTGAGACGATCGACCGGACGATCGGGCACGACTGCATCCGGTGTCGCCTCATGGAGATGGATGATCCCGTCAGAATCCACCACGGCGAGTGCGGAATCGAGATACTCGTGAGCGTCGTAATACCCCATCACGACTCGCTCGAAGGACTCCCCAGCCTCGACGAACGACGAGATGGCGTCCCGACAGTCCGCTCGAATCGGCCGAAGCCGCGATTCGACGTCGTTCAGCGGAGCATTTTCGACGAGGTACCTGAACGCGGTTGGATTCCGTTCGATCGCGGTCACGGTGGCACCCGCTCTCGCCATCGGCAGTGCGAAGTAGCCAACTCCGGCGAACATATCGAGAACCGTTTCCCCCTCACTGACGATCTCGCCCATCCGAGCTCGCTCTGCCTTATTCCCGGGTGAGAACATCACCTCCGCGAGATCGAGGGCGTACGCTGTGCCGTGTTCCCGGTGGACGGTTTCAGTGTCACCCGATCCGGCGATGATTTCTACATCCGGCTCGCGGTGCTCCCCGTGGATACCCTTCCTGGCAAGGACGGTGTCTGCCCCCTGGAGGTCTCTGAGTTCTTCTGCGACGACGTCCCGTCGGGGACAGTCGTCGAACCGGACGAGGATCACGTCACCGATAGTCGCCCACGAGTTCGGAACCCGTTTGAGTTCGTCGTCCGTGAATCCCTGTTCACGGAGGCGATCCTCGAGTGTCACAACCCGATAGTCTGGATCCACCTGCCGGACGACGTCGTGCACGTCGAGGTACTCGGGCGAGTTGGTCACGGGGATCGAGACCATGCCGTCCTCAGCATCCCGGACATGTCGATCCCCATCGTAGATACCTTCTGAGCGGAGTGCGGCGATCGCCTCCCCCGTTCGCTCGCGCTCCACCAGCACGGCGAGATCATCGAGCGATGCCTGTGCTCCGTCGTCGGTTTCGCACGAATCGTCGGTCATGACGGTGGGAGAACGTGCATCCCAGTGCGGTGTTTCAACACCCGGACGGAGTCGGCCGCTTCGTCGAGATCGGTGGGCCTGGGAATCGTCGTTGCTTCATACGTCTCCGGATCGAGCACCTGTACTGCCCTGTCGTCCTCGACCGTGACAAGCGTCGTCTCCACGCCATCATCGATCGTGCCGATCAGGCGGCCGTTGACGTCGTCGATACCCACCTCGTAGTCCTGGCCCGTTGCTAGCCTCCGTCCTTTCAGGTTGCCCCGGACACTCCGTACAAGAACTGGGCCCTCACCGTCCTGTGGGTCGATCACGTCGCCCGGTTTGTAGGGTGGGAGGCGGACAGCGAAGGAAACCCGATACACCTCGTTGCCATCACCATCTTCCGTGACGAGCGTTTCGGAGCCGGACACCGTTCCACCAAACTCTTCGACGACCCTGTCCGCGATCTTTCGGCCGATCTTCGTGGTCGACACTTTCACGTCCAGCCCTCCTTCGGTCTCGGATACGTCAGTGATGAACGCGTCCCGATCACCCGTTTCCTCCATCGTTGCGACTACCTCGTGGGCGATTTCGGTCGCTCGCTCGATCTCCTCGCGAGACGGGTCGCGGGCCCCCGCCGCACGAATCTGGACCGTTCCAGCATAGTAATCGCCCGCGATGCGGCCACACCTCGTGCACGTTTCCCGGGATATCTTGACCGGGACCGTTATGCGATCCTCGATGGGCGTCCCGCGGACGACTCCCGAAAAGGTGGCGTGCATCCGGATAGTATTCGGATCGACCTGTTCTGGCTCCACGCTCCAGGTCACGTCCTCCGCGTCGACGTGAACGCCGAGGGCCTCAGAGACCACCTCGATCGCGATATCCGTGTAATCCTGTGCGCCGACGTCGACCCAGCGCTCCCCCCGGCGAACGGCACCGCATGATGCACACACCCGGACCTCGACCCGTTCGGGTGCGGAGACGAAGTCGAAGCGATCGAAGTAACAGGAATCACAGAGCGCCCGCTCGCGACGGCGAGTCCGACCGACGTGTTCCGGAAGAGGAGCACGCTCGTCGGGATCAACCGTCACGGGATCCCCACACTCCGGACAGAACCGCGCGGCGTCACTCATTCGAACAGGGGTAGGATACTCGGGCGTTTAAACACCGCGTCCTCGCCCATCACGATCGTTTCCTTGTACTCTCCGATCCGACCTCTTCACGCGCCGGTTGCGTCGAGCAGCCCTTCGATGTACCCGACCGCGAAGAGTCGACCCATGTCGGTGTACCCCGCTTGCGCTTCTTCCCGATGCTCCTCTCCTAGCATCCGGGGAACGTGGTCTGGTCTGATGGGCCCGTCGAAGCCGGCATCCCGGTATGCTTCGATCGCCGCGACCATATCGGTCGGCCCGTCGTCTTGCCAGGTCTCGACGAATGACGTCGTCGGTCCTTCGACGTCGCGGAAGTGCACGAAGTGGATGTCGTCGCCCAGTCGATCGATAGCCGTCGGGATGTCCTCGCCCATCGCGGCGAAGTTCCCTTGACAGAACGTCACCCCGTGGTTGGGGCTCGGATGGAGATCGAGGATTCGTTCGTAGTTCTCGAGCGACGTCACGAGGCGGGGCACGCCCCGAACTGGTGATATAGGCGGGTCATCCGGGTGGAGTGCCATGTTCACGCCGGCCTCTTCCGCGACGGGGACGACCTCATCCAGGAAGTACGCGAGGTTCTCCCAGAGTTCCTCCTCCGTGATCCCTGCTGCTGGGTGCTGGGGCCCGCGGTCGAACTGGTCGTGATCGTATCCAGTGGTCCGTGAGTCACCCCGTGCGGGGATCGAATCCGAGGTTCGGGGGACGCCGATCGGATTCTCCGTCCATACCCAGCAGTACGTATCGATCCCGACCCGTCCCATATTTCGAAGCAACTGTTTTACCGTCTCGATTTCGTCGTCGCGGCCTGACCGCCCGAGCACCGTCTTGACCATTGGGGGTCGATCCTCGACGACATCGAGTGAGAGACCATGGTCGTCGAATCGGTTCGACGCCTGCAGCAGCTGATCGTACGTCCACCATTCCTCTTCGCCCCAGAACCGAACAACAGCGGTGTCGATACCCAGCTGGCGCGCGAGCGTCCAGCGACGGTCCGGTCTCGGGGGTAGCATGACGGTCGTGTCCATACCCGCGAGAAGGGCCGCTGGCGATCAAATAGATTGGGTCTGGCGACGCTCACGATGACCAGATCGGATCCAACGGCGGTGTTCGTAATCCTTTTGCACGCGTCCGGGGAAGAGACGGGTAACTAACCATGGAAATCACCGTCATCTCCGAGGAGGAGAACCCCATGCTCCACCGGACGGATGTTCGCTTCCGGGTCAGCCACGCGGAGGCGACCCCTGACAGGCTCGGTATTCGCGACAGTCTGGCCGCCCGCCTGGGCAAGGATGCCGAGGAAGTCGTGATCCGGAACCTCGACACCAAGTTCGGCATGCGAAAGACGATCGGCGAGGCCAAGGTCTACGAATCGGCGGACCACGCCAAGGAGGTCGAAGCCGATCACATGCTCGAGCGCAACAAGATCGGCATCGAGGATGAGGAGGACGCCGACGTCGAAGCTGAGGAGGCATAGATGCCGCGACACGAGTACTACGACGACGGCGAGGTCGCGAAAGAGCCGTGTCCACGGTGCGAGGACGCCTTCCTCGCAGAACACGACGATCGACGGCACTGTGGGGCGTGCTCCTATACCGAGTGGAAGTGACGGCGCCCGGCGGTAGCGGCGATCGACTGTGACCCGAATTCTCGGTATCGAAGGAACGGCCTGGGCGGCGAGTGCCGCTGTCTATGACTCGGATACGGACGCAGTTTCCATCCAGACCGAGGCCTACCAGCCCGAGAGCGGCGGCATCCACCCGCGGGAGGCAGCAGAGCACATGCGGGAGGCGATTCCGGCCGTGATCAAACAAGTCCTCGCGGACGCGGACGACCCCGTCGACGCTATTGCCTTCTCCCGCGGTCCCGGGCTTGGACCTTGCCTCAGGACCGTTGGAACCGCAGCCCGGGCTCTCTCTCAGACGCTTGACGTCCCCTTGATCGGCGTCAACCACATGGTCGCCCACCTCGAAATCGGCCGCCACACTTCCGGGTTCGACGCGCCCGTCTGTCTGAACGCCTCGGGCGCAAACGCACACCTCCTTGGCTTCAACGACGGACGCTATCGCGTGCTGGGAGAAACCATGGATACCGGCGTCGGCAACGCGATCGACAAGTTCGCCCGACACGTCGGTTGGGGGCATCCCGGCGGCCCGAAAGTCGAGGACGCTGCAGCAGACGGCGAGTACATCCAACTCCCGTATGTCGTGAAAGGCATGGACTTCTCCTTTGCGGGGATCACGAGCGCCGCACAGGAGCGTGTCGACGATGGGGTCCCTGTCGAAGACGTCTGCTGTGGGCTCCAGGAGACGATCTTCGCCATGTTGACGGAGGTATCCGAGCGGGCGCTGTCGCTCACCGGGAGCGACGAACTTGTCCTGGGTGGCGGCGTCGGACAGAACGATCGCTTACAGACCATGCTCGCATCCATGTGTGAGGACCGGGGTGCAGCCTTTCACGCTCCGGATGATCGATTCCTCCGAGACAACGCCGGGATGATCGCTGTTCTCGGTGCGAAAATGTACGATGCTGGTCAGACGATCGCACTCGAGGAGTCGACTGTCCGTCCCGACTATCGCCCCGACGAAGTTGCCGTCTCGTGGCGATCCGACGACCCCGTCACCCCGGATTCACCGGCGGAACACGAGATCCAGGGCGCGGAAGCGATCGTCGAGATCGGCCAGGAGCACGTAACGAAGCGACGTCTTCCCAAGCGATATCGTCACCAGGCACTCGATGAACGGCTTCGGCGAGAACGGACGGCACAGGAGGCACGACTTACCCACCTCGCCCGCCGTGCAGGCGTCCCGACCCCCGTCTTGCGAGATGTCGACCCGCACGAGGCAACCTTGCTATTCGAGTACGTCGGGGAGTGTGACCTCGCCCACGATGTGACCACGGATGCAGTGAGTTCTGTGGCCCGCCAACTCGCGACACTCCACAGTATCGGCATGGTCCACGGCGACCCGACGACCAGGAACGTTAGAGTCCCTGGCCCCGACCGTAGCGGGGATACCTCAGATGGTGGTCGGGCTGGGTCGTTCCTCATCGACTTCGGTCTGGGATACCACACCGAAGACGTCGAGGATTACGCGATGGACCTCCACATCTTCGAAGGCTCCCTCTCGGGAACCACCGTAGCGCACGAACGACTCCGGGAAGCATTCGAAGAAGCCTACCGCGACTATGGTGATCCTGCCGTTCTCGATCGTCTCGAGGAGATCCAGGGGCGGGGTCGGTATCAATGAGGAACACTCCGACGGGACCCGGAGTGCGCGGCTTGTTTTCCGAAGGGTTATTCCGCCGCCATCGCTACGGCATGGCATGACTCACTCGCACGAACCGGGGTGGCTCCGGTGCGCATAGTCGCGAAGTTCGGGGGGACGAGCCTCGCGACGGGCGACCGTATCGAACGGGCCGCTGATTCGATCAGCACTGCCGTCGATGCGGGCCACGAGGTTGTCGTCGTCGCCTCTGCAATGGGGTCCTCGACGGACGATCTGCTGGATGAGATCACTTTCGACGCTGAGGACGCCGACCGCGCGGAGATCGTCAGCATGGGGGAGCGAACCTCCGTCCGGATGTTCAAGGCCGCGCTCTCCTCGCGAGGAATCGACGCCGACTTCGTCGAACCAGGCAGTCACGACTGGCCGATCGTCGTCGACGCCCATGGCGAAATCGACCGCCAGGAGACCATTCGGCGAATGGACGCGATGCAGGAGCGTCTCGACACGGTCGTCCCCGTCGTGACGGGATTCCTCGCCGAAGACCACGAGGGCAATGTAACGACGCTCGGTCGTGGCGGCTCGGATACGACTGCCGTCATGCTCGGACAGTACCTCGATGCCGACGAGGTCGTGATCGTCACCGACGTCGAAGGTGTCATGACTGGCGATCCCCGGGCAGTCGAGGGGGCCCGAAACGTCGGACAGATCACCGTCGACGAGCTCCGCAACCTCTCATTCCGTGGTGCCGAGGTGATCGCGCCCTCTGCGCTCGCTTACAAGACTGATGACCTCGGAATGCGCGTCATCCACTACCAGCACGGTGATCTCCTCTCCGGTGGGACGGACATCGTCGGCGAATTCGAGAGTCTGATCGACATGCGCGAGCGCCCGCTCGCCTGTGTCACTGTCGCCGGGCGGTCGGTCCGGAACGAGCCGGGTATCCTCGCAACCCTCTCGAACGCGCTCTTCGAGGCTGACATCAACATCGATGGGACCTCGAGTGGCCTCGACAGCATCACCTTCTACATCGATGCAGAGGACGCCCCTAATGCCGAAGCCGCCCTTCATGACACGGTCGTCACCTCGAATATCCTCTCCTCGTGTACCGTCGAAGAGCCGGTCGCCGCGATTCGCATTACCAGTGGAGACCTCCCGGCCGATGTCAGCTCCCTCCGAGCGATCTTCGAACCGCTCGAGGACTCACATCTCCCCCTCTACGACGTGATCACCAGTGCCACTACCGTCGGAATCTATGTCGACTGGGAGTATGGTGAAGAGGCGCTCGAGGAGATCCAGGCACAGTTCGACTAGGGAGGACGGAGCCCCGAGGCAGTGCTCGGGTTATCGCCCACGGGCGAGCCTGGTTCCCGTCCGTCGAGGTAATCCTGCTGCGTCGATCGCCTCCTGGACGCGGTCGACATCGTACTCGACGCGGTATTCCTCGACCGCCAGCGAATCGAGGTCGAGGACGGCGTAGGCAGCACGGGGGTCCTCATCCCGGGGTTGTCCGACGCTTCCTGGATTCATGACCACGCCCTCCGAATACTGTTCGTAGTGCTGGACGTGCGTGTGCCCCATCACGAGCACGTCCTCGTCTTCGAGCAATCGTGGCGAGAAGTCCCGAGGATAGGTATAGCGGTCCGGGTCACGTGGATGCCCGTGGACGATCTTCAGGCGGCCGTCGTAGAGCGTTCGCTCTCGAGGGAGACCCTGGAGCCACGCCAACTGGTTCTCGTCGAGTTCGCTCTCGGTGTGTTGGACGCCGGCCCGGGCCATATGATTGCCTCGGAAGGTCCGTCCCGACGTCACCATCCGGTCGTGGTTGCCTTCGACCGTCGGAACGCCATCGGCGAACGGCGGTGGGACAGTGTCGAGACCCGCAGCGTCGGTCTCTCCCCGCAGGGCGTCCACGCACTCGGCTGGCCACGGATTGTATCCCACGACGTCTCCGGCACACACGAACGCGTCGACGGACGGGATGTCCTCGAGGACGCTCTCCAGGGCGACGAGGTTCGAGTGGATGTCGGCGAGTACCCCGACACGCATAGATATACTGTCCGTCTCGGTGGGCTTAGTCCTCGTGGTGGCGTATCGTCACCGGTGGATAGTGTCCTCGACGATTCCTCGTCCGAGCGTCCCCCTGCTCATTCCCCGTTCTCGACTGCAAGCACCCACTCATCGTCCTCGCGGGCAGCTCCTGCTGCACAGACTGGATGCTCGAACGCGAGGTCGTACGCCGCATTCGCTGCCTCCGACGCGGTGGCAACATCGAAGTCGTACGCCTCCGGGGTATCCAGGTCGTACGTTGCGACGATGGTCGGTTCATCGACCACCCGAACGAGTAGTGCGTCGCGACGGACGATCCCCACATACGCGTCCTCGCCGAGGACACCAGCGATACGAGGGGTATCGTAGTCGTATTTCTCGTAGTCCAGCGCCAGCAGGCTCTCCGCGAGCGCATCACGAGGGGGATATCCCAGATCGAGCTTCTCGGCGATCGGATCGACGTGCGAACCGTTGCCGAGGACAACGCGCTCACCAGCCCTCCGAACACAGTTATACGAGACGTAGGGATTGTCGGTTTCCGGCGCATCCGCCGTCGGCACGACGGTGAGCGTATCCGCACCGTCCACGATTTGTCGGTTCGGGAACGATCGGGACGAGACACGGTAGGCACCAACGCCCGGACCAATGATGACAAAACGTCCGATGTACATGTCGAGCAGTGTTCCCGGTGGTGGAAAGTAGGTGTCGATCCCAGGGCGGCCCCGCGGCCGATGAGGTTTAAGACGATGGCGAGCCTCATATGTATGCATGAGCGAGACCCCCGACGCCGAGGCCCGTGTCTCGACCGGCCAGATCGTCTACGACGATGAGGGGAAACCCCTTGGGTCGATCCGTGGACTCACCGACGACGGGTTCCTCGTCACTACTCGCGAGGGGATCGAAGCCCTCTCCGTCGAACACGAACGGACCGATCCGGAATTCGGCGAGGCCGAACTCATGTGGCGCTGTCTCTCCTGCGGAGAGATCGGCGAGCTCGAGGACGAGCTCCCCGAGGCCTGTCCCTCCTGTGGCGGTGACCGCGAGGGGATCTACTACTATATCGAGGATTAGTCCCCGATGGACGTGCTGGTCTTCGGCGCCGGAAGCCTCGGGAGCCTTATCGGTGGTCTCCTCGCCCGTGAGCACGATGTCACTCTCGTGGGTCGGGACCCTCACATGCGCGCCGTCCGCACGGCTGGACTGCGGATAGTCGGTGCCCTCGACGATCGAGCTGCGGTCCGTGCCGTCACCGAACTCGACGCCGAGGTCGACGCTGACCTCGCCGTGATCACAGTGAAGTCGTACGACACGCTGGAAGCGGCCCGCGCGCTCGTGCCCTGTTCTCTCGATGCCGTACTCTCCGTACAAAACGGAATGGGCAACGAGGAACTCCTCGCTGAGACACTGTCTGTGCCAGTCCTCGCGGGGACGACGACCTTCGGCGCCCGGCTCCGGGAACCTGGCATCGTTGCGTGTACGGGTACCGGCACGGTGACGCTTGGCCCACACGGCGACACACCGTACGCACTCGCCGAGGACGTCGGCTCCGCGTTCCAAGCGAGCGACCTCGAGACCACTATTGTCCCCGATATGCAGCCACCACTGTGGCGCAAGCTCGCTGTCAACGCCGGCATCAACCCGGTGACGGCCTTGGCCCACGTCGAGAACGGAGCTCTTCGGGAGGAGCCCGCACGGGGGATCGCCGTCCGCGCGGCACTCGAGACAGCGACGGTCGCCAGGGATCGAGGGGTCGATCTCCCGGACGACGATGCCAAAACCGCCGTACTCGAGGTGGTGGAGGCGACAGCATCGAACAGCTCCTCGATGCGACAGGACGTCGAATCGGGCAGACGAACCGAGATCGATGCCATCAACGGGTACATCGTCGATCGTGCGTCGAACCCGGTCCCGGTCAACGAGACGTTATACGGGCTCATCAGGACGCGTGAGCAGGGTGCGAACAATTAGGCTCGTGCGATCACGTAGAGTGCAGCAATCCCACCAATCAGGACCGCGAATACGTAGCTCGTTACCCGGTAGACGCCAGCGAGCGCAAGTGCCTCCGGCTCGGTAATCCCTGACTGGAGAAACCAGATGAGGACCGTGAGCGAGGCCTCCGATGCGCCGAGTCCCCCAGGCGTTGGGACCAGCGCGGCGACCGTACTTGCGGGAACGATAAAGAGGATCAACAGCGGATCCAGCGGGAGGTTGAGCGAGAGCGCCGCGAAGTACAGGGGGAGCGTGAAGAGGATCCACCCAGTGTAGGAGAAGACCAGCGTGTAGGCCACTTGTCGTGGCTCGGCCGCGATACGTTCGAGAGAGCCGTAGAAACGCTCCACGCGGCGGCGTACTCCGTCCACGGAAATCCGGTCGGTTCGCTCTGCGATCGGCCCGATGAGGCCGAGAACCGCTCGTTCGACGCCCGCCCGATAGTTCCAGCCCGCATACGCCAACACAGGGATTGCGATCGCAAGTGCCGCAAGTCCGAAGGTGAGCCATCGAACCGTCCGTGGAAGCGTGGCCTGCCAGAGCAGGACGACAAACCCGATGGCGGCGAAATTGAAGAACGGAAGGAGGTTGAGTAAGTCGACGGTAACGACGCTCGCGAGGCTATCCTCGTAGCTCGCGTTGGTCTCGCGGGAGAGAACATACGCGATAAACGGTTCGCCACCGGCTTGGCCGAATGGCGTCACGTAGTTGGCGAACGTGGCAGCGAGGTATGTCACAGAAATGCGCCGGAAGGAGACCTCGATACCGATGACGGAGAGGACCACCTGCCAGGCTTTCCCCCAGGTGATGAGACCGAGAAGCGTCGAGAGGCAGGCAACCCCGATCCACAGTGGATCTGCGGTCACCAGTACCGCGAACACACGCCGCCAGCCGATAGCCAGCCCGAGGAAGTAGATGAAGATGCCGGCGACCAGAAATCCGACGACGATCTTCGCGAGGACCCTGCGCTCGGCAAACCTATCGAGCAGCGCGGAGCCACCCTCATCGTGGGACATCTACTCGATGTATCCCAGGTCCCGGAGGCGGTCCCGGGCGGTGCCGTCCATGTTCTCGAGGACGTCCCCGTCCTCGACGTCCCCCCAATCCGCGTCGACCCGTTCCGCGAAGCCTGAGAGCGCGGCCGACAGCTCCTCCTCTGCAGGATCTCCCGTCCCGAACTGGTCATCCGTCTCGCCAGGATCTCGATCGAGACGGTAGAATTCGTCCTCGATCCGTTCGTTTTCCACGTATTTCCCGTCTCGTCGACGTACCGCACGCATTCGCGAATAGAATCTCGAGTCCGGATCGAGATCGATACCCGCCGCGCTTGCCTTCGATTCGAGCTGGTTGAGCTCGACGACGGGACGATAATACTCCACGAACGCGAGTTCCGAGCCGGCGAAGTCCCGGTAGTCGGCTGAGAGGAGCGAACGAGCCTGGTCGAGCGGTTCTCCCCCCGGGGCAACCGGTGTTCCGACGTGGTCGAGGACGGTGTGGTAGAGATCGAGGAGTTCGACTTGGTCGTTCCGTCGCCCCGGTTCGAGGTCGGGGTGCTTTACGAGCAACGGGACGTTTACCAGGGGATCGTAAATGCAGAATTCGTGCCCGTAAAGACCGTGTTCCCCGTGAAGCTCTCCGTGATCCGCACAGACGATCACCAGCGTCTCGTCCCACTCACCGTGTTCGCGCATCCAGGTGAAGAGTCGGTCGAGCTGATCGTCGACGTGTCGTATCTCGGCGTCGTAGAGGCCCCGAATCGCTTCCCATTCCTCCTCGTCGATATCACGCGCGCCACAGTTATATTCCTTCGAATTCTGACAGACGTCGGTCGAATCCACACCTGGTGCGAACTCCCGCTGGTACCTCTCGGGCGGGTGGTATGGGAGGTGCGCGTCCATCAGATTGATGAACGCGAAGTAGTCGTCGTTATCGGCGATGAATTCCGTCGTTCGATCGATTACGGTTGGGGTTTGGGAGTTCGACTCGTCGCTACTGGCCAGGTGCTCGTGGACGAAGTTCCCGACTGCCACGAGCCGGTCGGCAACCTCACGGAGGGTCTCGTCGTCGTTGAGCGCCCGCCAGACACGAGCGATTGGCCCCGAGAGGAAGTTCCCCGGCATCGCGCGGAAGAAGTTGTCCTGGTCGTCGAATCCGGCAGTGATTCCGGTGTACGGGGTGATCCATGCATTCGAGGAGTAGCACGCGCTCGGCAGGTCGAGTGATTCCGCTAGCGTCGTCGCACCATCGAGGTACGGATTCTCCTGACTCGCGCCATGCTCGCTTGGATACAACCCCGTGAATACCGACGCGTGAACGGGGAGCGTCCACGGGGCAGGCGCCACCGCCTGTTCGAACACGGTCGCCTCCTCCGCGAGCCGCTCGAGTCCTGGTGTCGTCGGGCGATCATAGCCGTAGACCGAGAGGTGGCTCTTCCGGACGGTATCCATCACGACGAACAATACATTCGTCGACCCGTCCTCGCTCATCACCTCAAGGCCTGTGGTTCGTGAGGTTAAATACCCCGGTTTCTTCCGGGTTCGTCCTGCCCTCTCTACTCGGTCCGTATACCTTACCTCCTCCCGACCAGTATCCGAGCCTATGCCAGATCCACTCGCTGCCTTTGATGGAGCCCTCCTCGAAGATATCGCTCGAGAGGAAGGCGTCGACGTGGCGATGATCACGGATCTGTTGCGGCGCCAACAGCGCCTCGTCCGGGACTTCCCCGATATGACTGTCGAGGCACTCGTCCACGACTGGCGAACGGCCTTTCCCCAGGACCCACTCGTCGAAACGGACGATGTCGCGTACTACCTCTCCGTCCGTGAACACGTGTGGCGGGATCTGACAACGCGGATGGATCTCTCGGACCCGGAGATCTCGACACTTAGAGCAGCAAATGCTCGACAGTTTCACGCAGTTGTCAGTAACGAGACTGATGACGTACCGATCGTCCTGACGAAATGAGAGCACCCTGGGTGTCGCAGTACGTGTAGCTAGGACCTGAGCGATCAGATGACGGAAGAACTCGTCGGTGATTAGAACGGTGCGCTGGGACCGCCCGCGTCCCGGCCATCGCCCTCGTCGCTGTCACCCTCGTGTCCGGGGAAGGACGGGCTCATTCCCCCACCGCCGCCCATGCCGGTCTCCGCGTTGACCTGTTCGATCTCGGGAATCTCCTTGACCATCCGGCTCTTGATTGCCTGAATTGTCATCGGGGAAATTCCGCACCCGCTGCAAGCGCCTCCGAGCATGATCGTCACGGATCCGTCCTCGCGGTCGATGTCTCGGATGGCGGCACTCCCGCCGTGCATCTGGATCTGTGGGAAGTTCCGGCGGAGGAAATTCTCGATTCGCTCGCGCAGGTCGTCCCCTTCCTGAGTCTCGGTGCTCATGGAAACGGGTTGGATACCGACAACCTTAGGCCTTCTGTCGTAGGATGTTCTGGCGAGTTACGCGTCGTTTTCCGTGAATCCGAAGGTCCGGGCAAGGTCTGACTCGAGGCGATCGACGTACGTAGAAAGGGTATTCTCGATCTTCTCCTCCGACGCGATAACACCCGTGACCCGATCGACGGGGTTCTCGGGAAGGTCCACGCGGAATTCACCGTCACCCTCATAGAATGGTTCGCTTTCGTTGAGGATCTGCTGGTCGATGGCATGGATCAGGTCTGAATCGTAGCGGTCGTTCATGTAATTGAAGGCATCCTTGTACGCGCGCTGGAGTTCCGTGAAGTAGTGCTCGTACTTGTCCTCGAACTTCTCGGGGTCGAACTCGG
>CAZEDI010000002.1:0-86290 GCA_964510865.1 uncultured Halobacteriales archaeon
TACTGTCCGCAACCGTATCGACCGCCTCGAGGCAGACGGCATCATCAAAGGCTATACGCCGAGGCCGTCGTGCTCGGCACACCCGTAGGCGTGGATGCCCGGGTCGTCGAGGGAGCGCTCGAAGGTGAAGCCCTCGCCGGCGTCGCGGTCGCTCTCGAAGGAGCCGTCCTCGGCGACGACCTGGTCGGTCTCGTCGTCGTCCCACAGCCAGACGACGTTCCCGCCGGGCGAGATCCGGACGCCGAGGGGGTCGAAGTGCGCGTCGTCGCCACCGACCATGATCAGGGGGTTCGAACCGGTCTCGAAGACGGGGACGTCGAGCGCGCCGTCCGCCGGCTGCGTGAGGCTCTTCGCGGACTCGTCGGCGAGGGTCACGGCCTCGATCGTGACCTTGGCGGTGCCGTGCTTGCCGCCGGCCGAGGAGGTCTCGGCGGAGCGGATCAGGCAGGGCTCGTCGTCGATCATCACGAGGTCGCCCTCGGCGAGGTCCCCGGCGTCGACGTCCGTGGTGTTCATGGTCGTTCACAGTCCCAGCAGGGACAAAACAGTACCGTCCTCCGCGGGCGGGAATCCCGAAGCCGACCCGATCAGGCGGGAACCGTCGCGGCCATGGCGTAGTACTCGTGGCGGGGCTCTCGACCCCACAGCACTGGGTCCATCAGTGGCTCGTATTCGACTGCCTGGAGGCCCGCATCCGCCAGGAACGCGCCGAGTTCGTCGGCAGGCCGGCCGTGGTACATCGGCAGCGATTCGTGGACGACCTCGTACTCCTCCCACGGTTCGTCGTGGTCCCAGTACCCCTCGAGCAGGAGAATGCGACCGCCCGGTTCGACGACGCGTCGCCACTCCTGGATGGCGGAGTCGGGACTGGGCAAGGTCCAGACGAGGTGGCGAGCGGTCACCAGCTCGACGGCATCGTCCCCAACCGGGAGCATCTCTGCATCGCCGCGGAGGAAGTCGATCGAGTACCCGGCCCGAGCGGCCTTCCCCCGCGCTCTGTCGAGCATCCCGGGTGCGAAATCCACGCCCGCGACCGCGTGACCCAGTTCCGCCAGGAGCACCGACACGACGCCCGTTCCGCACCCAACGTCGAGTACGTGACAGGGATCATCGCCGGTCCAGGTGCGGAGGGTCGAGAGCCACCGCTCGTGTTGCTCGGGCGTGTGGATACCGTGCTGGCTCTCGTCGTCGAACGTGGCCGCACGGCCGTCCCAGTGTCGCTCGACGAGCTCCTTGACGTCCTCGTCGGTTCGGTCGACGTCCGTCACGACTGGACTCCCCCGTACACGTCTGGATCAACTGGCCGACGGACGATAGGTTTGGGGGACGAACGATCCTCCGTACTGAGACCCCGAACAGCTCGACGGGCGGGCTATCGAACTCGGCGTAGATGAACCCTTAAGCCGACCCTCGCCGTCCCCGGGGACATGGAACAGGCCGTCGTCTCCTGGAGCGGGGGGAAGGAAAGCGCGCTCGCCCTCCAGGAGGTCCGCGAGGAGAGCGCTATCGATATCGCGGAGCTCCTCACGATGGTCGCCGCGGAGAGCGAGCGGACGAGCTTCCACGGGGTCCGCCCATCGCTGGTCGAGCAGCAGGCCGACGCGCTCGGGGTCCCCGTACGCTTCGTTCCGATCGCCGGCGATACGACCGGCGCGGAGTACACCGAACGCATGACTGCGGTCTTCGCCGACTACGCGGACCGCGGGATCGAGCGGCTCATCCTCGGTGACGTCTTTCTCGAGGACCAAGACGACTACCGAGACGAGGCGATGAGCGAGGTCGGATTCACGTCCTACTGTCCGTTGCTCGGCGTGGATACCGGCGAGCTAATCAGGCGATTCCTCGACCGCGGGTTCGAGGCCACGACGGTCTGCGTCGATGCCGAGCTCGGCCGGGAGTTCCTGGGCCGTCGTATCGACGAGGGATTCCTGGCGGATCTCCCGTCGGACGCTGACCCCGCGGGTGAGGATGGCGAATACCACACGTTCGTCCACGAGGGCCCGGGTTTCGAAAACCCGGTCGCGTTCGAGACTGACGAGGTCGTCGAGCGGGAGGTGGGGGAGACGACCATGCTGTACTGCGATCTGCTCCCCACCTGACATGGCCGACTCCGTCACCATCGCCTGTTGTCACCTCGAGATGGCCGAGGACGTCTCGGCGAACCGCGAGCGCCTCCTCGCGGAACTGGAAGCGGCGCTGGCAGACGCGGACGTGGTCGTCGGTCCCGAGACGGCGACCATCGGGGTCGAGCTCGATCCGCCGGAGATCGCAGCGAACGCCGAGTCGCTCGATGGCGAGACGGTAGCGGCCACCCAGGAGCTCGTCGAGGACCTGGGCGGGCTGGTCGCCTTCGGTCTCCCCCAGCGAGCGGATGGTGAAGTGTACAACACCTGCGTCGTCCTCGAATCGGGCGTCGAACCCCGCTTGTACCGACAGCGAGCCTACGAGTACACGCATGGCTGGACGACTGACCACGGGGAGTACACCATACTCGACACAGGCGTCGGTCGGGTCGCTCCGCTCCTCTGTGCCGACCTCGGGTTCGTGGAGACACGGACGTTCCTCGCAGAGGTCGAGCCCGACCTGGTAGTGGCGCCTGCAAACTGGGGCGAGGACGATCGGCTCCCCTCCCTCGTCGATCGGTGGCGGAACTGGTCGACGGCGGTTCCGTGTCCCATCGCGATCGCCAACGCGTACGCGTCCGCAGTGCGAAGCGACCACGACTTCGCGTTCGACGGCCCGTCGGCGATACTCGCTGATGGCGAGGTGCTCGTCCGGACGGCCGATCCGGGAACGACAATCACGGCAGACTGTTCCCTGTAGGCGTTCTCAGCGGCGGGGGGCGTTCTCACGGACGAACGCTATCGTGTCCTCGAGCGGCGTTCCGGGGCCGAAGATGGCAGCGACACCCATCTCCTGCAGCGTCTCGTGATCGGAGACGTTCCCGCCGAGAATGAGGAGCGTGTCTTTGAAGGCGCCGTGCTCTTTCAGTCCCTCCACGATCGTCGGAACGTGGGTGTGTTCGACCCCCGAGTGGATCGAGATGCCGAGGACGGCGACGTCCTCCTGGACGGCGATTTGGACGATCTCCTCGGGAGTTCGGTGGAGCCCGGAGTAGATCACCTCGAAGCCGGCGTCGCGGAAGGCGCGGGTGACGACATTCGCCCCGCGGTCGTGCCCATCGAGGCCGACCTTGGCGATGAGCACACGGATCGGCGTTTCCTCCTCGGGCCGGTCCTGCTCCGCTTCCATAGGGGATATATTGGATCCACCGCGGTAAATGGGCTTCGGCGCCTCGACTGTTCACTCGCCGGCGACTGGTGGTTCCTGCCACGTCCGAACCGCGCGATAGGCCGGACCGGCGAGGAGGAGTACCGTTGCACCCCCGCCTCCCACGATGAGTGCAGGATCGAGTGTCTCCACACCCGAGAGGGTGAGGCGGTGCATCGAATGGCCCGCCAGGACTGCGGCAACCGTCCAGGGGAACTCGCCGATGGCGGTCCCCAGAATGAATGCCGGGGTGGAGACACGCCCGGCCCCCGCGGCCACTGAAATAACTTCTGCGGGCGTGGGGGCCAACCGTGCGGCGATCACTCCGCGGAGATCACCGGTCGCTCCGAAGAAGCGCTCGCTTCCCGCTGTTGCCCACCCGAGAATCCCCACATCCGTTCGGGCATGACGTGCAACCACGTAGGGGACGAGACTGGTCGCGACCCCTCCCGTAAGGGCGATCGGTACCCCGGCGACCAGGCCGTATTTGTATCCAACGACGACCGACAGTGCCGTGATCGGCCAGGCGAGCAGCGGTCGCACTGCATAGAGGCCAATCAGTACAACCGGGAACCACGGGCTCTGTATGATCGCCCGTGTACGGGACACCATCGACTCCGGGGAGACGAGTATTCCGATCGCGACGAGTCCCGCCACGACGAGTCCAAGTCCGACGTGGAGTCGCCCGATCCGCATCGGACCCCCGTACCAGGTGGGGCGACTTCACTCCTCGCACTTTCCCTCGCGGAACGTTTTTCGGCGCGCTGTGCGATACTCCGGCATGGATGGAGATCCGGTCGCGGTCGGCCTGGAACTCCTGGCGGCGATCGAGGCGGACGAGCTTGACCTGGCAACGGCGATGGATCGGGTGGAAGTCGTCACGGCGGATCCCACGCTCCAGCGCGAAATCCTCGACGCGGCGGAGGTCCGCGGTCTCCTTGACCGGGAGCATGGCGTCCTCCGGCCTCGACAGGGGACATACGTGTCTCACACGACCCAGGTCGTCCGACGAGATGGGGAGTTCACGTGCCGGCGGTGTGGAGCCGGCCTCTCCACGGGTCACTTCGTCCAGTTCGATGCCGGTGAACTCGGCCCGTTCGGGCCCGAGTGTGTTCGGAAGGTGACGGGCCGAGCATGACATCCTCCGCGCCGTGAACGGCGCGGTTTCCTCCGTGGGAGTCTCAGCCGGTCTACGACTCGCCGGAGACAACATTCCCGTCGGGGTGGACGGTACTCGGGTCTGTGCGCTGTTCTTTGGGACGTTCGTGAGAGCGTGGTGACTCCGACCAGGTGTGGTCGTCCCACTCGAACCGTACGGGCCGTGCCATCGGCCTGACTGCTTCTTCCGTGTGCCGTCTCAGGAACGTTTCCGACGCTGTAAGGTCAGCATAGCCCTCGAACCCACACGGACAGGTGAGCGTGTCCTGATGCCGTGTCGTTCGGTCTATCGAACCACACTGGGGACACTCTTGGCTGGTCCACGCTTCCGACCGAACTTCCACCGAGATACCGAATTCCTCGGCGGTACATGCCAGTCGCTCGGTGAATTTCTTGAACGCCCAGAAATTGTGCGTCTTGGCGTTCGTCTCGACCGACCAATTCGTGTCCAGCACGTCGGTCAACCCACCGATATACAGTGTGTCTACACCGCCTTCGTACAGTCGTTCCAACAGGTCACGACACAGTGCCTCTTGGGCATGGTCACGGCGACGGGTGCGCTTGCGGTACAGCCGCCGGAGACGCTCGCTACTGTATCGGCCTTCTTCGAGTTTCGACTGCAACCGGGCGATTTCTCGCGTCGTCTCGCGGAACCGCTGGAACAACGCCCGGCCTTCGTACAGGTATTGCTCGCCGGTCGTCGTGGTACAGGCGACGAGATTGTTCGCACCAATGTCCAGAGCGGCCTTGTGGTCGGCCAGTGGAGTGTCCCGTATATCGTCAGAAACAGTCACGGGTTGCGAAGCTCGGAAGGTGCTGTCAGTCTCGTCGTACCATAAGTCTAACCGGCCCTGTTTCTCGTAGTCAGGCCAGTTCGGGTCACCAGCGATTTCCAGCCGGAGACGCCCAGTGTGGTCGTATCGGTCTTTCAATTCACTCCCGACCAGTATTTCGAGCCGGGAGTGGTCGCCCCATTCGACGGTATACGACGTGTTGCGGATGACGGTATGGAGTTTGCGTCCGTCGTCTTTGTTACCACGAAATCCCGGCGAGTCGGGGTGTTCCGTGACGGACGTATCCGACTCGTTGTGATACGCTTTCTTGGTCTCGAAGAACCCGCGCCACGCTTCGCTGTTTTTGCGTATCACCTGTTGAGCGGTGGACGCGCCGAGAACGCCTTTGTATTTGCCTTCGAGTCGGCCAGTATCGGCGTCCCACACGTCTTCGTCTTCGTAGCCGTCCTCGTCGTTGTACCGCATGAGGCGTTCGTAGTTTACCTCGTTCCAGAGAGCGGCGGAAGCGTCCAACAGGTCCCGTAGCAGTTGCTCTCCATCGTCAGAGAGCGGTCGCACGGCAAACGTGTTGGTGCGCTTCATGCCACAATTCTTTTCACGTCTCCACGTCAAATAAGTCTTATAAGACATGACGACTGAAACGCCACTAACCTGTTACATCTGTGGGCAGACTAGCGACGACTGGATGACAGTTAACATGATTGGGTTGTTTGAAGACCAAGAGGAGGCCCGCGGACGCTTCAAAGAAAAGCACGACACGGAACCGGAAAGTTACCTGTTCGTCTGCCCGGAGTGTGAAGATGCGAATCCCTACCACGCCGAGAACTCTTACGAGAAATACGGGAAATACCAATGAGGCCAGCAATCGACATTTCGCACGGCTTGCACGGACGGCTCAAAGACTACGCAGAAGCGAACGATGTGGACCTTTCGGAAGCCTATGCAGAGGTGTTAGAAGCCGGTCTTGAAACGCTGGAGACTCAAGATTAGCGGTAACGTGGCGGTGCTGTACCCGAGATTACGCGATTCACGCCCGCCGTGAACGGCGGGACTCTCTCGCTGTTGAAAGGTAGGCCGGGGCCGTGGTCTCCCTCGGGGTATCGGGACAGTAAAAACCAGGCTGGGTGTAGTCTCCCGTATGGACCAGTTGCCCTCCCTCGGTCTCGGGACGGGAACGAATCGGGATCCCGATGCATGTGCCGAGAGCGTCACAACTGCACTCGAGGTCGGGTATCGTCACATCGACACGGCGCAGAGCTATGGGAACGAATCAGGTGTCGGTGCAGCGATCACGCGCTCCGACGTTCCCCGAGAGGAGGTGTTCGTCGCGACGAAGATACGCGATGAGAACCTGGGATACGACGACGTGCTCGAGAGCGTCGACGGGAGCCTAGCCAGACTCGGCATCGAGACGATCGACCTCTTGTATGTCCACACGCCTCGTACCCGAGGGGAATACGATGCGTCCGAGACGCTTCCGGCCTTTGATGAACTGTACGATCGAGGAGTCATCCGACACATCGGGGTGGCCAACTTCAGCACGTCGCTGCTCGACGAAGCCTTGGACGTTCTCGATGCTCCCCTGTTTGCCCATCAAGCCGAACTGCACCCGCTCCTCCAGCAGAACGACCTCCTCGAGCATGCCCGGAAACACGAGTACACGTTCGTCGCCCACACGCCAGTTCTTCGTGGGGACGTCTACGACGTGGCCGAGCTATCCGCGATCGCCGAGAAACACGACGCGACGGAGGCCCAGGTTAGTCTCGCTTGGTTGCTCGGGACGGAGCCTGTCCACGTCGTCGCGGGTGCGGAGACACCCGCCGAGATTCGTGAGGACGACGAGGCTCTCGACCTCACGCTCGACGAAGCGGACGTTGCCCGGATCGAGGGAATCGAACGCGAGCGACGGCTCTGTGACTGGGATGACGGCCCGTGGAACTGGTGAGATCGGTTAGTCCTGGAGCTCCTCGACCAGGAGGTGCAGCACCCGCTGATGGGTTTCGAGGAGTTCGTTTTGGCGTTCGACCGCCTCGCGGAGGTCTGCCAGTTCCTCGACGAGTGCGTCTTCTACGCGTGCATCCTCCGTATCATCGAACGCGAAGTCATCGACTGCATGGGTTTTTTCCTCCTCTGTCTCATCGTCGCCCGTGTCATCGTCCGTCGACGAGTCTGCACTATCCGATTCGACCTGCTGGTCCGGCTCGTCCCTCTCACGGTCGTCTTGGATTGGTGTCGGGTCATCCATGCCTACCGCTCCCTGGAACGCGGCAAACGATTCGACGTCGTGATAGTCGAGGAGGGCCCGTTCGATCCGTCGGCGGATCTCCCGGGCGTCCTCGCTCGGGGCTTTGATCCGCTGAGGACGGCCGGCAACCTCGACGATGACTTGTGACGAGACGGCTCCCTCTTCGATGTCGAGATCAGTCATATCCTGGAAGGCGTAGACCTCGGCCTCGTGATCCCACACGGCGGAGCCGACATGTTTGAGCACCCGACAGTCGGTTATGATGACTGTAAGTTCGCCCAGCCTGTAGATCGCCTCGACCGCTTCCTCCGGGTCGATGACGTCCGCTGTCGATAAGATGCCACCAAGCAGTGGGGCGAGCGCATCATCGAGTCGATCGCTTGGAATCGAAAACTCGCTGCTCCCGTCGATTCCGTGATCGACTGTGACAGTACTCTTTCGCCGACCGTCGCTCACGGAAACGGACTCGGCGGCGTGGGGGACCTCCTCTATCGATTCGCCGCTGAGGAGGCCCTCGGCTCGATAGTGGATCGTGCGATCGTCGCCGACGATCAGCTCGTTTTCCCCCTGGAGCGGAATCCGGGCTCGGACCGACCCCGCGCCGAGGCGCTCGCGCACCAGCTCGGGAACCGTCATGGATGACTATCTCGCGTCCCCCGGCATAAATCCGCCGGGACCCCGAGATAGATCGGAGGCTTAAAGCCGCGTCCTCGGGTACCTGTGGCTGCGCCCGGGTGGCTTAGCTGGACATAGCGCCGCACTCATAGGGCACTCGAGCTTCGGCGCGAGTACGCCTCCGGACCTCGGACCTGGGACATGCGGAGGTCGAGGGTTCGAAGCCCTCCCCGGGCATTCAAGATATTTGATATATTCTAAACTCTCTATGTTCGAGGGTACACTTGGCACGGGCAACTCATACTCTACGCGCTAAGTAGCGCAATCTAGAACACTGCAAACAGGTATTTCACTAGCCTCCCTTCGATCAACTCTACGAGGCCAGCAGTCTGATCAATGAGCTGGGAGTTACTGTCTGTGTGGGACTCAACAGATCTATTGTAAGCAGGCAATCCTGGATTGAAGTTCTCGGATGGTGGGAAACACAGTGGACGTATGCTATAGAACATGTCGTTGGTGGTTCAATCAATCCCTCCACAGGCGCGTATGTGTGGCTTCCTCACGTTATTGATATGGAATAATACACCACTTTCTTCCCATAAAGTTTGAATCAAATGGGCAAACCCCCTCCAACATCCTAACGTTTATTGGTTTGGTCAGTGATCTGTTTTTTTATGTTCCACTCACTACTCCCTCTCTTATCAGAGAACAGACACCCATCTAGACAGTTGCTCCTGGCAGTTGCGGTGGCTATCGTGGTCACGACCGCAGGCTGCGCTGGAGGCATCGGTGGGGGTGATGCAGGGACGGTCGATCAGGTGCCGGATAACGCGAACTTCCTTGTTCACGTCGACATGGCGGTGCTGGAAGACGAGGATAGTGAGCAACTCCTTGACGGACTTGCAGAGGAAGAAACCGGTGAGGACGAGGCAGAAGATCTCTTCCAGGAGTTCGAAGATGAAACCGGTCTCGATCTACGCGGAGCGAGCGAAGTCCTCGTCTTCGGCGAGATCCCCGAGAACCAGATGGCCCAACAGGAGCGAGTAGGGGTTATCATCCACGCCGACTGGGCAGAGGATGACCTCGTCTCGTCGGTCGAGGAGGAACAAGATACCGAGTATCAGCAAACGGAGTATCAGGGCGAGTCCGTCCTGTACGAGCCTGCCGAGGAACCACAGTTCGGGACGCCGATGTACCTCGGCGTCCTCGGTGATGGACAGTACGTCATCGGAGAAGAGGAATCCGTTCGTGGTGCACTCGATGTCGTCTACGGTGACGCCGACCCGGTTTCCGGGCCAGTCCGTGATATCTACGACGAGGCAAGCGACGGGTACGTGACGATCGCTGCAGCGCCACCCGCAGGTGCCATCCCCGAGAACCCGGGTGCTGGAATGGGACAGGATCTCGACTTCAGTGCGTTCCAGGAACTGCAAGCACTCAGCGTTGTGTACGATACGACGGACGGTGATGCCGCGGTCGAGACGAAGATGGTCGCAGCGGACGAGAACGACGCCCAGGACATCGAGGACGTGACGTCCGGCGCGCTGTCGCTCGTTCGGGGATCGGTCCAGGACGAGGCCCTCACTGACGAGTTGCGAAAGGTCGAGGTAGACCGGGACGGGGCAACGATCACGGTGTCTTACCAGAGCGATATCGACGACATCCTCGACTTGCTCGATCAGTTCTAGCGTGGATCTGCTGGCTCTGCTCCGGAAGGAAACGCTCGCCGTTCGCGGAAACATCGGGCTCTTTGTCGTCCTCTTGATACTGATCCCGGGCGCGCTCGTCGCAGGGACCGTGGTATACGAACGGACTATCCCCCGCGACGTGCCGGTCGGTGTCGTCGCCGCGGACGAGACCACGACCGACGATGACATCGCCATCACCCGTGCGGGAGTGACCTTCTTCGCAACACCGGTGTCATATGAGGACCCGGAACTCGTGGAGGATGCACTCCTGCGTGAGGAGGTATACTTCGCCATCGTGGTCCCGGCGAACATCACGGAAGAGGGCAACGATGTCACGTTCACTGTCATTTCCGATCAGACCATCGTGCCATTCCAGGAGCCGGCGAATATCACGGTCAGCGTAATGAGTGGGCAGCTCGATCGATCGCTCCCGGCCCACGTGACTGTCGAGCACAAACGACTCGGCGTGAAGCGGGAGCTTTCAGAGTACCTGGTTCCGACAGGTCTGTTGGCGTTCCTCGTACTCTATGCCCTCATCTTTCTGCCGTATCAGGTCCGTGGAGAACGATTAGTCCTCGATCGACTCCAGACCGAATCGCGACTCGATCTCGTCGTCGCGAGCAAGTTGCTGTTTTACGGGGCACTTCTCATCGTGTCCGCGGTAACTGTCGGCCTCGTGACGGCAGCGCTCGGCTACGACATCGCAGCACTGGCCCCGATGACGCTTGGTGTCCTGCTACTCACATTCGTGTTTCTTGGGGCGATCGGACTCGCCGTCTTGTTCGTATTCAAGCTCGGATCGGCAGGCGTGTTTGTCAACCTCGGGCTCGCACTCGGTATTTTCTCACTGTCGAGCTTTGTCTACCCAGTCGGCTTCTTTTCTGAAATTCGAAAGGAAATCGCGAGGTCGCTCCCCACCCACTACTCGATGATCTCCCTCAGGAGTGCCATGCTGCGGGACGCCCCGGTGACACTCTACACGGATTACCTCGTGTGGCTCGGCGCGACCGCGGTTCTTTCGGTGGTGGTCCTGAAACTCGCCGTTGTTTCCTACCGCCGGAGGCAACAATGACCGAGCAGACTGTCGGAATCACCCTCAGAGGCGTGACGAAACACTATGGAACAGTTGCAGCACTGGACGACGTCTCCATGACGATAGATCCGGATGAGTTCAGAGGGGTGATTGGCCCGAACGGTTCTGGAAAGACGACGCTATTTCGCCTGATTGCCGATCTCACTCGGCCGACGACAGGAACCATCGAACGACCGGCCGCCGGGATTGGGTATAGCTTCCAAGAACCGCGGTTCTTCCCCGACCTCACGGTTCGCGAAAATTTGTCGGTATTCAGATCGCTAGCCGACGACCCACCACCCACATCTTGGCTGGATACCCTGATCGACGAACTCCGGCTCGACCCAGCAGTCCACCGTCGCGCTGGTGATGTGTCGGGGGGATTCCGCAAGAAGCTCGATCTCGCGCTGGCTTTCGTCAAGCGTCCGCAGTTTCTCCTGCTCGATGAACCCCTCGCTGATGTCGATAAACCCTCCCAGCGTGGCATCCTCGCATTCCTGCAGGAATACCAGGCTGCGGGTAGAACAGTCGTCGTCTCGACCCACGAAGTCGATACCTTCGAGGACTTACTCGGACACGTCACGATACTCGTCGACGGTGCTATCCAGGAGGATGGTCCCGCCGCCGATGTTCTCCCGGGATACAGAGAACAGTTTCCGTCGGTCACAGAATCGTGATTCATCTTCTGGCGTGGAGGACCCCGACATCCAGAGTGTATCGAGCCCTATCCACGTTGAGAGAATTATCCGGCCGGCTGGAGTTCTACTCGAAAGATCGACCCATCGGGCTGATTGTCTTTCACGGATATGGATCCTCCGTAGTACTCGACCAGTTTCTTCGTCAGGTACAATCCGAACCCGTGTTCGCGAGTAAGATCCCGTTCGAAGATGCTTGATTTCTCTCTATCAGGAACGCCCGGCCCGTTATCGGCGACTTCGACAGCGACCATGTCCGACGTTTCCTCCACCGACACGTTCACTTCGGGAACTGGTTTGTCGTTGTGACGCACCGCATTCTGTAAGATATTCTCGAAAACATGGGAGAGGGCTTCGTTTGCCAGCACTGACACATCCGCGGGAATCTCTGCGGACACCGTGGCGTCTGGATATGTGTTTCGCGTTGCGGTCACGCGGTCAATGAGACTCTGGGTGAGATCGATTGACTCGAGCGTCTCATCCCCTAAGAAGGTGGTGGCGAAAATCCGCGAATGGTGTACGACCTCACTCATGTGCGAAGCTCTGTCCCTGATCGTTTCGATTCGATGGGTGATTTCGGTTTCCGGACTGTCATCCTGGTTCTCTGTGATGGACGCAATTCGGTCGGCATTCCCCTGAACGATATTCAGGCCGTTGAGCAATTCATGTCTGAGCGTACTGTGGAGAAACGCGAGCGCGTCGCTCCGGTCCCGTGCGCGTTCCTCGTTTGCCCGCGCTCGATGGTAGGAAAACCCCACAAGCAATCCCACTGTCAGCCCGCTACCGACTCCAAGCAGCAGATCGAGTACTGGCTCGCCTATTGTCCGACCTTCCGCGATCTGTAACACGAGCGCAATCGCGTGGATGCTCGACAAGAGCACCGCACCACCGATCCCCCACCCGACCATGTATCGCCTGAACGCCGCCTCTACGTGTTCCGCGCGCCGGAGCCAGTATCCCATGTACGCGATAGCGACGGAGAATCCTGTTCCCAGCAGCAATGTCAAAAATGGCGGCCAGAAGACGGGTAGCTCTCGAATTTCACGCAGAAAGTGCCAGAAGAACGCTCCCCACAGAGCGATGCCGCAGACTATCACCAGCGTCGCCCAGTGGGTGCTCTCTTCTCCGCGCATATAGTGTCAACTTGCACGGAGATGATTAAACAGTGGCCTATTAGTGGTGGTTTGAGAGGGGGGTTGGTGAAATGTAATAGGTGTCACCACGAATCCCCGACATCGGCCTCACCTTAGTGGCCCCATTGGTTTCGCCGTTCACTCGGTAGTCTCTCTATGCGACTCCTCCAGGTCACGGTCCCTCCCGACGTTCTCCCTGACGTGGAGGAGGTACTTGATGAACGAGGAACTGACTATTTCGCGACCGACGAGGTCACAACGGATCAGTACGCTGTAGTACTGTATATTTCAATTCCCGACGACGAGGTGGAGCCGATCTTAGGAGAACTCTATCGAACAGGGCTCGGCTCGGAGGACCACGTGGTGATCATCGAGAGCGAAGTCGACATTTTTCAGCGAGCCGACGGGCAGCTGGAAGGACTCGGCGATTACAAACGTGTCGCAGCCGCGGAACTCGAGGGGCAGACCGAGGACCTCATCCCCGACCACCGGACATTCCTCACGATGATGGTCCTGAGCACTATCGTTGCGACCACCGGGTTGTTGCTCGACTCATCCGCCATCGTGGTTGGAGCTATGGTACTCGCTCCTCTCCTCGGCCCCGCGATCAGCGCGAGTGTCGGTACGGTGATCGACAAATCGGAACTGTTCCACAGGGGCGTTAGACTGCAAGCGATCGGGGTGGTAGTCGGGGTCCTGACCGCAACGGCGTTCGCCTGGATCATGCGGACCGCTTACCTCGTCCCGTCAGGATTTGCGGTGACCGCAACCCCGCAGATCGTCGAGCGGCTCTCGCCCGACCTTCTCTCGCTCATAGTTGCGCTCGTCGCGGGGGTCGCTGGGATCCTGAGTATCGCCACTGGTGCCGGAATGGCGCTAGTCGGGGTCATGATGGCTGCGGCGCTCCTTCCCCCAGCAGCGACAGTCGGGATCGGTATCGCGTGGCTGAATCCCGGTGTCGCACTCCAGTCTGGCGTCCTCCTCGCGGTGAACCTCCTAGCCATCAACTTCGCCGGGCTCGTAACCCTCTGGTATCTGGGTATCGTCCGCAATCGTGGATCCAATTGCCACAGACGCGCCGTGCCATCCTGAAACGCGGCGGGGTCCTTCTGATCGCTATCCTGGTCACGACGGCATTCCTCTGGAACGTCACGTATGCGGGCGTCCAGCGGTCACAAATGGAGGATGCGATCGAGAGCGACGTCAAGGAGATCCTCGACGACGAGCAGTATGCTAACGTCACCCTTCTCAGCGTGAAGGTCAACCAGGATCGAGGTGGGTTCTTACAGCCGAGCGAACGAGTGATCGTGACAATTGGACGGCCCCCCAACGAGAATCATCCCGGGTTACACCGGAATATCACCGAGCGCATCCACGAACGCTCGAGCGAAGACGTGCCGGTGGAGATTCAGGTCTCGCTCCTGATCACCGAGTCTCGTAACGAGTGATTCGCTCCTCTCGTAGCCGGGTCGATCCTTACTTTCCCCGGTGAGCGAGGGGTATTGCTCCACGTCCGACAGCCGAGCTATTCTGTTGGAACGCGACCCTTCTCGTCCGGGATCCCCGAGTAGTCGAAGAAGAACGCGGCGATCTCGTCACGCCACTCTGCAGCGTGCTCGACCTGGTCGTCGAAGCGTTCCATGACGTGTCTGAAACGGGCCTCGTCGATCTCCCCCTCGAGGCCTGCCCACGTGTTGCGGAGCCGCGTCGCCTCCTCCACACCCGCATAGAGGTTGTCGTACATCCGTTGAATCAGCGTCGTCCCATCCGCGAGTTCGTAGTCCCAGGGCAGGTGATGGAAGAACAGCAGGAGGTCCGACGGACATCGCTCGGGATCCGAGAACTCCTCGGCAATCGGGTCCCCATACTGCTCGGCATACCCGTTACCGGATGCCGTCCGATCGACGCCGATACCGTTCTCGTCGACGCCAGTGTACTGGGGCCACTCTTCGGGATTCGGGTCGTAGTGATTCTCGAGCTCATCGCTCCCGTTGTACATCATATGGATCAGGCCGAGACCTCCCGTCGTGTAGTCGATGAGTGCCGGCCACGAGTCCATCAACAGGTCGACGATGGTGGTTCGTGTTTCTTCTTCGACGTCGAACGTGAGATCGACCCATTCGTGTGCGATAGTGCGGGAGTCGATCGTCGGATCCCACATCTGGCGGCCCCAGCCGTAGAGGTTCCCCTGGGAAAGGTAGTGGCCCATCCAGTTTGGATCGTCACCAACGTTCACGACACCAGTGACGCCTTCGCCCTCTCCCTCGAAAAGGGAGTGAACCGGCGTCCCTTCGCCGTGTGCGAGCGTGTCGAAGGACAGGTACTCCTCGTTCTGTGGTGGTAGGAAGCAGCAGTGGACGCCCTGTCCGGAGTACTCCTGTGTGACCTGTAGTTCGATGGCGACGTCCGTTTCGTCCATCACGCCGAAAAGCGTGGAGACCGGCTCGCGTGGCTGGAAGTCGATCGGGCCATTCTTGATCTGCAGGGTGACGTTGTCGGCGAATTCCCCATCGAGCGGCGCAAACGTCCGGTAGGCCTGCGGCGCGCGGTCACCGTGACTCCAGTAGACGAACGCCCGCCAGAACACCCGGCCACCATAGGGTGCGAGCGCTTCGGCGAGCACATTCGCTCCCTCGGCCTGGTCGCGGTCGTATTCGTGTGGGCCGGGTTGGCCCTCCGAGTCCGCTTTCACGAGGAACCCCCCGAAGTCCGGAATGCGCTCGTAGATCTCGTCGGCCTTCCGTTCCCACCACTCCTGCACAGTTGGCTCGAGGGGATCCGCGGTATCGAGGTCGCCGAAAAGGATGGGAGACGCGAAATTAACCGACAGATAGAGCTTGATTCCGTAGCGCCGAAAGACTGCTGCGAGCGGTGCGAGCCTGTCGAGGTACTCCGTCCCGATGAGACGGTAGCCCTCTACCTCGTCGATGAAGTCGTTCATTCCGCGGTGGTCCGGACGGGTGGTGTTGACGTTGTTGACCGTGATACCGTTCACGCCGATCGACGCCAGCAGTCGAGCATAATCGTGGTACCGCTCCCGGAGGTCCGGTAGCTCCTCGAACTCGAAGATCGTCCGGCCCCCGTATCCTCGTTCGATTGCCCCGCAGAACGGCTCATCCCACTGTTGGGCCATACGGACGTCGTTCGCTGGTTCCTCGACGACGTCGAGCTCGTCGATCGGTTCCCGGCGAGACATGCGTCGAAGGAGATCGAACGTCCCATAGACCAGACCGCGGTCAGTAGGTGCCGTGAGGATCAGACAGTCCTGCTCGTGCCACGTCGTCGCGAGCAGTCGGTAGCCGTCGTCGTCAAGTCCTCGGATCCGGTCGACGTCCACTGACTCACGAATAACCGACATCTCGTCGGGGCCACCGACCGCGAGAAATCCGTCTGGTGATCGAGGCGGATGATTCCACACGTGCGGTTCGCGGCCGAGAAGACCCGAAAGACCTCGCCGGAGTTCGTCCCGGACCGCACCGAGCTCTGGAGCGCGGTCGGAGGCGTGGACGTGGAGACATCGAATTTCATACGAGCGTCGACGGTCCTCATCCTGCACCGGTTCGTAGCGAAGCCAGCAGTCGTCGTACCCCCGACGTGGATCAAATCCGGATGACATACAGTGTCCCCTACACGACAGTGGATGCTCAAAGGTGTTTCGAGCGATAGAACGCGAGCGGAGGACGCGTCCTAATACTGAGGTCCTCCGACGATGTGCGTCTTTCGCAAAGCACCAGACGAGATCATCGTCCTAGGGGTGCGGATCTGTTATCCGTCGTCGTTTCACTGCATAGCCGCAGCTGGGTAGCGATGTTCTCCGAAACGGATTGCGAGGGCAAGATGCTCCCATCTTGCCGCACTCCTGGGAGTGCGAGGGAAGGGATTCGAACCCTTGGACCCCTACGGGAGCGGATCTTGAGTCCGCCGCCGTTGGCCTGCTTGGCTACCCTCGCACGCACTTCCTGGTTAACTGCCCTCAGTTGTAGGTGTTTCGGGTTCAATCGCCAGACTGCGCGGATGTTATTCAGTCGTTGGCGCAGCATCTCTGCTACCTCATCGAGTCCACCATCCGAACTGTGTTTGACCTTTCCCCCATGGGTGTCTTACTACAACACGTGAGTTCACAACACGAGAACGCCCGTCGAATAGACCAGATTTACCCTGGTCACTGATGTCAGGTTGAACTGGTAACCTCCTCCTTTCTGTAAGCATCCTCGTCATCGTCTACTCGATGTCAGTGATGATCGTTCGACAGCCTTTACCGCACCATACTCGGTATGGGTGGCAATGAGTGTATTTCGTATCGTGTATAGTGGCGATCTGCCGACCACCCGTCACTATCAGTATCTCGGGGGTGTCCTCGCGTTTGTCGTCGCCGCGGTTCACCTCACTCACCCTGATCGTGGCCTGCCACGGCTACTCCTCCTCGTTCGTACGGACAATCTAGCACTTCTCTCGAGCGACCCTCGCCCGCTACTGTTTGTTCTGTCAGGACTTGCTATCGTGGGAGTCTTGGCTCTTGTCCCATTCGGCCTTCCCCGCAAGCCGATCTACGTACTCGGTATGGCACTGGTTGCGACGTATCTGGTAGGATACTTCGGGTGGCATCTCACCGGCCATGGCGGGTTTCTTCCAGGCCGGTTCCCTCACTATCATGGCCTCTCCCCGATAGAAGCTGTTCTGACCCACCTCCAGGACAATCCGATCGCCCGGGTATCGAAATTCGCTGAAGCACTACTCCTCGTCATCCTCGCGATACTGTACCGGCGGGCACACTGATCACCCGATCCGACGTTGTACTCACCCTCTATTAGCCACCGTCCCAGGGAGTACTCACGTGCATTCCGACGAACTTCCATACCCCCTCGCGCGATTCGAGCGTCCCGCTCCACCGGCTGTCAACGTCGTAGTGAACCTCCGTCTCGGTGTCGTCCCAGGCCATGAACACGTCGTCTGAGAACCACGCATGGGTCTCACGCTCGACGACACGGAGTGCGGAACTCTCGACAGTCCAGTTCTCGGTCGTGCGGGTCTGCTCGCGAAGTCCCCCCTCGATCGCGTCATAGCCGGTCAACCGTTCCGTTATCCCGAACTTCACGCTCATCGGCTCTTCGGCAAAGAACGGGTGAAGTGGCTCACCGTTCCGTAGCGCGTCATAATACATCGTGACCCGCTCTTCGGCTGTCATAGGTGGGGAAACCCTCGGGTGCCGAAAAGAAACGCTTGTCGACGGATCCTGCACCGCTTCGAGGTGGCGTCACGTGAGAGCTGGACAGATCGGAACGTTGAACCGGTAACCGGTCACACGCATGGCCATGGCGCTGTCCGACCGTCTCGACGTCGATCCCGAGCGGGCCTGGGTGGCCGGCGTGGGTACGGTCATCGCTGCGCTCGTGCTGGGATCGATCATTCTACGTGATCTCGTCTGGGATCGCTTCCTCTGGCACTATCTCTGGGGACCAGTCTACGCGGACGCACACAACGCCCCCTGTGCCGTTATGACGGACGGTGGGCCGGAACTCGTCACCAGCCCCGCCCAGTGTGAAGCGCTCGCCGCTGCCGGACAGATAGTCGCCGAACCGGGCTACACTCTCGTCTCCGAGATCGTATATGGCGTCACGCTCCTCGTCATGCTTATCGGCGTCTACTTCCTGCTTCACCGCCTCCAGGTCGGTGCAACCCGACGCTTTCTATATGGACTTCTCCCGTTCGTCTTCTTCGGCGGGGCACTTCGTGTCGTGGAGGATGCACTCGACCGTGCGGGAGAGCTCAGTGGAGTGGTTGCGCCGCTCAGCTACCCCTGGAATACGCCGCTCATCAGTCCGCTCATCTACTTCACGGTCTTCTTCCTCACCCTGGCAGCGCTCCTGATCAGCCTCCGACTCGCTCGACATGGAGTTGTCCGGGACTACGAACGCGCGTTGGCAGCGATCGGAACGGGCCTCCTCGTCCTCACGGTTGGCTACCTCTTCGGTCTCACGCTGACCACCGACTACGTCACGTTCCACCCGGTGATCAGCGTGGTCGTGCTCATCGGTGCAACGGCCGTGACGTGGCTAGTCTGGACTGGTATCGAGGAATTCGCCCCGGGCATCAACCGGGGGACTGGTACCCTCGGACTCGTGGTGATCTGGGCACACATGGTCGACGCTGTCGCGAACGTCGTCGGGATAGACTGGGGAGCGGAACTCGGTCTCCCATACGGTGATCTCAGGCCGAAACACCCCGTCAACGAGGCCATGATCGGCGTCGGGGAGTGGTTCTCGATCGTCGTGGGTGATATTCTCGGGGCCGTCGGTATCGAGGGAATCGACATCGCTCACTATGTCGGAACAGTGTGGCCCTTCCTCCTCCTGAAGATCGCTGCCGTCGTCGTCATCCTCTCCCTGTTCGATGAACGCGTCATGGAGGAGAGCCCTCGCTACGCCGTCGTGTTTCTCCTCACTGTCATCGCGGTTGGTCTCGGTCCCGGGACCCGTGACATGCTCCGAGCGACCTTCGGGATCTGAGGACACCTATTAGGAGTCAGGGATAGGGTCCACTGGTTCGGTCGAAGCGAGGCCGGTACCCGAGATCGCGTGGGACATGTTTTGCTCGCTCACCAAAGAAGCGTGCGCCGAGGAACCTTGGTTGCGCTTCGGGAACGAGGACACGGGCTGTCTCGAACCCCACGACCTCGAGATCACGCGTCGTCAGCCGGGATGCGTAGGCTGTCAGTCCCACGTCCGCTAGCCGGTCGAGGACGATGTCGAGTTCCACCTCACCGTCCACGTCACTGTCGTTCGCGAGGCTCGCCGCGGGGATCGACCCCGTCGCATCGAGGAATGCCTCTGCCTCTCGGGGCCGATCCGCGAATCGGCTGATCGCACTTTCCTCCTCGGCAGCTCGTTCGGGCCCCATGCGACGGAGCTCCATCCAGTTCTGGAGGGCTTCACACAGCGCCCCTGTCGCTGCGGCGGTCGGATCCAGGTCCGCGGCCGATCCGACGGCGAACTTCGGCCATTCTTCCTCGCGGTGCACGGCTACACTTACGACGGGGACGTCGATGTCCTGCGTCACGAGCAGCGGTGTGACGGTGAGATCCTCGCTTTCTGCACGCCTGGTGAGTAACTCGAACTCTGTCCCCTCGATAGTGAGCTCAATCGGCTCGAACGTCGAGTACCACGCAATGGTGGTTGCATCGCGCTCGATCGTCTCGTAGAGCCCTGAGAGAAGTGCGCCGATCGTCGACGTTCCGAGTCCGAGCCCGGTCGTGATCGCGGGCTTGTGTCGGCGTCCCGGCGGCGGAAAGTGGACGAATTCGGCGGGGAGTACCACGTCATGCCCGTCGTGTAGGTCAACCCCGTTGACCCAGGGGATCGATTCGGCGGGGTCGGGCGGCTCGTATCCTTCCTCGGGTACCACGAACGCAGCGGGTGCCACAGCATCGTCGAGGGTGCGTGTGGGGGCCCATTGGAAGTGATCCTCGTCGTAGACCGCGGCAGCGTACCGTTCCAGACCTTCGCCGATAGCCTTCACGAACGCGCCATCCCAGCCCGCAGCGACGCCTGCTGCATGTGGCTCTGCCCGACCATCGCCGAAGGCCGTCGTCTCACAGACTGTTGCGAGATAATACGGGGCCGGGAAGGAGTCGACTTCGCCCACGTCGGAAATCATCCCGAGCCGCGTGTCCACGACCTCCTCCGCGCGTGCAGCGGTTTCCTCGAGACCGACGGGTTCGAACTCACGACGGATCGTGCGGTCTCGATCCCCATCGCAACTACATCCGGGTGCGGGCATGAGGTGTCGCTCGACGTATGGAACTTCGATCACCCGATCGGGTGTGTCCGGGTTCTGTAAGACGTCGACCGCGAGGCGTCCGGCAACCGCTCCCGCAAAGCGAGCATCGCTCGAGGTATACCCTGCGTCGGTGGGATTGCTCTGCACTCCGTTCTCAGTATCCGTGTTCGCCATCACCCGAGCGTGCACACACGCATAGCAGGCTCGCTGTCCAAGGAGAGAGATTGCTGCATCGACGCCGGAGAGCCGCTGTGACCCGATGCCACCGAGCTCGACTGCGAGCCACCGGCCCGTCCGTTCCTGCTGTACCCCCTGAAAGATGGCGTCGTCGGTGGAGCCGACCACGAGGGCGAGATCGACGTCGGTTACGTCATCGACCTCGATCTGAACGGTTTCGACGTCGATGTCGGTCGTGGCTGCGACGATCGCGGCGACGGCGGGACCACCTCCGACGACGCCGACGCGCTGGACCATGAGCGCGAAAGTGGTGGGGCGGAGAAAAAGCGTCCGATCGTACCGACGCTAGGATGGTTCTGCGCTACCCCTACCGCATGCCTGCGGGAAATGGGGTACTGTTCACCCGATTCGAGGGCACTCGATATGATCCAGCTGACCGATCAGGACGCGCTGATGATGCTCTGTGCGACGCTCGCGAGCTCGTCGGAACTGGCGTCCCGGAGTTTTTCGTTGCCGAACTTCAATCGCAGTCGCGGTCTGCCGACTTCGATGGGAACCTTCTCGGTGTCGATGAGGCCCATCTCCTCGAGCGTCGTCTTGGTTCGTGAGAACGTGGCCTTGGACGCAATCCCGACGTCTTCGCCCCACTTCGAGATATCGTAGAGCAGTTCTTCATTTTTGGCTGCGACCAGCAGACTGATCGTGACCTCGTCGAGGCCATCGCCGTTCCCCCGGGCTGTCTCGAGCGATCCCAGAACGGCATCGAAATCCTCGCGAGCAGCCTCTCCGATGTCGGTTCCGAGCGTCTCCCGTACGCGCGATAATGGTGGCGTTCGAAGCGAGAATGCGTCCGTGTCCTCCCACGTCTCCTCATAGAACGCGTACGCGCTCTCGACGAAATCACTGTCATCCGTCTCGAGGGCAGCGACAGTGTCGCCGGCGACGACCAGCGAGGTTATAGCTTCCTCAGTAACGACGAGATCCCGAGCTGGTGGGGCTTCGGCACTGCGAAGTTCGAGCACGCCAGCATCGATCAGGTCCGCGGCGTGGCTGGCCACGATGAAGTCATCGAGGACATCCTTCAGAGTCGCTTCCGCGCCGAGCAACCGAATCGCAGGGGAATCATCGATCTCGACCGCAACGTCGATCAGTGTCTCGACGACCTGGGCCGATGGACCGACGACAAAAACGGTGTCCGTCGAGTCTCCGAGCACTGTTCGTAATGCATCGTCAATACGCTCGTTCACAATCGCTGGCATTGTTTGTACTCTAGGGGGTTTTATCTATTTAGCATTTGCCTTGTTCGAACCTCCTTAGGGGCAATTCTATCCGGTGAATGACCATTCAACAGCTCTTTTCTTCGTTGAATACGCAGTCACATCGTGATGGATTCCGCCGCGAGACGCTCGTGAAGATCGGTTGCATCGACCATGTGACCTTCGTATTCTAGTGGGACGTCTGCACGGTGGAGGTACTCGAGAAGCTCCGAGCGCGTTACTGTCACCGCAAGCTCGCGAACGTTCCCGTTCCCCTCAAGAACAAATGTGAACCGATCCGAGTCGCGTCGCTTTATTCGTCCCCCCGGGAGATCGTCACACCCGAGCGCATAGGTGCCGTCACCGACGACGACGTAATCCTTATTCATAATCGCTCGCCTGCGGGCGATCCGGAGCGCGCGCTCGATACAGAACCCACACATGACGAGCTGGGCGAACGCGGTCCCCACTTTCGCAGCTTGATCGTCTATGACCGGATTGAGCGTTACCGCGCCGGCGATGCTTCCATTCCTGATGAGTGATTGTCCCTCGTGATACGATCCACAGGCGTTCAGGAGAAACGTTCGAATGCGACTCTGTTCGATTGTATCGATAGGGAGGTTCCCGTCAGCACAGCGGAGTCCCCCTTCGTCGCAGTGGCCGACGTAATGGAGGAAGGTGGCGGGCCGTTCGAGGACCTCGGAGAGTTCCTCGCAGGTAAGCTTCCGTTTGACCGTCACGTCGATTCCATGCGTCTCGGCACGATCCCGGTAGATGTGCTCTACCCTGCTAACCTCTTCGGCCATCGCGGATTCGTTGAGCACGACAGTCACGGCCATCTCGTCATCCTGGTCGCGGTACGCGAGGCGGTTTTCGTAGGCTGTCGTGGTTGCCTTGAACGCATCGACAGCCACCCCGTCTGCGAGCCAGCCGCGGACGTGGCCGCGACGTCGCGTCGGCGAGACGAGATCGACAGTAACCTCCGGTGGGCAGTGCGCCCGGTAGAAATCCTCGAGTGAGCGTTGAATGAGTTCGTCTCGTTCCACGGTCGCAGCTTCGGGGACGAATATTGCGCACGGGCGCTCGAGAAGGTACGGCAGGACGGACACGTTCGCATAGGTGGGATCGACGTACATCGCGAGGTCCATGCCCTGGCCGACAGACCATGATTTCGTGAAAGAGGCATCGAAGTACGCGGCTAGTCGGTCGGCCGGTCTTGCCCGTCTCGCCCAGTCGCCATCGATACCGACGGTAGCTCGGAGACCGTCACCATCTCCCCTCCCTTCGACGGCCAGCCGATCGAGCGCAACGATCCGGTTCAAGAGATCTGCGACCGCATCCTGTAGCTCCGGCATGGGGGGGAGTGACCGCTCGACACCCCGATCGGGTATGCTAATCTGGGGGACATCACCGTGTTCGATGGTGACCGCTCCCCCCAGATAGTGGGCGAGCGGTGCGATGACGAAGAGACTCTCTAGATCGGGTGGGACGACACATCGGACGTCACCACACGAATCTCGCGTCACCGCCCCACTGCCATCTGCTTCGACGTCGATCGTCCGGGCATTCCCCGAGGTCGGCTCAATCGAGGTTTCGGGAAGTGCACCGCTGTTCTGTGCGCTCAGATGGGAGAGAGCACCCGCAACGCCGACCGGGGTCGGTGGAACGACGACGTGCGATCCGTCGCTCTCGCGACCATCCCGCTCGGACCCCACGACCTGCATGTGGATCGGTAGCTATGCACGACGGGGCATATAGTTCTATCTCAGTTTGTCTTCGAACGGTCGCATATCGAGATGGAATACACTCGCTTGCACGTTCTAGAGCGTATTGTCCCAGTCGTCGACGCTGTCCGTGCGATGACAAAGGAGCACTTATGCCCGGCGGGGATTGCACTCGACGTATGCGCCACGACCGCGTTCGGGAGGTCGACCCAGCCGTCGCAGATGCGCTCGACGCCGAAGTCGAGCGACAACGCGATACGCTCGCGATGATCGCCTCGGAGAACCACGTCAGCGAGGCTGTTCTCGAGGCACAGGGGACTGTCCTCACCAACAAGTACGCAGAGGGCTATCCCGGTTCACGCTATTATGGCGGCTGTGAACACGTCGATACGGTCGAACAACTCGCGATCGATCGAGCGAAGAGGCTCTGGGGAGCGGAGTACGTTAACGTCCAGCCTCATTCGGGCTCGCAGGCCAACATGGGGGTCTATCTCGCCGTGCTCGATCCCGGCGACAAGATCCTCTCGCTGGATTTGACCCACGGTGGCCACCTCTCCCACGGCCACCCGAAGAACTTCGCCGGCCAGGTGTACGAGGTCGAGCAGTACGAAGTCGATCCCGAGACCGGCTACCTGGATTACGACGCGATCCTCGAGCAGGCACGGTCGTTCGATCCTGACCTGATCGTTTCGGGCTATTCAGCGTATCCCCGTCAGCCCGAGTGGGAACGCTTTCGCGAGATCGCCGACGAGGTGGATGCCTACCACATGGCGGATATCGCACACATCACGGGGCTCGTAGCCGCTGGCGTCCACCCCAATCCCGTCCCCCACGCGGACTTCGTCACCGGCTCGACGCACAAAACGATTCGGGCTGGTCGAGGCGGCATCATCATGGCCGAAGAGCAGTACGGGGACGCGATCAATAGTGCGATCATTCCAGGCATGCAGGGTGGACCGCTCATGCACAATATCGCCGGCAAGGCGGTCGGCTTCTACGAGGCTCTCCAGCCCGACTTCGAGGACTACGCGGAGCAGACGGTCGCCAACGCGCGGGCCCTTGCCGAGACGCTTCGGGAGAATGGCTTCGAGCTCGTCTCTGGCGGGACGGATACCCACCTCGTGCTGGTCGATCTCCGCCCGTCGCATCAAAACGTAACGGGAAAGGATGCCGAGGAAGCCCTCGAGGATGTCGGGATCGTTCTGAATGCGAATACCGTCCCCGGTGAAACCCGCTCACCATTTGTTGCGTCGGGCATCCGCGCTGGAACGCCTGCGCTGACAACCCGGGGCTTCGACGACGCGGATCTCCGGGTCGTCGGGGAATGCATCGCCCGAGTCATCGACAACATCGACGACGAATCGGTCAAAGCAGACGTCTCGGAAACACTCTCCGAACTGTGTGACGCGAACCCGCTCTACGAGTGATGACTGCCGAGCGTCGAGCGCAGACATAGGTCGATCCATAGTCGGTCCAAGACACCCTCTCTAGAACTGAGTCACACTCCTCGAGCGAGGGTTCGATCCGCATTCCGTTGGTCGAGGGAGAAACGGACCGAGAAACCCGTTCCCTCGACTGCTCACCCGGACTGGTAGTCGACGAGTTCCAGCTCCACTTGGATCGATCCCTCGTCGTATATCGCGACATACGGGGAGAGCCCGTGGTCGGGCGAGACACAGAATTCTCCTTGCGTTTGTCCGTCGACTGACACCTCTATCAGATAGCACCCCACTCCCGCGTAGGTGTCCTGACTCGTAACCTCGTATCGGAGTGTCTGGCCATCTGCCGTGTACTCCCAGGAGGCCCCTTCCTGGAACTGACCGGCCATCTGGATACCCATGAGCGCGGGGTTGAACAGGCCGAGCGCCACCATACCGCCAACGGGGGACTGCATCAATTGGGCGCGAACTTGTTCTTGTGTCCCAGTGATCTCTTGGCGAAACGTCTGCTCTCCCGTCCGGAAGACCGTTCCTACTGTCACCTCGTCCCCCGAAACAGACGAGATGTTCAGCTCCATCGTCGCGGTTTCCCCGTTAGCCTGTCGAAGCTCGTATTCGTACGTCCCTGGTCGTTCGAACTCGAAGAAGTTCCAGGTGACCTCACCTGGCGTTCCCGACTCGGCGGTCTGTGTCGACGTTTCCGCTGGCGAGGACGTGGGCGTCGGTGACGGAGACGACTGTGCTTCGGATACGGTGGGGGATGCCGTCGGGGACGCAGTCGGGGAGTCTGTTTCAGCCGAGATATCCGTATCAGTCGGCGTGGGCGTTGTTTCGTCGCTACCGCCACAGCCGGCAAGCATAACGAGAACGACAACAGCGAGTGCGAGCACCGTTGTATGTCGCATACGGAGTCCCGGGCGCCCGAAATCATAGTAAGAGAGAGCCTTCTCCGGAGTAAGTGCACGACATAGTGATAGGTCAGCTATAACAGTCCTTATGTCCTCAGGGTGCACGTCTCGAACTGATGACGGACGTACTCGACGGGAACGCGATCGCCGCCGACCTGCGCGACTCCTTGGCCGCGTCAATCGATGTACTCACCGACGCTGGCGTGACGCCAGGACTCGCAACGGTGCTCATGAGCACCGATCCGGCGAGCGAGACATACGTCTCCCTCAAGCAGCGAGACTGTGAGGAGGTGGGGATCGATGGGATCCACGTCGAGGTCGACCCGGACGCACCTGCACAGGAACTCTACGACACGATCGACGATCTCAACCACGATCCGGCAGTACACGGAATCCTCGTACAGACGCCGATCGCCGACCAGGTCGACTACGACGAGGTCGTCCAACGGCTCGATCCACTCAAGGACGTGGACGGGTTTCACCCCGAAAACGTCGGCCGTCTCGTCGGTGGAGATGCCCGATTCAAACCCTGTACTCCCCACGGTGTGCAGGTACTGCTCGACCGTGCCGGCGTCGATCCGGAGGGCAAACACGCGGTCGTCATTGGGCGCTCACGGATCGTCGGCAAACCAATGGCGAACCTGTTCATCCAGCGCGATGACGGCGGGAATGCAACGACGACGATCTGCCACTCACGAACGGCCGATCTCGGCGCCACGACTCGCGAGGCCGACATCGTCGTTGCTGCAGCGGGCGTTCCGGAACTCGTCGACGGCTCCATGCTCTCCGACGGGGTCGTCGTGATCGACGTTGGATATAACCGGGTCGAGCGGGACGGCGAAACCGTCACCGTGGGAGACGTGGATTTCGAGAGCGCACGGGCGAAGGCGAGTACTATCACGCCGGTCCCTGGCGGCGTAGGTCCCATGACACGTGCGATGCTATTATACAACACGGTGAAAGCTGCTGGTCTCCAGACCAACGTTGACGTCGACCTGCCGACCTGAGCCGCCGTTCCGCTTTCCTCGTGTTTATCGCGTAGCGAAGAATGCCCCCGAGTATGGACGACGATCTCCATCCGCTGGTCCAGGAGGTACTCGAACGACGTACGTCCCTCCCCACCGTCGACGAGCTCGAGCCGGAGGCGGCCCGCGCCCAGCTCCGGGATCTGTCTGCTGACCCAGGCGAACCCCAGGTCGGAACAGTACACGATACGAGTGTTCCTGGCCCTGCCGGTGCGATTCCCGTGCGGGTATACGAACCACCTGGAGAGGGCCCTTCCCCGACCCTCGCCTACTTTCACGGCGGGGGGTGGGTGATCGGTGATCGCGACACGCACGACCGGCTCTGCCGGACGCTGACACTGGCGACCGATCGCCTCGTCGTATCGGTGGAGTATCGTCTCGCTCCCGAACACCCCTTCCCGGCAGCAGTCGAGGACTGCTGGACAGTAACGACCTGGCTCGCCTCACATGCCGATGAGTGGGGCGGTGATCCAACCCGCCTTGCGATCGCAGGTGACAGCGCAGGGGGAAACCTCGCGGCAGTTGTTGCCCTCCTGGCTCGCGATCGAGACGGCCCGACACTCGATCGACAGATCCTGCTCTATCCCGTGGTCGATGACGACCCCGATAGATACGAATCGTATGAGGACTTCGGGCACGGCTACGGTCTCGAACGCTCGGAAATGCGGTGGTTCGTTGATCACTATCTAGACAGTCACGTTCATCGCCGTAATCCGTATGCGCTCCCGATGAATGCCTGCACCCTCGCGGATCTCGCGCCGGCGACGGTGATCACGGCTGGGTTCGACCCCCTCCGGGACGAAGCCGCCGCCTATGCCGAACGTCTCCGTGCTGATGGGGTCCCAGTAACATACGAAGATGTTGGCGATGTTCACCACGGGTTTGCAGGCATGCTCCAGGAACCGTTTGATCTGGACCGCGCACGGGAGACGATCGAGCTGATAGCGACTGACTTGGCGTAGGTTTTCGAACTCACCTATCTTCGAGACGATCACGTGCCCTCGCGAGTGCCATTTCGTCGCCCTCGCGGAGGTACTCCCCTATGTCACGTGCAATGGCGACGAGCCGGTCAGCCTCCGCCGGTGGGACGTCACCGTCTAACGCGTGTATCCGTCTGACCCACTCGCGGAGCGAACCCAGCGTCTCGCGTGCAGCTTTGTCCGGGTGCTCCTCGAGCCATTGAGCGATGTCGCGTCGGTATGCATCGAGAACTGTTGCCGTTGCAAGCCCTCGGGCTGCATACAGTGATTCGGGTGGTGCTCCAGGGCGCTCGCCACGGGGTGCATCGCGAATGAGTTCGAGGAAGTACGCCTCCTCCTCGTCCGTGGGGGTATCGATCGAGCGGCGGAGCTCGGCTGCGACGTGGCGGAGTTCCGCAGCGGCGAGGACACCATCGTCCACTGGTTGAAGCTCGCCTGCGTTGACGAATCCCCGGGCTGTCACATAGTCCCGCGAGCGTGTCTCGACGTCGGCCGCGATCTCGCGAAGGGGGCGAGTGTCCAGTTCCGAGACAAGATCTACGAGATCGAGTTCGACCGGGGAATCAGTGTGAATCTGTCCCTCGTCCTCTACCCCGACACTGTGCATGCTCCCGCAGGTCGGACAGGTCACCTCACCGGTTTCGTAATACGACCACTCGTCGCCACACTCCGCACACTGACGATGCCCCCGAATCCGCATACGTCTGGGTTGGACCTCCCACGTGAAAACCTCTCCGTCGTCCTCTGATCCCTCTATTCACACCGATAGCGTGGCTGTATCATGTGACTGTCCGCCACGCAACACTTACGTGGGTACACTCGACAAACTCGAATGATGTCATGGAGTACCCAGTCTCCGGATCACGAAATTCTGTAGCGATGTGACTGTCGAGGTCGCCGGGGAGCAGTTCCACCTGACGAGAGAGGAAGCCACACAGCTGCGGGAGGGCCTCGACGAGGCCATCAGTCAACGATGGGAGTTCGCACATACGATCGGCGAACATCGTGCAGACGGCTCGTACCGGGTAGCCCGACGCCGCGCTGATTCGACTGGAAACGCCACCATCTTCGACTCCCCCGATGAGCTACTGCAGGTCTTCCATGAGCTCCCCGACACGTTCACTGCAACGGACGTAACTCGCCCCGGTCTGAGCGGCAGCAGACGGCACCTGGTCATCCGACACATGGCAGAACATCCCGCCTTCGCATGTGACCTCGTGCGAGAACAGCCACTGACCGCCAGGAAGCGTCACCAATGATCAAACGTGCCGAACAATGGGTTGGTCCCGGTAGTTTTATGACGGATCGACCGGTACGTTTTCGTGACGCTTCGTCTGGAGGGCCGAAGCGTCAGCGGGGACCAATTCAGGGCGGCACGGGCCGCGATTTTCGCGGCCCGTTCCTTTTCAACCTATCCAACAGTTGATAGTGTCGTGGGTCACTCGACGGTGAACGTCCTGTCAGTCGACTCGCCGTTTTCATCCCACTCGATTTCGAGTTCGATGCTCAGTTCGCCCTGCGTTTCATTAGCATCGTGTTCCCGTTCGACCTTCACTTCGAAGGTGGGACGAGCTGGTGGGTCGACTGTCACCGATCTGTCCCCCGAGAACGTGATAGGCTCACCTGCGTCGAGTCGGTCCGCCACGGTTCGCAAGTATTCTGCTATCGCCTCTCTCGGTTCAGTTCGTTCCTCTTCGAAGAGGACCTCTTCTGGCATAGGCGCATCGAGGTGTCCTGTATGGATATAGTCCCCGGACCAAGACTCGTCACGAATCGGGCCTATCTACCTGGTGTACGAATCACGTGTCATCCGGGAGGGACTCGTCGGAAGTTGCGGTCCCGGACTCACCCGTCTCGGGTTCTCCCATCCCGTCGACGGCAGTCCGTGAGTCAGGAGCGGGCCTGCCGTCGGGGGACGCGTCAGTGAGGTAGCTCGGATCGACCGAGATAGGCTGGATCGGCTCCCCGGCGAGTAATTCGGGGAGGACCAGGCGGACGAAGTGGACGACCAGCACGAGAATCATCGGAGCAAGGAAGATACCGTACCATCCGAAGAGGAGCGGCCCGAAGATGTAGGCCAGCATCACCATGCCGACGTGGAGGTTTCGCCCAGAGACGTACGGTCTGAGGACCAGGTCGGGGATGGTATCAACGATAACGAATGAGACGGTCGCGAATGCGACGGGGAACCAGAAGAGTTCCGGCGACTCGGCGAGGTACACGCTCGCGAAGAGGTAGATGGCGGCGGGGACGTAGACGAGCTTCATACCCACGATCGGGACGAGACTAGCGATGCCGGCGAGCAACCCCAGAAGCGACGGGTACGGAATGCCCGTTCCGGCAGGAGCAATGAGATCGAGGAAATTGTATGCGAGAACGCCGATCACACCCGCCGCGACGGCATTGAGTATGTTGCCGAAGAAGATTTGGTGGTAGCTCTGATCGACGGCGTCGAGATAGGACTCGAGAACTCCGGCATCATCACTGAAGCGACGAGTCACCCACCGGGAGAGGTGGTGGTCATCCCGAAGGAGGTAGAACGCGATCGCGATCATCACGAACACGTGGAGTGCGCCGTTGCCGAGGAAGCCGAGATAGCTCGTCGCGGAGGAGAGTACCTCCTGGATGGCATCGATCCCCCCATCCTGGGCGAGTTCTTGTGGCGTGAGCGTCAGTGCAGAGACATCGAAGTACGGCCTGACGTAGGCCTCCAGCGCGCCGACGTCGTATACGTCCGAGAATCGCTCGAACTCCCGGAGCCCAATCGAGACGGCATAGATGAGCAAGAGGATCGCGGGCAACGCCACGAGAAGCAAGGAGAGGAGCGCGGCGAGGCTTCGTGGACGCACTCGTCGCTTTAGCCGTGTGTACACTGGACGGGTAGCATAGTACATGAAGACCCCAAAGACGAACGTCCCGATGAACGTCCAGACCACGTACGCCAACGAGAGTCCGAGGGCGAGACCGATCGCCCACCAGCCGAGCCGTGATCGGTCCTCGGGAAGCACGTACGCGGGAGCGCCGCGAGCCGAGAAAAATGTTCGGGGACTGCACGTACCTGTCAGTAGACACTAGCCGGAATTCACCCATTTCGCAACCCTTTTGACTGACTGATCGGTTAGTTTTCGACGACGCAATGCCCCATGAGTCGACCGCCTGGCGTCCCTGCAGGGGCACAGTTGCCCAACCCGCAAAGCGGGTGGACCGCTGATGGGTGAATCTTGGCTCTCCCGGGCGTCTGCTGGTATCCGTCGTCGGATCGGGATGGTGTTCAAAGGCCGCGAGGAGTTCGATCTGACCTCCGGGGGCATCGCGGGTCCGCTGTTTTACCTCTCGATCCCGATCGTCGTCACGAACCTCCTCCAGACGGCGTACAACCTGGTCGACACGATCTGGCTCGGCCACTATAGCACCGAGGCGCTTGCGGCCATCAGCGTCGCGTTCCCCATCGTATTCTTTCTCATCTCTCTCGGCCTCGGTATCTCGATCGCGGGGAGCATCCTGGTTGCCCAGAATGTAGGAGCCGGGAAGGAGGCCCAAGCGGAGTTCGCAGCATCCCAGACAGTCACGTTCGCGATCATCGCTGCCGTTATTCTCGGTGCTGTCGGGTTCGTCGCTGTCGAGGACCTCCTCGTACTCGTCGGCACATCATCGGATGTGCTTCCCGGAGCGAGCTCCTATCTCAAAATCATCTCGCTGGGGATGGTCTTCATGTTCGCCTTTTTCGTGTTCATGTCGCTCATGCGCGGCTACGGGGATACGATCACGCCCATGCTGGTCATGTTCGTGACTGTCGTGATCAATATGGTGCTCGATCCGTTCCTCATCTTTGGCTGGGGTCCGTTTCCCCAACTCGGCGTCGAGGGAGCCGCGTACGCGACCGTCTTCTCTCGGGCAATCGCGACGGTCATCGGTATGGCTATCATGTTCCAGGGGACCCGAGGTGTCCAGATTCACCTCGATCAGATGGTTCCGAACTTCTCTTACCTCCGGAAAATCCTCCGGGTCGGGATCCCTGCCTCGATCGAGAACACGGGGAACTCGATCGCCGTGGTTCTCATGCTCGTCATCGTCAACATGTTTCCCGATGTCGTCGTCGCTGCGTATGGGGTCGGCGTGAGGATGTTCTCGGTGATTTTCCTCCCAGCGATTGCTGTTGGCCGAGGGGTAGAGACGATGGCAGGACAGAATATCGGCGCCAACGAGGACGACCGTGCGGCCGCAGCAACCGGATTTGCCGCAAAGGTCATGTTTGGGGTTCTCGCAGGCGTCGGCGTTCTCACCTGGCTCGGGGCGGGGAATGTCGTTGCTATTTTCTCCAATGACCCGCAGGTCATCGAGGTCGGCAGGCTCTTCCTCCGCTACGTGGCGCCAACGTTCGGCTTCACAGGCATCTTCCACTCGTATAAGGGCGGGTTCCGTGGGGCGGGTAAAACCTTGACAGCCGCCGCCATCTCGATAACGATGCTCGGGACGATCCGCCTGCCAGTCGCCTGGTTCGCGTCCGGACCAATGGGGTATGAGGGTATCTGGGTCTCGTTCGCCGTCTCGAATATCGCCGGGGCGACGATCGCGTACGCCTGGTATCGGCGGGGAACCTGGCGCGGCGCGGACCTCACCGACGATGTCGTCCCCGGGGAACCTGGCTCACCCGATGCCGGGACGGAACCTGAACCGTCCGTGGATGATTAAGATGTCTCGGATTCCTGCAACGGCGCATCGGTAGCTATCGTCAGTGTTCTTCCCAGAATCGAGACATGCCACACACGTGCACGACTAGCGTGTCATCTTACTATTGACGAATGGGCAAAAATATAGATGACATTGCGTGGATACTCTGAAAATTCACTTATACCCGAATACATAGGTTACAATAGGGGAATTTTACGAACGAACGTCCAAAGATTTATAACGGAATATGACCTGTCTTCGATTCAAGACCATGGTCCAGTCCATTCCCGTTCTTCGAGCAATCCGGCAACTCCTCCATCGTAAAGCCGGAAGAGGCCCGACCTCGCGTCCACGGTCGACGTATGTGTGCGCCACGTGCGATCGGATAGTTGAGCGAGATCATCTACACTGTCCGGCGTATGGCGGTTCGACGCTCATCGAACACGGCTCGGGGAGGTGCCGGTCCTAACACCGATGGTACATCGTGATGGTGTCCTGGCTGGGTGTCGTTCCACGCATCCGTCCACTACTCACGCGTTCTATGGACAGTTGAGCCGCTACAACGAGAGTCGGGGAGACACGCAATGACCGGTGATCTCGACGAGGGGAGGATCGAGGGACTCGATCTCTCGATGGAGGAGGCAGATGTCCAACGGATGATCGAGACGTTTGTACGGGATCGCGTAGATGGGGCGGGTGCCGACGGTGTTATCGTCGCCCTGAGTGGCGGACTCGACTCCACGGTTACCGCGACACTCGCCGTCGAAGCGCTCGGCACGTCGCGGGTGTATGGACTCATCCTTCCCTGTAACCTCGGTGCCGAGGCTGCCACGCACGATGCCCGAACGATCGCTGACGGTCTTGGCATCGACCATACGACTGTCCACCTCCAGCCCCTCCTCGACAGGTTTGTTGATCAGGTCACCCCCGCGCTCCAAACCAGGGACGAGGCTGTCGCGCTCGGGAACGTGATCGCTCGTTTCCGGATGGTGTGTGCCTACTTCATGGCAAACACTACGTCTCGTATCGTCCTCGGGACGACGAACAAGACGGAGCTACTTCTAGGTCATTTTACGAAGCACGGCGATGGGGGTGCCGACGCCTTTCCTATTGGCGATCTCTATAAAACACAGGTCCGAGATCTCGCACGTCATCTCGCTGTGCCCGAGTTCGTGATCGAACAGCCCCCGACTGCGGGACTATGGGCTGGACAAACAGACGAGGCAGAACTCGGGGCCCCGTACGACACTATTGATCGGATTCTTGGGCCCTATGTGGAGGACGGTCTCGACGTCGATCACCTCGAATCGACACTTGAGGTCGACTCGGAGGTTGTCTCGGGAGTCGTCGCCCGGTATGAGGCATCGCATCACAAGCGAGAGGGGATCGCCACACCGGGACTGAACCCATCTTCCCCCGATCATCCCGACACGACCCGCACATAATGCGAGGCGTCACCGAGTATCCGCTCACACGTCGATGACGATCGTAGATTCGTCGCCATCGAGGGTGACCGTGGTCGCAACCGGTTCGTCTTCGGTTTTGGCTCTGACGTCGTACGTCCCTTTGAAGCCACGGACTGTCAGGTTGCCGTTTGCATCGGTTCTGCCCGATGTCTCCGTCCACCACTCGTCATAGACGAGGTCGACGTAGGCCTTTCCTGCGGGCGTGAGCTCGAAGTCCTCGGAGACGAAGGCTCCATCTGGCCGCCACATCCGTCCTTCCCAGAATCCCCACGTGATGAAGGCCGTGATCGCCGGGTGACTGACAACTGCGGTGAGAAAGTCCCTGGTGTAGTCCGCTTGCACCGAGCGCCACTCGTCGTCATCGACGTCGGGAAGCTGACCGTCCACGTTTTCGGCAAACCAGCCTGCGGCCACATCGAACTCGGTTATCTGGAGGGCGACGTCATACTTGGCATAACGATCGAACCACGCAACGACTTCGGGGGGAGGAACGAGTGTCTCGGGCGTGAAGTGGCCCATGAAGCCGGCCCCGTCGACTGGAGCGTCGTGCTCGATGAGATACGTGAGCATTTCATAGTACGCCTCGTCATTCGCTCGAGCAACGTCTTGATCCCGGATTGCCTCTTCGTTGATGAATACGTCCGTCTCGGGGTCAGCCTCTCTCGCTGCATCGAGCCAATCGATCCAGTCCGATCGATCCGCGTTGAGTCGATCCTCCCAGATATCGTTAAGCCAGACAGGGTGATTGATCACGTCCCACTCGTCCACACGTCCGGCAAGCGTTCCAACTTCGTCTCGGACGTGCTCGCGTAATCGCTCCCGAATCGCCGTCGGGTCTGTCATCTCCTCGACGTCCGGGAGTGCCCGTCCCTCCTCGTTCCAGAGGGTAGTGTGGCCGTGGACCGGATATCCACGCTCGTTGAGCCAGTCGACCGCTTCGATCCCGATTTCCTGCATATCCTCGTCCGGGTCGCCCCACTGCCACGGATAGAAGCCGTAGTTGATCGTGGCGCGGTTGAATAATCTCTCGAACGCCTCGCGGAATTGTTCGGCGGTCTCGCTCCCATACTCGTCGTCCTCGTCTAAAAGCAGGCCGGCGTCCGCCATCGAGCCGAAGCCAAAGGCGTGCTCGCGTTGCTCGATCGTCACCTCTACATCTTCTATGGGGGTTCCATCGTCCAGAACCCTGACCGTGAGGTCGGTCTTTCGATGTTCGTCGATACGGTCCGCTGCGGCTACTCGCCACTCCGCGTCCTGTTCTCGCCCCTCGTACCAGCCATTTTCAGTCATGCCCGACCACTACACAAGGAGTCACTTGGCTCTTCGTGTGGGAGCAATCGAGCATGCTAGCTCGACAATGTAGAACGGGCAGCCCCTCCGAGTATGAGCACGCTAGACGGCACCCGGAGGGTGGTGTGGCATGTCAACTGGATCACCCCCCGCGGCCAGATGAAACACAGGAATTATAGGGTAAAGTCTTTCTGAAGGGGGCTACGATCGCCTCTTTCAGCCTGCATCGCAATGGAACGTCTTCAAGGCTTCAGCGGAATTACCGTACGAAGTAAGAGAGATCGAGCCGGACTCCACGACGCCAGCTACCCCGGCGTGATCGGTTTCGATCCAAATCGTCCAAAAATCTTCAAGTAGGGATGGGCCGACACGGGTTTGAACCAAGTCGGTGGTTCCGGGTCCGGTTTGGGGGTTCTCGAACTGTTCGACTCTCCGGTTACAGGATGTCGTGATCATTGGATGGATCCTCCAAGTCCAGGTAGTCCAGGTAGTGTTGACGGCGCTGTAGCATGCGCTCGACAGGGCCTTCCTGGTCGTAATGACGCTCGATGACGTCCGGGGTCGCGTTCACTCGCTCGGCAACGATTTCGACCGGGATGCCCTTGTTCAGCTGCCAGGTGATCGATCCCGACCGCACCTGGTGGGGCGACCGGGACGATGGGCACTTGCTGGCGTGAGAGTACTCGGTCCACTCGCAGGTGGGCCGTTCCTTCCCGTGGGGGCAGTCCTCGCGGATACACGGCACCGTTGCCATGTACATCCAGTCGCGGATGGTACCGGTGCTGGGCCGTCCCTGTTGGGACGTGATCAGGGGCTGTCGTCCGTGATCGTCACGAACGTCGGTACGATGATGCTCGATGTACCGATCGAGCGCGTCGACGTTCTCTTCAGTAAGTCCGACTGCCCGTTCGCCACGATACTTGTTTTTCAGCGGCGTCCCCGTGTCGGGTCGATGCTGGAAATGGACGAAGCCGATGTCTAGGTCGACGTCACGCAGATCCAGCGCTCGCAGCCCGCCCATCCGAGCTCCGGTGAACCACGCCATCTCGAGCAGGACCTGTGATCGTTTCCCGAACCACTCGGGATCCTCTCGCATGTAGCGAACCTGTGGGACGCCATTCTCTTGCTTGAGCTGCGTCTCATCGACCCAGTCCTCCGCGTCGAGTTCGGGGATCCGAACTGACTCGGCGAGATCGTCTTCGACGGCGCCGAGTTGCTCCATGTACTCACAGAACTTCCGGAGCGTCCACATCTCGCCCTCCAACGTGGCAGGCTCGATGTCAGCCGCGCGATACTCGTTGAACTCCACGAGGTCGTATCCTCGGAGATCGCCAGTTACCTCGACTCCGACAGTCTGGCACCACTCGATGAACAGCTTCAGCCGGTAGCGCCAGGTCTGGATGCTCGAGTCCGAAGCGTCGGCCCGCCTTGCCCGAAGGTAGCGCTCGACGGCGTTGCCGATCGGCAGGTCCCTCGGGTCGTCTGGTCGGTCAGCACGCCCTGCCATACTCACCGGGAACCCTCCGTTCCGCCGTTCGCCAACTTCGCGAGCAGGCGCTCATACGTTTCCTCGACGGTCGCCTCGTCGACGTCGTAGCCATCGAGTTCGTCGGCGACCAGCTGTCGCGTCGCTGGCTTGATGCTGCCGTCGTTGTTCTTCTGGACGAACCCGGTCTCGACGAGCCCCTTCATCGCGCTGTAGTGCGTGCTGTTCGGGTTGCCGTCGAGGCCGAGCGCCGACTGCGCCCATTCCTTTTGGCTACTGAGCGTCCGCCCGCGGGACTCGATGTACTTGAGCAGTTGGAGCTGCCGATCGGAAAGCTGCTCGAAGCGATCGACGACGCGTTCAACAGCTTCCTCCTGGAACTCCTCCAGGATTGCGGCCTGGGGATCAGCTGACACGTCCGCGTCCCGGTCTCCACTGGAATCGGAGCGGGCCGCCCCCGCATCGGCACGCAACTGCTCGTTCGCCTGGCGAAGCTCCGACACCGTCGCCTGGAGCTCCGCCACACGCTCGTCCACCACGGCCTCGCTGGGGCCGCCCTCGGGTGCGCTGAGCGGCGCCGCCTCGTACCACGACTGGATGGCCTCGTACTCTTCCTCGATTTTCTCTGCCTCTTCGACGCGCTCCCTGTAGCCCTGGAGGCGTTCGAGTTCCTGTTCGCTGTCGTCGAGGTCGGCCTCCAGGTCGGTGACGCGGGCCTCCTCGGTCTGCAGCTGGTGTTCGAGTTCGCTGATGCGCTCGTTCTTCTGCTCCAGGCGGGCCTGCATCTCCGCGGAGATGTCCTCCTGACCGCCGCCCTGCAGGCGCTCGGTCAGGAGATCGAGCGTCTCGTCGGCCGTCCGCAGGCGTTCGAGTTCAGCCTCTAACTCCGCGATCTCGGTGTCCTTCTCGTCGAGTCTCTCCTCGAGGCGCTCGATCTCGCCCCGGCGCTGGGCCTCGCGATCGGAGATCTCCGAAAGCTCCTCGACGAGGTCCTCCCCCACGGACTTGAGATCGGGCCGCTCGACGTCCTCCAGGCCGGGAGTAGCGCCGGCGTCGAAGGTCCGCTTGCGATCGAACTGGACGCGCTCGATACCGGCCTCGCTCCAGTCACGTGTAAGGAACGCCTCGCCGTCGGCGAGGTCCTGGACGGGATCCTGATACTCCGAACCGAGGATCCGACCCACGACCTTCGTGTCGTTCTCCCAGGTGAGGCGGTGCCAGACCAGCCAGTTAGCTTGCGTGAGGAAGTCCTTCTTGACGTCCGCGGGGCGCTGGCTCAGCCCGACGATGCCGAGGCCGCGCTTGCGGCCACGCTTGCCGATCTGGACGAGTTGCTGGCCGACGTCGTCGAGGCCGCCGCCCTCGGGGACGAACTCGTGAATCTCCTCGACAACCAGGAGGAACGGCTGTTTCAACTCCTTCTCGCGAACGAACAACGCCTGGGCGGTCGCGCGAACGAGTTCCCGTGCCTCCGTGGCCTGTTCGCCCGGGCCGCCTTCGTCGAGATAGCCCGAAACGTCGAGGATGATCGGGACGTGTTGCTCCAACGCGAGGGCGGCCAACTTCTCGGCGTGCACGGGGCCGACCTGGACGTCACACTCCGGGTCGGCGCCGGCGTGCAGGAGCTCGTATTGCTCCTTGAGCCCGTAGTACTCGCCCTCGACGTCGACGACGAGCACGCCGTAACCCGCCGCGAGGAGCTTCTCGACGACGACGCTCGCCGTGTTCGACTTCCCGCTTCCACTCTTGCCCAGGATGGCGCCCCGGCCCGTCAGGAGGTCCTCGATCGGCAGCGAGACGGGCTTGCCCTGGGCCGTCGTCCCGACGGTGATCGCAGTGGTGACCGTCTCGCCACCATCGGTGCGGATATCGGGCGCCTCGGCCTCGGGACAGCATGCCGAGCACGGCCCGAAGTGCCCACGGAAAACCGACAGCGGCTTCTCGGTCGTTGACCGAGCCCGCGCGAGACGGGGACTGTCCGAGTCGCGGTGATACGTCTTCGAGCCGTAGGTCCCGGCGGCCCTGGAGACGATGACCATGTCCTCGCCCCCGTCGGTGGCGAGTCGCTGGTCGTGGACCGCCTCCTCGCCGACGAGTTCGGTGTCGGGTGGTTCGTCGCAGTCGTGAGCGACGAGCCGAGTGATGCTGTCGACGTAGGTATCACAGATTGCGCAGTGGTGCAGGCCACGAACCCGACGGGGTGGTTCAGACACGGCGCACCACCTCCTCGGGATCGACCTTCTCGCAGTGGTTCCCGGCCCGGTCCAGCGGGAACGCCAGCGCCTTGTCGTCGTACTCGCGCTCCCACGGCGCCATAACGACCCGGTACTCCGTACCATCGGCGTGCTCAATCGTGACACCTGGATCGAGTTCCTCGGTGGAGATACCGAGGGCGATAGTGTCGATGGACTCGACGACGCCGTGGGGAACGAACTTAGTCGTAGAACCGGTGTACTCACGCCGTGACGCCTCGATGTCGGACCACCCGGAGCGGGGATCGTACTCAGTCTCCACGTCCCAGACGTTCCCGCGTCGGCTGGTCGGATCCGCGAGGAGTGTCAGCCCATTCCCGATAATCTCTCCTTCCTCGTGGACTCGAATCCCATCGATTTCGGCAACGAGCGTCGTGTCGTCATCGAGTTCTGCCCGGACTGTCTCGCCGACATCGAGGTCCTGCAACTGCGGGTGTCGATTTCCACCCCCGTCGGCTCTGATAGGCTCACCGAACTCGTCGACGAACTGCCCATCAACAATGTCGTCGACGGATTCCAGTGCCTGGATGCGCCGGTAGGGATTCCGGCTCACTGCGCCCTGGAACTCCCCGGCACACCACACGCAGTGATCCAGTCCTTGGGCCTCGGCGAATGCCCGTGGCTTTTTCTTGGGATCACCGACGCGACCACACAGTGCACCACCGTCGTCCCCGAGGTCGTGATAGACTTCGCCGATGTACCCATTCTTCGAGTGTGCAACAACGATTGGTTCGTCACTCATCGCGATCACCCCCGATCCCGGAGAGCGCGGCTTCGACGGTCTCGCGGTCGAATTCCCGCTCACAGCCGGGCTCCAGGCAGGCGTACTCCCCGTCCCGGAGGTTGCGAAACGGCTCGTGACCGCAGGGCAGCAGCGTGCCGGCGTCGAGGTTGTGTTTGATCCACTCGTGGACTGCGGTGGGGACCTCGTAGACCCCGACGCGGCGGTCGTCGAGCTCGGTCTCGCCGACGCGCTCCAGGACGTTTTCTTCGCGGAGCTTCGCGAGGCGGCGCTGGACCTCCGGGGCGAGATCGACGTGGGTGACGCGCTCGCCGGGTTCCGGGAGTTTGAGCGCGATCGCCCTGTTGTTCGTGAGGTAGCTCGCCGTGGAGTGATAGATGCTGGAGCCCTTGGCGGAACTACTCATCGTATCCCTCCAGAATCGTGTCGTAGTGGTCGGTATCGCCCGGTAGCTCTCGGAGGCGGTCGAGGAGTCGGAGCCAGTCCTGGCGCTCCCGGACGTAGACCTGGCCGTTGTTGAGACGGGCGGCGAGGGTCCGGGAGTCGATCGCCTCGCTCTCGCCGGCCGGGCGATGCGAATAGAACGTCGGGCCCTCGCCGTGCAGGCGAAACTCGTCACCGGAGCTGCGCTCGACGATCTCGACCGGTGCGGAGCGCTCGACCGGGAAGTCCTCGGGGACCGCACTCATGGCTGGCCTCCCGGGGAGTTGTCCGTCAATACGGATTCCGTGATCTTTCCGTGGGCCACTCCGATTGCGGCCGCACTCTCCTCACCCGGTGCAGACCCTACCCAGTCACCGGAGGGAACCAACTGTGCCATCTCCTCTTCGAGTGCGTGGATCACCACATCCCATTCTTCCCGTGTCATTTCAACCGCAATCTCGCGGTCCGTACCGCCCGAGGAAGCCCCCTCATCGAATTCGAGCCGATAGTCACCGTGGTCCCGGTGGTCCATCCAGTCGACCATGTTCACCCACTTTTCACACTCGGCGCACCAGCGCTTGGCCCCGGTTTCGTCGTACGCGCCGTGGAGACCCTTCTCATCGCTCATGCCGACCACCCCGGTGCCGTCCGGAGTTCGCCACCGATCTGATGGCCACACGGCGCCGCCAGGTGCGTCGTCGGGCCGGTCGTCGAGATCGCGGTGATCTGCGTCCCGCAGTGGGGGCAGTACTCGGGGCTCCCCGTCATTGGTCCACCTCCCGGGCGGCGGCCTCGGCGAGCTTCTCACACTGCGTGGCGAGATCGAGCGCCCGCGCATAGCGGTCGTCGGCGTCGTCGGCGAGGGCGCCTCGTTCCAGTAACTGTGTCGCCTTCGCGTAGAAGTGCGCCGGGCTGTCGAGCGGGTACTGCCCCGGGTTTCGCGCGTTCGGCTCCGGGGGGTCGGGGCGGCCGCCGTCTGCAACGGCATCTCCGGGTACGTTGCTCAGCTCCATCAGGAGCCGGTTCGCGATATCCGCCGCCTCGGTCCGCGCGACCTGGAGGTCCTCGGCCATGATGGCGTCCTCGAAGTCCTTCAAGTGAGTCTCGATCGCGTCGATTTGGGCGAGGGGTTCGTCCCGTCGCCACTCGGCGGTCTCGTGCTCGGACTCTTTTTCGTTGATCCGCTCGACCATTCGGCGGTCCAGTGTCTGCAGCTCGTAGGCGAGGTCTGCGTAGGGCATCGCCGCCTCCTCGCGACCGCCATCAGGCATCGGGTCAGATGATCGAGACTCTAAAATTTCCAGCGACAGATCGAACCGGGCGGCTTCGGGCGCCGCCTGGAGCGTGTCAGCGAATGTGTCGAGAAACGCCGCAGCGGCCTGACCAGTTGCCTGGCCCAGTTCGGCGGGCTCCTCGGTTTCCAGTAACGGTTCGTCCGTCATTGCTCTCCCTCCCGCACCGGATTATCCAGCCACACGACGCTGCCGTCCTCGCGGATTGCCACGCCGAGCTGGGTCAGGAACTCCCGAACCTCGGCGCGACCGCCGCGAAGGAAGGCGTCGATCACGTCGAGATGACAGGCGGGTTCTGTGTCCTCAGCACTGCGACACCAGCAGGCCACGCGCTGCCCGTCGAGGCCGTGAATCGCTCGACGGAACTGCGGATCCATGGCAAGGCGCCCGAGGAAGGTCTTCGCGAAGCGGGCGATCGCGAGTTCGCGGGGACAGGCGTCCGTGACTTCGTGGGGATTGCCCAGCCAGCCCCGATCGCCGGGGATGGTCGTGCGGACGTTCGCGCCGTTCGTCCCGCGCCCACCGTAGACGTCGAAGGTGTCCTGGCGGCAGTGCACGACGGCGATGCCTCGCGTCTCGACGGGTTCGGTCTCGGCGGCGCTCATTCGCCATCACCGTCCTCGGTCCGCTGGTCGTCGATTTCGTAGATCATTTCGCGGTGCTCTGGGATCGAAATCGCGAGCATCCCCTCTTCGAGATCGCCGTGGAAGTCCCCCGACTCTGGGTAAACGGCGATAATACCGTCGTAGAAGTCGGATTCCGGAAGGCCGTGGGTCGTGGTCTCGAATTCGCCAGTGAGGCTCGGTGTCCGGACCGTGAACTCCCCAACGAAGCCCTGCAGGAAGTCGGGCATCTCCAGGCCGTTGTCGGTGAGCCGGAGCGTGTCGTCTGGCTCGCGGACGGGTCCCGGCTCGCCCTCGGGCTCGAAGGCCTCGTCGGGGTCGGGTGGATTCACGCCTCGACCCTCCCGTATTCGCCGAGGCTGTCGCGCGCGGTCTGCCAGTCGATGCGTCCTGAGTACGTGGATTTTTGCCCACTCGTGTTGTGTGTCGAAATGGGCGTCGTGTTCAGATTCATTCCCAGGGTCCGGCACGGCGCCCGCCCTTCTCCCGAAAATCGCGGGACGTAGGACCCTCCTACCACGATCCTCGAAAGGCGAACGTGTCCGGTAGTCGGAGTATTACACCCCTGGTACTTAATCATTTCCACGCGGAAATCAGTCTCCAATTGGAATCTAGTTGACAAGACGAAGGTGTTTTGCAATGGCCCTGTGTGTTCCGGAACAACATGGCTGGTAGGAAGCCAACTGTAGACGATGTAGACATTTTGAAGCTGTTTGTTTTGTCCAGCGATCCAGCCTTTACAGCGTCTGAGCTTACGGATGAGCTTGATATGAGCCGGCAGGGAATTTTGAAACGGTTGGATGGATTGGATGAAGATGGGTTCCTTGAGTCGAAGTTTGTCGGCCCCATTCGGATTTTCTGGATAACGGAGAAGGGGAAGAGGAAGGTCGAAGCGTCGATCTAAGGGAGCCAGTAGATCACCGATGGCCCCGCCTTTTTGCGTTTTAGCCGTCCCTCTTCGACAAGAGCATTCAACCGCCGATTCACCGCCTGCCGAGAAATTGGGAGCGATTCGGCAACTTCTTTCGACGACAGAACAGGATCTGCAGAATGCTTGAATTGGCGAAGTATCTTCTCGTTGGTCACGTCCTTGACTGATTGTGCCATGTTGGACACTGTAGTCTTCTATTATATTTTCCGCGTGGAAAAGTTTTATGGTGGATCCACTCGTGTAACTGAATACGGCAAACCCGGCTCCGTGGGGTGATTCTTCGCCAGAAATCGCCCGGGTGCAGACACACCCGAGCCGGGTGGTCGTGCAACCAACCCATGAGCACCTTAGACAACACCGCTCAAAAACGCATCGCCAGCCCACCACGGACGCCCAGGACCGTCGTCGTCGAAGCCGTCCCCGCGCCCTCGCTAACCACGCTCTGTGCGTTCGCCGAATACGCGGCCGCCCACGACTGCGCCGTCGACGCCGTGCTGGCGGCCTGCCCGGATGGAGTGCGGTAGGATGGCCGACCGAACCCGACCCGTATCCGCTGCAGCGTCCGCACCCACGGTGGCGGACGCCCTGGCGGGCCTGATCCCGGTGGCGGCCGCAGACGCGATCCCCGCCGCCGAGGACCCCCGCGGCGAGCCCGTCGTCGAGCTCGTCCTGCGCAGCGACTGGGATTACCTGCCGGCGACGGTCGTCGAGGTGGCGGCTCACCACGACTTCGCGCCCGTCGAACTGGGCGCCCGGACGCCCGAGCACCACTACGCGGTGTTCGTCGAGCGATAACGCCGAGTGCACCAGAATTGCTTTGCCGCCTGGAGCCCCACGCCACTGCATGGACCCTGTTCGGGAAATCCTCCTGTCCGAGAACGACGATGGCTCCTGGACTGCGCGAGACCTCGACGCGGAGGCAGCCGCCGAGGGCGACACGCGCCTGGGGGCACTGGATGCACTCGACGACGTCGTGGGAAACCCGAAGTAAGAAACGTCGCCCGACCTCGCGGCTGCGGCCGTCAGCCCCAGAACCCGTCGCGGTGACCCGCGTCGATAACCCGTAACTCGTCCGCTTGCTTGTCCCACTCGATCTCCGCGCGGTAGTCGCCAACGCGGAGCTTGTAGGTGTCTCGCCCAGTGAGCCCGCTTAAGAAGTGTCCTGGATTGTCCCCTGCGTCTTCGAGCTTCTGCCTGAATCGATTTTCGAGCTTGTCGTTTTGTGACTCCAACCAGTCGTTGACGTCGGGGTGCAACAACACGTCGGCCATGTAGATGCCTCGCTACAACTCCACGAACTCGTCGTGATCCGTTGCTCGCCGCTCGTCGGATTTTTCGACTCGATCGGCCGCGAGTCGCGGCCCGACGAGCGCCTTGTAGGCGACGCCGGCGCCGAACTCGCGACGGGCGATTTTCTCGTCCTCGATCATGCGTTCCAGTCGCGTCCGGACGGTCTCGGTACTGACGCGGATCTCCCAGTGTCGGGCCAGCGCCTCGGTGACCTCGCCCGCCGAGAGATAGGGCTCGCCGGCCGTGGCCTCGTAATCGAAGGCCTTGAGAATATCCTGATCCCGGACCTTCTCGTTGAAGCGACCGCCGTCGTCCCGGCCCTGCATGGACATGTGTACATACACATGTTGCGACCCGTACACCATAACCGTTTGGTCCATTCCAAACGGACTCTTTTATAGGATTACGCACCACCCCGTGGCGATGTCCGACCTGCATCCACAGGACTGGCTGCTCATCGCCGAAGCGCTCGCCGACCACATCGGCGCCGACATTGACTGCCCCCGCGACCAGCGGGCGTGGGATCTCGTCGACGCGATCGGCCGTCGCGAGGGACTCTCCATCGGGGAGATCCCGCTGCAGACCCGCCCCGCCACCTCGCCGGCCTGGCTCGACTGAACTCATGGCAGCTGCACCCGTCCGGCACCGACGTGATCGAGCGCGGTCCGGGCCCATTCCGGCACGTCCGACATGGGCTCGGTCGGGACGAGACTGCCGTGGTGCGTCCTGAGGAAGGACAGCTCAGCGTCGCCACCCCGGACGATGACTTCCTCGCTGCCATCGGGCTGGCAAAGCGCGTCGACGCAGACCTCGCTGGCCCCTGCTGGGAGCTCGCAGGTCAGTTTCTCGGCACCGACGCGGAACGTAATGCCTGGGCGGTCCTCCAGTGGCGTTGGATCGGGCTTGCCGATTGCCATATGCCGAGATGTGCGTACCAGCTAAAGGCGCTGGGGCGGATGTGCACGGAAACGACGCTCGCGGGCCGGATTCACCGCGGACGCGCGTAGTATTACGTACACACGCGGGAATTGGGGTGATGAACGGAACTGCACGGAAGGGTGCTTGCTTGCGATTCGGGGTATTCACGGTTCAGGGGCATTCTGTACTGAGTGCGAATCGCAAAACAGTGAACGGAAACGAATGAATGCCCCCCTCGCGAAGAATCCACGAATCAAATCACGGCACAACTGGAGAGTGTCAAACCGAGCGTTGAACCTGCCATCAGAAAAGCAATAACGCGCCATAACTTGACCTTTCTTCTAAATGATTTAGCCTCATCTTGCATCTCAAGAAGCTTGTTATAGATTGCATCAACCTTTTCTTGATCCTCTTTAGTTGCATTGTTAGATAATTCGGGTGCTCCGTATGACGTCCCATACATAGTACCATAACCGTCCTCCTCCCCAGATTTTGCGGACTCCCAGAGCGTCATAATGTGACGCTTATATTCCACACAAATAAATTCTCGGCCACTTCAGTTATACGACTCTTCGACGAAATTTCCCCGTAGCAGCAACTCACCGGCTAGTCCTCATCCAGCACATACCGACTCCCCCGCCCCTGGCCCTCCTGGACGAGAAGCCCATAGCGCTCGAGACTCCCGAGATACCGTCGTCGCTGCGCCCGACTCTTCGGCGCCCCAGCCCGTGCCTCGTACCGGTCGTGTAACGCTCCCGCGGCGATCTCTCCGGCCTCCCGAACGAGCTCGAACAGGAGGCGCTGGTGGGTCCCCAGCGTGGCGATGTGTCGGTCCCGCACCGCCTCCCGCGCCGGCCCCTCGACGTCAGCCACGAGCCCCGCGTCGACGGTCGACTCCCCACGCTCCACTGCAGCCCGGACTGCGTGGCGCAGCATGGCGATCCCGAGGCGGGCGTCCCCAGCTGCGCGATCGGCGATCGCCCGGAGAGCATTGTCGGTCACCGATCCCTGAAACCCAACCGCAGCCCGTGCTCGAAGAATCGTCACCAGCTCGCGCTGGGAGTACTTCGCGAGGTGGAGATGCATCGCGGAGCGCAGTCGCGACCGCACCCGCTCGTCCAGGCCGGCGAGAAAGGCATCCATGTCGACGGCAATGCAGATCAGACTGACGCCAGGGCAGTCCCACAGCGCCGCCAGCACGCTCGGCTCAGCAATCGCGTCCACTTCATCGACGACTGCGACGAACGGCACAGCGAGTGATCTGAGGCGATCGAGCAGGGTTGCCGTCCCGGTCCCGACTCGCCGGAGGTCCCGGGCGTGGCCAGCCGCGTCGAGGAGCTCGTAGGCGACGGCGGCCGGCGTCGAATCGGCGATGCAGTTCACAGCCCCCCAGCAAACGCCCGTCTCGTCGTCGAGCCGAGCGAGCGCGCTGTGAGCGAGCGTGGTTTTGCCCGCGCCGGATGGGCCGTGGATGAAGACGGATTCTGCCTGGGCATCGTAGCGAAGCGGGTCGAGCGCGGTCAGGAGGCGGTCGACCTTGCCCTCGCGATGATGGAGGGTTTCGGGGACGTAGTCCGGTTCGAGGGCCTGGGTGTGTTCGAGCATGGCCGACTGCAGACCAGTATGGTGACCGGACTAAAAGCTCGCCAGGAGCAGCGCGGAAGTGAAACTGAACCAATATACAGTAGTTCCGCACGTCAGATTCTGTGCATTACATAATTCCATTATACTCGGGAGAGATTTTATGAGGTGGTGTATTGCGTATGCTGCCATAATGATGAGGGCATGCCTGAGTACTCAGAACTTCGGAGGATAGCTTCCGCTTGTCCGCCTTTATTTCGATTGCCACCTAAGGGAGCCATTCCAATTTCAACACAAGACGTAGTCTCAGGATGAATTCCCAACATTGTCCATTTTCCATATTTCTCAACGTTGTAAATATGGCTTTTAAAGGAGTAAAAATTGGCAGAAGGTTCTTGGACTAACGGTTATTTGATCCACGTATGACTCTTCCTCCTGAATTTAAGGACATTGACGGACGCATAGATTCCATCTTCAAAGATGGAGAATCTTATAGCGAAACCACTGATATCCAACTTCCAGAAACACTGCCGCCCGGGATGACTGACAGTCAGGCAGAGGAGTGGATGGAACCCATTGAAAATACAGGTGATGATTCACAAAAATACGATTTTGATCCGGTAGAACCTTTTGGGATCCACGAATTCAATGGAGAAGTGAATTCACGGTTATCAAATAATGTATTTATTGGTATTGATGGGGCCAATTTTGATGTCAAACGGGAGGAGCTTCTACTTCTAAAATCTCGTGGAGTGGGCTTCTTCTACCCATACACGGCGGAGCTCTCACGATCAAAAGTTGAGCATCCCGCTCGAGCCTTTTACATCATGAAACCGGGACTTCTACGAGACGGTTACGACGATTACGTGGAAGTCGAAGATGAAGCTAGCCGTGCAATAGACCTTGAGGCTGTTAGAAATAAACGCTGGATGTTTCTCCGATATGATCGGGATACTAACTCTTCTAATCCGTATATGCAAGCAATGGGTGCAAATGTGAAGATGATGCAATTATCTGAAATATGTGCTGCGGATAACGCCTCAGATCGAGCAATCGAGGAAGGGGTGGAGCCGGCAAATGTTCATTTACTTTTTGATGGGAGTCTCCCACCTAAGTCGGTTGAGCCTAATACATATGGGGCCGAATTCACTCGGTTGATCGAAAAAGGCATTAACATATATTCTGTCGTAAAGAGACTATCCAGCTCACGATTGTTCGTTCAGCTACTAAAGGAAAAGGAGGAGATATGTAGAGGTCTCTTAGATATTGACAACGATGATCTTCAGAGCGATTATATTAATGATACAGCTTTGATCCGAGATTTACTCCAACCAGGCCAGTATACTTCCTTTATTAGGTATAAAGTAATTGGAAAAACACGAGGAGAGCATATTAACCTGCCAGAGTCTGTGATACCTGCAACAAGTTATGTGATGACTGAGAAAGAGAACATATTTCGGGTGGAATTCCCCTCATATTACTTAGATGAAAATGGGTCGCATCCGGATGCCCACGATCTGGTGCAGACATTCTTTACCCTCACACATGAGAATAATGGTGGATTACCGACACCAAATAAGTTCGCGGACAAGCTTGCTTCCTACACTTTAGCCGAAAGGAAATCTGCGAACGCAATTATCGATTCATGGGCAAGAAATAAGTTAGGTAACCTAAAACTCAATAAAGTATACGGGGAGCCCCAATGAAAGAGAATCTCCGCGAGCGACTGGATGAGGAGATTGGTCAACCCTATATTGATATTGAGAATGGCTTTACCTTTGGACCTGAAGAGGATCTTACGTTCCTCGTTCGGCCAGAAATAAGTTCTCAAATTCTCCGTGGTGACCCATTGTTGGCATATGATCTAAAGGATGAGCACTGGTATGGGGTTGAAGTCAAGGAGGTGCAGATCATGAAAACGTCTACCCTCGATCGTGAGCGAGATTTATATGCTATTGATCAAGATACCTTAGTTGATAGATATTTAGAGCGGCAAGAAATGTTTGACGATCCTGCAATTATAAAAGTCGAGCCTATAGCATCATTCTCAGACGGGACACGTCGTGCCGCGAATAAGTGCCCTAGCAGTGCCTCGGTACTCTTACGACCTCGTCCTACCGAGGAAGAAACCATCGTAGAACACGAACCTGGCCTCGGCGAAATCCTGGGATTGCCGACAGCTGGCATCCCCCTAGGGGCGGTATCGGTTGACCAACGGGCATTCAGGGCGGCTAACGGAGATTCTGAAAATCCGTATCTGGAGTTTAAACTTGACCTCGAGCAGCTCAGTAACAAGCATGTCGTCGTATTTGGGGCGTCTGGACAAGGAAAAACCTCGTTCTTGAAACATAGTTCAAAAAGACTTGGCGCAGAAGGCTATGGTATCATCTTCTTCGACATACAGGGCGACATCATCCAAACATTATTCCATCCCGAGAGAAACCCCGACCAGCAAGATCTCCTTGAAGAAGAATTTCATAGTGATTTCCTTGCCCAGATAAGGAGCACTCCTCAGTTGCCCGATGATGTAGAAACGAATGTTTACTTCCCTGTCACGGAGCACGTAGATGACGATGATCGTAACCGGATCAGTAATCTTTGCGATGCAGCAGGCGCAAATTTCATAGACTTCTCTTTGCGCTTTAGAAACGTGGAATCCATCGGTGAACTGGCTCACTTCATCGAAATTGCCTCTCCACAAGCTCAAGCAGCCATTGACGAAGTTATCTATAGTGATGAGGAGGTTGATCTTGATACAGTTATCCGAGAAATGGAAAACGCTACAGCTGATCGTGGCGATTTTGATGAGATAGCTATTCCAGGAATAGGTATCAATTCCCGATACTACGGAAAAACCTACGGTTCGGCTCTGAGGGCGCTTCGACAAATTCAGAGGGCAGGGGTCTATGATGCTCGTCAGGTCGAAGAGCCCCAAATGTACGGAAATGCGGGAGAGTACAATACCGTATATTTGGCACATCTTGATCAGATGAGTACTCGGCATATGGTTGAAAAACACATCATGGGGTACATGCGCCAGAATAAGGAACAGGTTGACGAACCTGGGGTCTATATCGTCTTGGACGAAGCCCATGAGATAGTCCCAGCAGAGGCCACAACCGCTTCTCCAAAAGCCGTCACGGACCGATTGGTCCGAGAATTCGACAAAATGGCTAGGGAAGGTAGGAAATATAACATCAATCTCATAGTGTCGACTCATTACCCGGGAGATATTAACCAGGTCGTACAGAGCATCTGTGATACGACTGTAGTGATGGGCATATCTGAAACTGACGCTCAACGGGCAGGTGTCCCGAAGGAATACCAGAATGAAGTCAGTAATTTGGATAGAGGTTATGCCTATATCAACACGGCTTCCTCAACCACAGCCCCGTGGACACAGGTTAGAATTCCCTCCACTGATCTTCTTCATATGGATATTAGCGAATGGGGGGTAATCAGTGACGAGATTGTACGGAATGCGAGAGATGACGCGATTGATGATGACGAAGAAGGTTATCGCGACATGATGGAATAGCGTTGTCCATTACTTGAATCCGGTGAGCGCTACATGATCAGGAGCATTCTCAAGGTCAAAACGGGCAGCCATTGGACTAGCTCCGCCGGAATACTCCTGAAGGACCTCTTCTAAGTAATTCATTGTCGGAGCCAAAGATTTCTTCTTTTCAACTTTATAGAGAACTCTTGCCACGCCGGAATGCATACCGGAGAGAATTGCTGCGTGCTTGACCTCTAATCGCCGAGTCAATTCAGAGTGTTCTTGGCGAACACCCTCGAACATCGTCCATGCTATCATGTATTCAACCAATTCATGGAACGAATCCACCTTCGGCATTCGGTATGCTTTGGAAAGAGGGGCGTGCATACCCCAGCGTTGAAGATGTATGTCTCCGTAGGTTATAGCCAGGTATCCATCATCGATTAAACGAATTGCTTGTGGAACCGAGGCAAACGGGCTACCGCAAGGATCGAGGTCGATGAAATCAAATGGGGGCGCTTTCTTCCCAACTAAACGGTGGAGTATATTATTCACATTCTCATTGTAACAAGTAACTCGTTTACACCCTAGACCAATATTCGTGTACCTGCAATTGGTTGGCGTTCTCCCATTCGGAGATCGAAAGTCGACCCGGTGTCGGTTTATGAGATTCTCGATTAGTTTGTCGAATTTTTTATCGTCAATCTCACAACAAATAAGTGATTCAACGGCATTCAAATAAACCTCTGCACTGCCTCCTGTTCCAGAATACCCCTCTAATGCTCGTAGATCATAGCCTTTGTCCTCGGCAATAATCCCTATCCATTGCTCATTCAGACGATACTTCGCCTTTTGATGAGGTGAATTATAGAGACCCTCCCGTTTTCTTAGCTTCCGCAATTTGTTCTTGACCGCTTGACGACTGCGGTTATCAAATCGCTCGGTGATTTCGTCGATCGTTAAGTCGGTTTCCTCTCCAAGGTGTAAGAGTTCCTCTTCCTCTGGGGCCGTCCATTTTCTTCCATTTGTGTTATTGGCTGTTGGCTTTTCATAGCTCATTTTGAATTACCAACTGTTCTTGTCGATCTCTTTTCTAGGGCCACTTACATAAGATCTTGGGAAAATAGCGTCTTAGTAGTCTGAAAGCGAGGCTTGGCCGCCCTCCTCGTCGTTTTCCGTACCCCTGGGTCTCCTAGAGCACCCCTTTGAGGATGTAACTTCATCTCGCTCTCCGCCCCAGTCAGATAATCCAGCTTGCTGCTGATCTTCATATGAAAGGTTTTTCACCGTCACTCCGATCTTCCGAATCTCAACATCTTGGAACTCTTCCAACAACTCCAAAGCGATGTTTTCCACGACATCAGAATCCTCCACGTGGCCAGGCAGTGATTGAGATCGGCGATGAATCTCAAAAGATAGAGTTACGACTTTGATTCCGATTGTCCGGTACAACGCGCCCTCGCCTCGAGCTCGGTCGGTGACTTCTTCTGAGAGCGTTTTTACTATGGAGGTTATCCGTTCAAGATCTGAAGTAGGCTCTGATAAGGCTGAATCGCGGAGGAAGCTTTTCGGCGGGTCAGCCGGGGTAACTTCTCGATGATCTTCTCCTCGCGCAAACCGATGGATGCGTACTCCGCGTTTTCCATATAGGTTCTCGAGGAGATCTGGATCAGCTCCTGCGAGATCTCCAGCTGTCTCAATCCCTCTTTCTCGGAGTTCTCTGGCGGTCTCTTTACCTACCTCGTGAATTTCCTCAAGATCAAGGGGTGCCAGAAACTCGCGAAGTTCGCTCGGTCGGATGAGGTACCAGCCATCGGGCTTTTCGTAGTCACTAGCAATTTTGGCCGCACTCATGTTCGGCGCGACACCAATGCTCGATGTAATTCCAATTTCGTTTTGAATTCGTTTCTTGATTCCGGATGCATATCCCTCTGCCCGATCCCATGTTGTCTGATCTGTGACATCCAAATAAGCCTCGTCAACGCTCACTTCTCGGACAACATCGGCCATCTGATGGAGGATCGCTTTCACCTCGTCACTGATCGATTTGTAGTACGGCATATCAACGGGGAAATAGTGCCCCTCGTCTGGGGGTAGGAGGTCTATCGCCTCAGCGATCGGTTGGGCACTGTGGACACCCGCATCGCGTGCCGGATAATTAGCTGTCGCAACGACTCCATTCGAATCTCCTTCTTCGTATCCCATCCCGACCACGATCGGCTCGCCCTCAAGGTCCGGGTGCCGCAGCTGCTCGCAGGCCGCGTAGAAACAATCCATGTCGACGTGCATTACGATCCACGAGTCCCCTTGAGGGCCGTCATCAGAGAACACGGTAGAACGCTCGGAATCGGTCATTCGCTGTCCGAAGTAGAAGGACCTGTGGCATATTTATGTCGCCGCCAGGTCTGCCTGCCTTTGGACTTTTCTAAACTTTGGAAGCGTGGTAGGTCGTCACGAGGTTACCACTATCCTCGACGAATGCAGCTCGGCTCCGATGATCGACGAGTACTCTTCCTTCGATATTATCTGTGGAAACGTACTCAGCTCGTTGAATCGCGTTCTTGAACGCGTCGAGACTCTTGTTACTTGACACCGCTCGACGCTTGAAATGTTGACACGCGTGATAGCTCGTCTCGACGATCTCCGCAATATCGGTGACGTAAACGGTGTGCTTGGCCTGATTCATGAGAACCACTTTGGTCCAGTCGGTTTATCGACTGGTGAGAAACATGAGGACTTGAATTCAACGGGGCGGGTATCATCTTTAGGAAAGCGGCCGTACTCTACGGATTTTGTAGGACACTATACATACCTTGTAAAGCAATACCAGGCTCTTTAGTGAACTCTCCCGGATATTCAAGACCGGCCTGTGTGAGAATATTTATATCATTTTTTTCCAAATATCCAGCTATCTTATTAGTGATAGTATTCTCCCTCGGCGAGACACTCATATTTGGGGCTCAGGACAGAGACATATAAATATAACATAATTACCTGATTCTACCTATGATCAGAAATAGAGACCCATCCCCACCCCGTTGGGAATTCACTTTTCGGTATTCGGGTAGAGTAACTTATCGTCTGTATTGTACTTGGTCCGCCCAACTCCAGATACGACCAATTCTTAGCTAGAGCTGATACTCCGGTAGTAGATATTTTAGCGCTTGCGCAATATTATATCGTCATAGGAATTCCAATGATATGCCACAAAACCTATTCAGAATACGAGTTTGAGCAAACCTTGCCAACAGAACTTGAGCGGTTGATCAACGATCACGACCACCTTATCAGTGAGGCAGACCCTCTTCCTGATTCGGAAGGTGCGTGGAATCTAGAAAAGCCAGCGTCGTGGATTGAGCTGCTCTATCCGGCAGAAAAACAAGAGGAGGTTGGTGAAATCCCCGACGCGTACTCCTCAGAAGAGTATCCCGAGGCAGAAGAGATAGGCATCTTCCTATACGAATTCTCTCACTGGTTCTACTTCACCTTCAATGGGCTCCGCCTGTTTTTCTCCCGGTTCCCTTCCGTCCCCCCGTTTCTTGCCCACGCCGGAAACAAGAATGGCGATGCAGCTCTATCTGGGATTCTGCTTGGCTATGACCTGCGGGATGTAGCCCAATACACGATTGAGTGCGGCCAAGGGTTCAAGATGAAAGGAGGGTTTGAAAACTAAACGGGAGTAAAGCAACATATTGCGAGGGATCATAACACATTGAAGTCAGAAGTATCCTTCACGGACTAAAATTCACTAGTTCCGAAAGTCAAAATCTGTGTAAGAGAATATACAGCATCATACGTGTTTGAAAAGAAATAACTTCCAGTTTTGGCAAATTATAAGGTTTCTAGAATTAACAATTAACCATGGTAGTGATCGCTCCAGTGTTTGAAAATATAGACAACCAAAGGACCTGGGGGTGAAGAAATCATATGTGAACGTTGTGAGTCTACAGTCGCAAAGGAATTTGACTGGGATTCGGTCAGCAATATCTATACGGAATGTCCTGGTTTTGGCGCGACCGTGCTTCTTGGCGGTCTATAATTTCCACCAATGATTGACTGGGACCGATTGAAATCCTGGATCAAGATCGGTTTAGCAGTTATTATGGTAGGAACGTTTTTCGGAGGATTAGCCATGGCGGCAAGGTTGCACTTTGGTAATTTGGGAGTCACAATCGTCGATATCGCCATGACCGGAGTCTTGACAGGTGCGCTCGCGTATCTTTATTTCCAGCAGACTCGCATTTTGGACGAACAACAGGATCTCTTTACACACCAATTGAACCGTGAAGCTAGACAACTACACACAGAAACACTGAGAGAACGAGTACGAATGTGGCACGGCAACCCAGAGAGGAAGTCTTTAGAAAACCAACAACAGGGGCCTATTGAAAATTTGCCGCAAGTGAGGGGTGCGTCGTTCAGGTCTGCATCAAACCTTGGAATTGACTTGCAATTAGGATGGGAGAATGAATTCCATACCATACCAGTAGAACTCAGGAACGATCCATATTTCGAGGACTTGCTAGAAAACCATGCCTCAAATTTACGAGAAACCAAGGCGGAAATTGAGGAATTGCATGGAGAATTCACTACCTTGAGGGGGGATTTTATTGAGCAATACGAAGACGGGATTGTAGAGGATCGTGGAGATTACCGCATTGAGCCGGCATCCAATTTATCAAATTGGATATTCGAGTTGATAGTCTTATACGAACGAAATCGGCTTTATGGTGACTCTATCCTCGATCGGGCATTATCTAATATCAATCAGAACAAACAGAGTCCACTGGTACCAGATAAATCCGAGCTACGATTCCATGCAGATTTTGGCAGAGGATCGGCGGCTATCTATTCCGCCAAATTTGAGGAGGCCGATAGAGACGAATTACGGGAGTGGCAGGAGGAAATAGAAGCCGAGATATTGGATGTTGTTAAGAACATAATACACCGAATTGATGAGGACGAACCATACTCAATCGCTCGGGAAGCTGCTTCTATTCTCGATCGAGCCCAAGTAAAGGTCGAAAAATTAGACGAACTTCTCATTGAGTATTATGGCAGGCCCATCTATAGTGGAGATTGTAAATATCTGCAAGAAGCCCGGATCTAATACTCTTCATGATGGAATTCATAAACTTAATATCGCGAATAAAATCACTAATATGGATCAACTATATTATAAGCTCCCCGTTCATTTAGGAACCGATATTAATTCAAATTGCTTGACTTGTGGTAGCGTCTACACAGAGCCCCTGAATTTTAGCCCGAAGAATATTACCCAGTGAACTGTTTTCTGTATAATTTGGTAAGTACGGTGAATCTACCCGCCACGGAGCTTCCATAAATTCAATTGCTCTTTGCTTAGACGATTCATTATCTTGATCAAAAACCCCGTAAACATACCCGCCATTCCGTTTTAATAAAGAAAAACATGGGACGTCGGTCAATCCATCGCCAACGTAAATCATATTTTCCCATCTGACTCGCCGGTCCTCATAATCAACTTGCCTATTCACGATGTAAGGATTAGATTGTGACTCTTCTCTAGTTATCCCTTTGTTTATTTCAAACAGATATTTTGTTTTTTCTGTGAAGTTAACAGACTTCTTGATTCTATTCAAATATCCCCCTCCTTGGCTTCCTAATTCACATGCGTATATTTCTTCCAAATAATCTGATAATTCAGTCCCCAATATCAATTCCCTTAATCCACCCGATATGATGTAATACTCGATGGATACATCTCTGTGATTACTAACTATGTTTTCTAGATCTGAAAAAATCTCTGGCACTCCATCAAATGTGTGAGCATCCAACGTTGATCCAAATGATCTTAGATCCTCATTGGTTAACTGTCCAATATCATCGTCGGGTTGAGCTTTCTCTAAAAAGGCATTCAGCCAAGCGTTGGTAGGATCGTACCCTTGCTCAACGAGATTGCTCTTCTCAGATTGCCAGAATGCATCGACATCAATGCCATGGTCTTCTAGAAACAAACTAGTAGAATCAGGAACCAATGTGTCATCAAAATCAAATATTACTGCAAGATTGGTATGTTGGGGCATATTTTAAGGATATTCTATAGGACTATTAATGTGACGGGTATCCATAATATGCAATATCTATCTCGGATAATTCTGATAATTAGGAAATCTCTTTAACCTTACGGTGTGGAAAATTCTTGCAGATTTTTAGCGTACTTTGTAAGTTGTTTTCTAGCTTGGACTAATCGTTTTACCCTCTGCCTGTTTTCGAAGCTATTCGTCTCCCTTTTGTTGTTTGTCATGGAACCGGTCCAGTTTGATTGTTCATCCAATGGATTATAAAACCAGTCCATGCAGTGTGAAAGTGTCTGACAATAATTGAGATTTATGTCCCAATGTCTATCAGAGGTCGCATATCCCGCCACCGCAGATCAATATTCTCGCCAGAATCAAGCTAAACTTGATAGATAACACTTCCACGACTATCGCCAGTGAGGCCTTCAGCATCGTCCAGAATAATCTCATCAATCACGCCATGCTCTCCATGGAACGAATAATCCGGATCCGTTTCGTCGGGAATATCAACCCGAACACAATCGCCGACAGAGAATCGTTCCATACTGGATAATACTGTCTGTACAGCGGTAGGCAATCAAGGCTTCCCTGAAGTTCAAATTGGACTCAAAGAGCTATTGACTTGGTTACGTTAAGGAAGACTATTGCCGAGTAGTGAATTGGTGATGGGTTGGATGACTAGCGTTCAGGGAAACACTTAGGGCACGGATCGACCCCGTCTGCTTCCAACTCAGGTGGGTCATCCTGCTATGGAGTTGGTTGATATCCAGGAATTCTTCAGCCAAGGTTTGGGCACTCATTTTTGTGATAGAGTCCCGTCTGCGTGTAAAACATACCATTGGATACTAGCGATATGACTTATGTTAATACGCTCACCAAGAGTGGGTGCCGGATTATAGTGAACGCATCAAACAATGCTGGGAAAACGGTGTGGAGTATAAAGGAGCGTGTCAGAACAGATAATGATCTTCCCACATATCGTCTAGCTCTTGGCGTGCGCGCCAGTACCGCCATGATTTGATCATCCCTCTCCCGAACAGGATGCCCCCTATTCCGAATATGACTCCGCTGGTCGCGATTATCGACGGGCCCACCGACCAAAGCAATATCCCGGCACCTGGAATTAAGAGCATTAGTGAAATGACGAACATCGGGAGCGCATCGTGGTAGCACTCTCGGCAGCGTTCGAAAACCTCTCGAATGTCTTCCATTTCATCTAGCTCGGACTGGAGGTCGTCAAAGAGCCCGCGGTTGTATTGACTCTTGATGAACAGCCCATACTTGGCGCTCAATGGAGCGTCTTCCTCCTCGACATCAGTCGGAGTAAAGTCCCGCTCCACATCCACGAAAACCTCTCCGAGTTCGGGACTGACGGACCGCCACTGTTCTTGCTGGAGTTCTCGGACTTTCGTTTCGTATGAATCACCTGGGTGTGTGAGGTACTGCCGCACGAACAGTCCGACTATCGAAAAGATCCCGAGGAATAAGCTTGCTGCCTGAAGAACTGTACTAACGCCTGGTGCCATGTCTCCCCTCTACACCAGTTCTGATTTCGTAGTCATCTCTGGGTAGTTGTCGTAAACATAGTCGGCAACTCCCCGAATTTCTTCATGGCGTGCTCGCATTTGACCCAGCAAACGAGGCTAGGCAGTCGGGCAAAAACGTCCATCTCTCCGTTGAGGCAGTCGAGGCTTGGCAAGAGATGCCTAGCCCGTTCCCGGAGTAACTGCCCCAGCCCCTGGTGAAATTGTGGCTTTAAGGCCGCTATCGGGGTGGTCTCATATGGACACATGGTCCACTCTCTCCCGTCGGGGGTGTGGTGATGCAGGAGCGCCCCCGACTCAAACTCCCTGACGAAACGCTGGGCCGGGCACGGGATCTCGCCGATTCGCCGGAGGTCCCGATCGACGACCGCAACAGCGTCGTTGCCCTGGCGCTGGATCTCGGCTGTGACGCCCTGGTTGCGCTGTATCGCCTCGAGATCGACGACGCCGTCTGCTCGGTCGACGGCTGTAGCTCCGCAGCGACCGCGTTGATCGACGGCGGCTATCGCTGCGTGGGCTGTCTCCGCCAGGATCTGGGGGTGACGTGACGTGTCGACTCAAACGCCCGAGGGCCGGGTGTATCAGGACCCCGAGCGGGTTCGCGAGCCCCACGAGGTCGACGACCCCCGGACGACGCGCGTCGAGACCGCTCTGTCGATCTGGGAACGCCTGACCGACTCCCTCGGCGGCACGCTCGGCCTGCTCGTCGTCGGGGTACTGGGCATTGCCGGGTTCGTTATTCTCTGGCAGTGGACGTCGCGCCTCCTGGTGACGCTGCTCACCAACGGCTACGTCCAGTCGGGGGCTGCCGTCGGCGTGGCCTTGCTCTCCGGGATCTACCTCGGTAGCAAGCGCAAGGAAGCCCAGCTCGAACACCAGGAGCGGCTCACGCTGGACCATCTCGAGGCCGGCATGCCCGTGCCGTATCGCGGCGAGTACGAGGCCGTGAAGGGCGGTCACGTCTTCACGCCATACAAGGGCGTCACCGGCTGGCTCACGTCGAGTTGGGAGCCCTACTCCGTCGCCGAGCTCATGGACGACCCCGCGGCCCCGGCGGCGCCGGCGAAGATCTTCCTCCCCAAACCCGCGTTCAAGCTGACCATGACCGACACCGGGCTCGTGGGCGTGATCAAGGTGCAGTGCCTGGAGTACCACCCCGGCCGTGGCGCGAATCTGCGGGCGAAACTCCCCGCGGATGGCGCCGAAGACTCCGTCGAGGCCGCTCGGCGAGAGCTGGAGAAGCAGATCGCCGAGCACCAGGACCTCGTGGAGCAACTCGACTCCGAGCGACAGCGCCGCATGGCCGCCAACGAACGTGCCGGGAAGGCCTACGAGGACGCCCTGGAATACGTCGATCAGGTCGTCACCACGGTCGAACCGTTGATGCGGGGGAGTTCGCAGCGCCGGAGTGAGGACGACGACGCCGGGAGCACGGCGACGGACCTGGCAGCGATCGAAGAGGAGTTGATCCATGAGGACTAGCCAGGTCGGGACGTGGCTGCTGGCGCTGGTCTTGGTCGCGGCGGTGCTGGCCGCCCCGACGCCCGTGGCCGCCCAGGAATCGAATCGGACTGCCACGGCAATCCCCACGGTCACTCCAACGGAGCCCCCGACACCGCCGGAGAACGACTCGGCGGGGACCGCGACACCGACCCCGGCACCGGGCGTCTCGGCCGGGACCGTGACGGACGCCCGGGCGGCACGCCTGGTCGTCCGCCAGCCCCATTACGTCGACAGCGACGTCGAGCGCCGGACGACCAACGGCACGCCGGTCTACGTCGCCCGGGGCCAGGAGCTCGTGCTCCGCCCCGAGGGATTCGACTCCGAGGCAGTCGTCGACGTCGAGGTGTCGCCCACCGGTGAGCTGGATTACGACCGCGACATGGGCGTCTATCGCTTCCGCCCGTCGGAGACCGGGACGTACACGATCTCCTTCGTGGTCCGCGAAACCGAGCTCGTCGGGAGCGCCGACTCGCGGACCGTGACCGTTCGCTACGTGGCTCGCGTCCGGGTGAGTGGCGGCCTTGACCTGATTCATCGCGCCCAATCCGAACTCGCGGGCATCCAGGAGGCTGCGGCGAACTGGCGGGAGTGGAACGCGACGGCACATGGCATCGCTGGCGAGGACGTCCCGACGCAGGCACTGATGGAGGAGGCGGCGAATCTCCTGAAGCTGCGCCATCAGCCGGTGAGCTTCCTGACGGGTAACTACACGCAGGTGCTCATGCTGATGCTGATCGGCGGCCTGGGTGGCTGGATCGTCCTCGCCCAGTTCACCGGCCTCCCCGCGCTGGCATACTTCCGGGAGCGGGCCCGGAACAGCCGCTTCAACGTCGCCGAGGCGGAAGAGGGGACGGCCAAGGAGGCCCAGGCGGAACTCGACGAACTCGACCGGCGACAGCAACCTCAGACCACGCGCCTGCACGACCTTTTCGACGATCCGCGGTGGGTGGCTGCGCTGGAGCAGGCCTACGGGCCGACGCTCGGTGACGTCGCCGAGCGGTTCCGCGCCGACGCCGTACCCTCGGTCATGGTGGCGCGATTCCTACAGATCCTGGGTGCCAACGGCTGGGTCGGCATCGAGGCCGACCACGACGCCCTCGGGATCGTGCCGGCCGATGGTGACGACGCGGAGGCAGCCGAGATCGTGTTGCGCCGCGAGACCGAGGTGCCCGGCGAGATCGCCCGCGAGCACGACGACATCCTCGCGGACCCCAAGGTGCACGACCTGACCGGCGTAACCGGCACCGAGGATCGCATCGAGCGCTTCGACTGGTCGGCCGTGTATCGCGCCTTCGACGTCGAGGAGATCGAGACGCTCCCCGAGGACATCCAGGAGGGCGAGGGCTTTGACGTCGAAGCCATTGCCGAGCGCTTCGACATCGACGTCCGGCAGTTCGACGACGTCGGGGATCTGGGGCGGTGCCTGGAGCGCACAGTGTCGTTCATCCACGACAGTCCGACGCTGTGTGATGCCCAGGGCAACGTCGACGAGTCGGCCTACGCACTGGGTCGGCTCCAGAAACTCGCCCAGTTCATGGACGACCGCTACGACTGGCCGGAGTTCGGATTGCTCCGCGAGGAGATCCGACTGGCCCGTCAGCAACACGACCCCAACGCCGAGGTGCAACGCCTCGTCGACCGGGTGCAACAGGGGGATGGTGGATGAACGCAATCCTCCAGGCATCGATCGACCTGGACGCCACCGGGCCCTCGCCCGGCCAGCGCGCAATCGGCTGGGGTGTCGCGATCCTGCTGGTCCTTGGGCTTGTGGTCCTGTTCTGGCGGTCGCGCTACGCCGGCCTGCCCCGCGAACACGCCCGTCGCGTCTCCGCGTTTCGCCAGGCCAAAGCCGCCGCCAGACTCCGGCAAGCCCGGTTTCGCAGCGCCGCCGCGCTCCGAGACGGCACGGCCACGATCCAGGGCCTGTTCGACGGCGAGGCGCCCGAACGCCCCTCGACGCGAACCGCGCTGCGGACCGCCAGTGGCGAGCTCCAGACCCAGCTTGCCCCACACCTCGCGCGACTGCCGCTGGTGGTCCGGCGCTGGCTGGCACTCGCGGCATGGATCGCCGTTTTCGGGACGCTCGCCGTCGGGACGGCCCTGATCATGCGAGGCCTCGAGTCCGGCCGTGGCGTCGACCTCGCCTGGTTCGTCGGCGGACTCACGTCGTCGACACGGGTACTGCTGGACGCCGCTGTCGGGCTCGTGGTCGCGTTCCCCGGCGGGGAGGTCCTCTGGGCCCTGGTCTTCTCCGGCGGCGTCGTGGCGGCGACGTGGCTCTATCAGCACTGGTACGTGCTGGCAGCACTGCTCGGCGCCGGTGCGGCCGTGATCTGGACGCTGGATCGCCGAGTCGACGCGCCCACCGAGCGGCTGTACTACCACCGCCTGGACCTCCTGGTGTTGGCTGGTAGCGCTACGCTGGCGGTGTGGGTCGCCGGAGTCTTCCCCGTGGCCCTGGCGCGAGTCCTGGGCGCCCCGGAGCTCGGCGCGACGGCCGGGGTGATCCTGGCCGGTGTCGTCGCGCTAGGCTGTCTCCTGCTCGGTGGCTGGCGCCTCTGGGGGCGGGTCCGATCGGTCGCGACCCACCACGCCGATGCGACACGACCAGTCCTGTGGTATCTCGTCTCCCGACGTCTGTTCGGGGGGTTTGCGTTGCTGGCGATCCCTTACGGCCTGGTCTACTTCGGCGTCGGGCTGACCAAACTCCCGCAGGTGATTCGCGCCTGGTTCCGGGCGCCGCCTGCGATTCAACTCGCCACCCTCGCGATCGCGGCCCTGCTCTTCGGGCTCTTGGCCTACGAACTCCGGGAGTCCTGGGGCGCGATCCGCGCTGGCCTGGCCGAGAGCGCCGCCGATCAAGAGCTCCGAATGGCGGCCTGGGCCTACGGTCTGCCGTCGCTGGCCGTGATCGCGACGTATACGGTCGCGACCCCGGTCCTGCAGGCCCCGGTCGTTGCCGGGGTCCTGGCGGTCAGCGTCGGGCTCGCGGGCACTCGCGTGGCCACCGGCCTGCGGGCGTTGCAATACCGCGTCGAGATCGGGAGTCGCGACGAGGCCGCCCAGCGCGTCACGGTCGAGGCAGCCGTCCTCGAGGTCGGAGGCGAGGAGCACTACTACGTCCGGGTGAACGGCACCGAGGAGTTGCTCGCACCCGATCGCGAGCAAGCGGTGGCGACGGCCCAGGAGATCGGCGCCGCGCTGTTCGACGCCGGGGAGATCCCCCCGACGCTGCCGAGTGCCTATTTCGACGTCGCCGAGCGCTACGGGATCGTGGACTACGACGACGTCACGACCAAGGAACTGGAGAAGGCGGCGAAGCAGCTGTATCACGCACTCCGGAGCGACGGTCCTGCAGTGGACCGCGAGATCGTCGAAGACGCGCTGTCGGACGTCCCCGAGCCCGTACGTGCGGTGCGTCTACAGACCGCGGTCAATCGCGGGAATATCAGGGTGTTGCGCCACGGCGATCGCGACAGGTTCGTGCTACGAAACGATCCGCGGGCTCGATAACTCGGTTCTTCCGATCTCGCTTTCGGTGACAAATCACCACACTGAAGCCCGTCTCGTGGTCTTTGCGGGTAGTTTTGGGCACGGCTACACCCTAACCTTACAGTACGCGCGCGTGTAGGGAGATCATGTCCGAACCCACCTGTGAGGACGGCGTGCTCGGGGCGTTCCCCCTGGGGTTCGGACTGGTCGTCCCCCCGATCACTCGGCTTCGATCGCTGCCTCAGTGGCGTCGTCGAGGTATTTCCGGCCTAACTGGGTGAATGAGCTGTCGAGATAGACCTTCTCGTCGTTGCGCTGGCTGGTTTCGAGCGGCCAGTCCGCGGCGTCCGCAGCTCGAGTCCCAAAGCGGACTCGCTTGCCATGATCGTCGAAGTCCCACGGATCCTTGTCGTGCGCCCGGAGAAAGGCGTTGAACGCGGACTGAATGTCGGCTTTAGTCGTGTAGTCGCTACTCGGCTGGAGACATTGGTGGACGAATGCGGCGACGGGCGAGGTCTGAGGATCAGCCCGGTCGGCGCTGTCGTTGGGGACCTGCACGCCGATCGTCAGCTCGGGTGGGATTTCGTCGGGCCAGTCCACACTCTCGACGTCAGCGGGCCGCCGGAGTTCCTCGGTCCGCCCCAGCGAGAGGTCCCTCATTGTGTGCAAGCACTCGGTACAGAGGGCGTACGGCCGACCCTTCGGCCGGTACAGCTCTGTGGACCCACAGAGATCATTCTCACAAGTCTCGATCGGCGAGAAGTACTTCGCCCGGGAACGCCAGCCGTTGTCATCGACGTCCTTGTCCTTGTGGTGGTAGGAGGGCGGGGCATACTGCACGGGACTGATATATTCGATCTCCTTCTTGTCGATCGCAGGCTGTACCTGCCCGACGATCCCAGCCTTCCCCCGTTCCGGGGTTAACGTGCCGTAGAAGCTATCGACCTTTGCGTTCGCAGTCCACTCGAAGACTTTGCCGATGATATTGCGATTCCCTCCGTAAGCCACGTACCGGTTGAAGTTCTTCCGGACGGAGATGTGCAGGTCACTCGGCCACTGAGTATCGCCGAGGAAGTGAACCCCGTAATGGCGGTTCTCCCGCTGAATTGTGGTCAAACGACTCCCGATTGTCTCCTGGATTGACGCGAGGACGTCGTCGTCCTTCTGTCGGCCCTTGTGGGGCGTGATTTTCCAGAGCTCCCGCATGCACAGGACGGCCTCGGGAGCTCCAAACAGTTGTTGGCGTTCGGTCAGAATCGTGTCGATGATATGCGCGACGGCGATCAACCGGGCCAGGTTCTCGTCCTCGTTGAATAATGCCTGGGAGAAGACCGTCACCGTCTCGGTGTCCAAGAAGAGGTTACGCCAGTCGATCGTGTACTCCGACTCTTGGGTGCGTATGAACCCGATGTCTTGCAAATTCCGGAGGACTCCGACCGCGTTTTCCTTCGTTTTTGGCTGGAGTTCATCGCGCTCCCGGATCGCGTCGGCGATGTCCTTCAGCGACCAGTCGTCGCGATGCTCGTTAACGTCGCGGTATGCCTGTCTGACGGTGTTCTGTTCTTGATCGGAGATGTTGGCTCCGAGAAGCGATACCAACAGAGCCTCCGAGAGTTCTGAGGCGGGCGCGACGTATGGCCGAACGACGAACTCCTCGCCTTGGACGTGGTAGGGGAGCCGGCGGTTGGTCAACCCTGGGACGAGCGGGACCAGGATCTCGATCGTGGGTCGGCCGTACCCCTCGCCGCTCGCGAAGTCCGGCGGCAGGTTCATCTCCTGACGGATCCGCCGGAGCGGTTGCTGCTGTTGGGGGACGTCGTAGTACCAGTTCTCCCCGTCACGAAGTCCGACGGGGTCGATGAGTTTGAAATCCCGTCCCTCCCGGAAGTTCTGCTGGTAGAAATCCTCCGCCTCGATGTCGAGCCCTGTGGATTTGCCGTTCCCAGTCGGTCCGAAAAACAGCGTCTTGAGTGTCCCCGCCTGATCAGCAACAACCTCTACAGGGTCGCCCAGATCCATCCCCCATTCCTGGAGGTGCTCGCCAAGCTTCAGTGTAACCCCGACGGCATCTGCCCGGTTCCGCAGTTGATCCTCGACAAGGCCCTTGGCCTCCGCGATCGCGACGAGCGAGCGGTAGGCGTCCCGGACCAGTTCCCTGGAGCCTGGGTCTCGACCCGTGAACCCCCGGGGTTCGCCGTCCAGGAACCGATCGAGCGCGACGTAATCAAACGCGCCCCCGGCCTCGCCCTCGTAGTCGAGGAGTGGGCGGCCGCCCGCCCGGCGGAGCAGGGTCACGAGCGGCTGGCGCTGCCCGATGCCCTCGCGACAGGCTCGCTCGATGAGGTGGTAGTACTCGGCACCGCCTGATTCGTGCGGATCGCCGCCCCGGCCCAGGGCCCGCGAACATCGCTCGATGGTCTCGCGGATCGCGTCCTGGCGGGTCCAGTGGTCTCGCTTGGCCTGTTCGGCTTGTCCATGTTCGACGACGTCGCGTGCGTCCTGAGACATGAGTTAGTCGGCTATCGTCCGGTGGGCCGTCGCCGGGAGATCGACGGGCGTGGTCTCGGGCTCGGCCAGCGGGTCGGGATCCGGAGGCGCATCGAGGTCGCGCTTCAGCTGGGCATGGAGCACGCCCACGCGGTACTCGACGAGTCCGCATAGTTCGCTCCAGGCGTCCCGGGCGCCGGTCACCTCGTCGCTACCGGGAATGCCCACCAGGACGACGGGTAACCCGGCGTGCTGGCGTTGAAACTCCCGGATCCCGGTCGCGATCGAGGCGGCGTTGCGGATCTGCGGGCCCAGCTGGCCGTGTTTGAGATGACAGCCGCTGTAGGCACAGGTGCACAGTGGCTCGTGGCGGGGCTCGTCGTACGGACTCGCGCTGACATCCGCGCCGGGGCGGGGTTTGTCTGCCTCGCGAGCCAGGTAGGATAGCAGGAAGTCCTGATAGCCGTCGTCGCGCCGGAGGACGAGATCGCGCTCGGCGCGGATCGCCCGGAGGTGGCGCCGTGCCCACTCCTTCACGTCGGCATCGAGACTCGGCCGCCGGAGCTCCCGCTGGACGTCGTCATGAAGTCTGTCGATGTACTGATAGCGCCGCTGCATCAAGCCCGCACCTCCTGATCCGGGCGGTTGACCAGAAACCAGAGCGTTCCGACGAACAGGATCCCCGCCGCGGGGGTGTGGTGCCCGGTCGCGAGCAGTCCCAACGCGACGACGAACAGGAGGACGCGAACCGCCGTGGTCTGGGCGAACAGCAGCTTCGCGGCGAGGTCCTCGTTCCACCAGACCAGTAGCGCGGCGCCCGAGACCGCCGCAGCCAGCACGATCAGTGCCGTTCTGTTCATCCATCCCCCTCGCGTCGGAGCATGGGCTTGCCGTGGCGCAGGCGGTCGTTGAGCCGGCCGCCGAGGACGTAGGCGAGGTATGCGAACACGACGATTGCGACGAGCGTGAGAACGGCGCCGAGGGCGGCACCCCCGAGCGTCGGGGCGAACGCCAGCAGCGCGACGACGATCACGAGGTAGACCACAACTCCGGCCACGCCCACGGGTTTCGGGATCGTGACCACGGCTATCCACCTCCGAAGAGGCTGCCCAGCCAGTCGGTCATGCCATCCAGGGCGGCCGTGAAGCTGTTCCAGGCGGAGCTGACGTCAGTGACGACGCCGCCTCCGCCCGCGCGATACCGGACCGTCGGGGGATCGGGATGCGTGCTCATGAGTAGCGTGTGGTTGTGGCGGTCGAACTGGCAGACCGCTTGGTCTGCCGGGTCACTGCAGTCGGGGACGTTGATCCAGGACTCGCCGGCCGCCGTGGGATCGCTGTCGTACTGCACGACCGGGTCGGAGGCGTTCACCGGCAAGCGAACCGTGTCGTTGCCAGCGAGCGCGGCACCGTCGATGTAGCCCCACTCAGCGGCCGGTGGCCCGCCGAGTGAGGGGAGCTCGAAGCCGGTGACGTTCCCGACCAGATCGCTTGCCCAGCCTTTGGCGCCAAAGAAGCCACCCGAGACCGACGACAGGGCGTAACAGGCCCGCGTGGGCTCGGTGACGGTGAGCGTCACCGCCGTCATGGACCCGTTGGAAACGGGCTCGAAGGTGGCCGACGGGCCGGTATCGAGGGCGGAGAGCGTGGCCGGGCGGGGCTCGAAGTACGCCTCCGGGAGATACAGCCGGAGCTGGCGGTCCAGGCCCTCGCGGTAGTCCAGACACAGGAACGTGCGGCCGATGTCGACGTGAAAGCCGTCGATGCCCGCCTCTGCGCTAGATTCGGCGACCGTCATGCCGAGATCGATTTGCGTGAGGTTGGCCGCGACAACGCCCTCGGTCTCGAAGGTCTCGATGGCGTCGGTGCCGGCGAGTGGGTGGCGCTCGTCGATCGTGACCAGCGACGGTGCGGCCGCCGCGGTCGCGGTGATGACAATCGCGACGGCAGTTACTCGCACGACCAGGCGCAGGATCAGGCTCATAACACGGTCACCGTGGCTTCACAGATCGGACACTGCAGCACCGTGCGATTCGACTGTGAGAGCGCGAGGACGGGCGGGACGCCACACTCGGTATTCCCGATCTCCTCGAGGAGCGCTCGGACCCGCTCGCGATCGATCACGGGTCGACCTCCCAGATCCAGAACCGGCGATTCCAGATATCGCTCGTCGTCTGGCGAATGTCGTCTGCCAGGTGGATCGAGATCACGATGCCCGCGATCGCCGCGACCAGGGCCATGCCACTCGACAGCGCGGCCACGACCAGCGCGCCGCCGATCACGATCAGGAGGAGTTGCCAGATCCTGTCGAGAGGTGACTGGCGTATGTGCCGTCGAAACCAGTCCACGACGTACTGCGGGATCGGCGTCGGGACGTGATACGGGGGCGTGAGTCGTGCCCAGAGCCACTCGAGTGCAGCCATGGTCAGGCGCCGAATCCCTCCGAGCGGACGTCCCAGAGCGGCCAATTCCCCGTCTCGAGGGGCCAGCGCCGGTTCACGGCAGGGATGAACCGCAGCAGGGCGATCGGGAAGGCGATCGCGAAAAACGCCAGCGCGACGGCCGTGAGCAGCGTAGCTGAGGCGATGATCATGACCGCCGTGAGGGCGATCACACCCGTGAGGTGGCCCGTTCTCGGCGCAAAACCCAATCCTCGTGGAATTGTGTCCCGCGCCCAGACCAACGTCGAGACGATCGATGGCGGGAGCAAGTCACCGAGCGTGACGGTCGTCGCGGTCACACGGAGGTTCGCGAGTGTCCCGGTGACCTGGCTGCGCAGGCCCATCGCTACACCCCCAGCGCCCGTCGGAGCCGCCCACGTGACGTGGCCTCCCCTCCGGACTCGGTATCGGTGCAGGAACAGCAGTCGACGCAGACGGCCTTGGTGACGCCCCGGATCTCCTCCAGGTGTTCGCGACCGTCGATGTCGCTGCCGCAGTGCTCACAGCTGCTCATGGCGATCAGTGCATCGCCGTCGGTAGTGGAGTGTGGCATGGTTGTTACCCGGTACGACGCCCCGGGCGGGGCGGACGCCCACCGCCGGACTCGAACGCGGCGCGAGGCACCTGCGTGGGCCGTGGAATCGGTCGGTCCGTGCGTCTCGCCTACCCTGTGAGTCGTCGCCAGATCCAGCGCAGCCCGAAGAACGGCAGTAGCACGATCGCGAGGAGCAGCCGCCCGAACCAGATCCCCGTGGCTTTCAGCGAGCCCCGGAAGAGATCCCACCTCCGGCCGAGCCGCGAGCCGTCTGTCTCAGCGGTCATGGCTGTGTTGTCACCCCATTGACCGCTGCGGGATCGCCTGGAACGAGCCGTCACCCGTGACGGCGTAGTTGCGATTCTCCGCACTCCAGTTGGTCCAGGCGCGGAACCAGGTCGCGACCGTCCCGCCGGAGTCGAGCCCCTCCGAACCCGTCAGCAGCTGCCAGAGTACGTCCAGCAGCATCCAGAGGAGGCCGACCAACAGCAGGATGAACCCGATGACGAAACCCAGCAGGTAGCCCCACAGGAAGGCGGCGATCCGCATGAGGGCCTCCCCGCGCTTGCCCACGGCTCACTCACCTCCCGGCCGCGGGACCTGGTCACGGTCACGCCGAGTGGTGCTGGCGCCGGCGGGCATCACGCCACCCCGGACCGTCGCGCTGCGGGTGCGCCGGCGAGGAGCCCCAGGCTCGCGCCGGCAAGCCCGTCGAACAGGCCACCGCTCCACAGCACTGGGATCGAGTTCGAGATGCCGACCCGGGTGTACTCCCAGAACATCGTGGTGAGCCCGGCGTTGGCGACGAGCTCGACGTCGACCGCGTCGGCGTCGTCGAAGGAGTCTCCGAGGTTGAACACGATCGCCGTCTCGCCGCCGACGTCCTGCACGACGCCGTGGGTCGTGTCATCGTCGACGCTGTCCGGCGCGGCCTCGCTGAAGATCGGCACCGGGACCGTGGTGTCGTCCGTCGAGACGATCGCGGCCATGCGCGGGCCCAGCCGGGAGAGCTGGCTGAGTGACTCTTCGTCCTCGGCGTCCTCGGGCGTGGCGTCGAAGTCGTCGACGACGTCGGTGTCGGAGGCCACGATCACCACGTCGGTGTCCGAGCCGTTGACCGCGACGTCGTCGTCGCCGGTGCGCTGGATGCGCGTGAAGTCATCCGCGCCGAAGCTACCGATCGAGAAGTTGATTCCGGCGACGCTGAACTCGGTGTCGACGACTTCGGCAATGCCGTCGTCGTCGGTGTCGTTGGATTCCACGTTCTCGACGGCCGTCGAGTTATCCGACTCGATGTAGGCCTGGAACACGGTTTCGTTGTTCGGATCCGCGCCGGTGTCGTTGACCATCGTGACGTCGATGGAGACGTTGTCGTTGATCGCTCGCTCGAGATCGGCCAGGTCGCCGTGGTTGATCGACACGTTGAAGATGCCGTCGTTGTCCGTCGAATTCCAGTCCACCAGGTCCGCACTGGCGTTGGTGTAGACGACGGTCCCCGTGTCGTTGTGGGCCATGGTGACCTCTGAGGAGTTACTATCCGCCTGGTAGGACAGCACGGTCGCCGTCGAATCGTTCGCGGCGAAACTGTGATTCGCCCCGACCGTGGTGCCGTCCTGGAGTTCCGTGCCGGTCGTGACGGCTGCATCGAGCGTGCCGTCGTTGACCGTCGGCGGTGCCGCGCCGGCCCCGCCGAACGCCGCGCCCATGACCATGACGGTCGCGAGCACGGCGGCGAGCAGTTTCTTGGATCGCGTTGATCGCATTGTATGTTGTGTGGGTGCGCCCCGTGTCCCCGGGCGCGGAGGGTGGTTGCTGGGCGGTCGACCGGTGTTCTACGGGGCCGGCGAGGCGGGGGTTTCCAGCGCGGCCACCGACGTCTGCGGGTGGTCACAGCGATCCCCCCGTGTGGAACCCCAGCGACCGGCGAATCCCGAGGGAGAACGCCGTCAGGGAGAATCCAAACTGGTTGTGACGCCACCAGTGGTCCCGGCCGTCAGCACCGGCCATGGTCCAGGGGTTGTAGACCGTCCCCGGCGCCAGGTCGGCCTCCAGGCCGTTCGCGAGCCAGGCGTCGAGCTCGCCGTGGAGGTCCTCGACATCGAACAACGAGCCCGTCTCTGTCGTTGCCGAGTAGTGGTGCCAGGGACTGATTACCCGGAGTTTCGGGTGGTCGCCATCCAGCGTCGGGGTGGCTGTCCAGCCCCGTAGCCAGTGGTATATTGATGCGGCGACGCCCCGGACGTCGCCCGTGTTCTTATCAACAAACGTATATATTGGCTCGCGGTCGCCGTGGTGTGAATCGTAGGATGTGACCCCGGTTTGGTGCGTATAGGCCGCGAAGTACACGCAGACGTCGGTGTCGTAGTCCTGCGAGCGGGCGACCCAGCCATACAAGCCGAAGAACTTCTCGCGATCCTCCTGGGCCATGACCAGCCGGGGTCGATAGCGCTCCAGGCGATCCTGGTCGAACTCCAGCGACACGTGGGCTGGCTGGGCGTCGGGATGGTCAGCGACAGCAGGCGAACTGGCGATCGCGAGGCCGGCGCCGAGGCTCCCGGCCCCGGCCACGGAGCGGAGAAACGCTCGCCGCGTCGGCGTCACGACCCCAGGCCTCCCAGCCAGCCCTCGGGCTCGAACGCCCGGTAGTAGGCGTCCCGCTGCTCGGCGGCAGCAGTCATGGCCTCGGCCTGGCTCGTCTCGGGGACCGTCCCGTCGGCCAGGTTGTCCCCGGCGATCATCCCGGCGCCGGCCTCCACGGCGGCGGCGTTGGGCACGAAACGAGCGGTCGCGAGCACGGCGGCGTGCACCCGGGAGTGATTCCAGCCCGCCAGCGTGCTATTCGCGGCCAGTGCCAGGGCGAGGTTACCGGTCACGATCGGCGCCCCCATCGAGGTCCCCGACAGCGTGGAGTTACTGAGGAAGCCCTCCGTCGAGGCGGTCTTCGCGGTGATCTTGAAGCCCGGCGCCACCACGTCGACGTCGGCGCTGCGGCTCTCCAGGTCCGAGGCGTCCGTCGCGCCCGTATCGGGGCCGGTCTGGCTGAAGTAGGCGCTCCAGGCCGAGCCCGGCGCCGAGCCATTCGTCGCGCCGACTGTAATCACGGGCGCGTAGTCCCCGGGCGAGGCGATCCCGGGTGAACGCGTTGCCCGGCTGTTGCCGGCCGCAACCACGACCGCACTGACGCCCTGCTCGTGGGCGTAGTCGATCGCGTCCGTGAGGGGCTGACTCCAGAGCGGCGAGCCCAGGCTCATCGAGATGAGATCGACGTCCTGGTCTGCGGCGTACCGGATCGCCGCCGCGATATCCGCCGTGCTGCCCGAGCCGTCGTCTGCAAGCGCTTTCAGGACCAAGAGGTCGGAGTCGGGCGCCATGCCGTCCAGCGCGTCGGTCGAGGCGTTGGCCGCGATCGCAGCGCTGACCCAGGTGCCGTGGCCGTCGCCATCGGCAATCGCGTCGAAATCGCCGGCCGTCGCGTTGACCGATTCGCCGGTGATGAACGACTTGCTCGCGTTGTCGATGCGGATCGAACTGCCGACCGAGCCGTTACCGAAGAGCTGGCCGTCAGCCGTGTTCGTCCCCGTGTCGATGGCGGCGATCGTGATCCCGGAGCCGGTCGCCGAGACGTTGCTGGCTCCCGTGGCGTCCCGCGAAACCGAGAGATCCGACGCGTTGACGTCCCCATCGAAGGCCAGGCCCTCGGTCGGGAACTCGGGATCATCGAACGCGAAGAGCCCCTGCTTGGGTGGGTCGAACTCCCCCGCCGTCAGCGGCGAGGTCACGGGATCGACGTCGAGCAGGTAGTTCGGGTCGATCCGCTCGACGTAGGATCGTTCCGAGAGCAGCGTCGAGAAGGGCGTCGGCAAGCTGATCCCGAAGACCGTCCGGGGGCGGATCTGGCTCCGAGGGGCTGCCACGACCGCAGTCCCGGAGTCGTTGCGAAGATCGATCAACTGGCGATCCCCGGAGGCGTTCGCCCAGTCCTGGAGTGCCGTGGGCGCAGTCTCGCCGGCCTCGTAGCTCACGATAAACGAGGGATTGCCGTCGTAGGTCTGGAGATCGGGCGTCGGGGGGTCGTCGTCCCCCAGCGAGAGCGCCGCCGCCGGGGCGACGAACGCGGTTACGGTACACAGTGCGACCAGGATCGCGAGAAGTGACTGTCGAGTCATGGGGAATCAGCCTCCGTGGGTGGCGGGGGGACGCCATCCCACTGCCGGCAGACGCCCCCGAGTAGCGGGATGATCGCCAGGAACGGCACGTCGAAATCGGGGGTGCGATACTGGACGGTCCACCAGGCCCGATCGATCACGCTGGGGTTGCTGTTGGTCTGGATGTCCAGGCTGGCGCCGTCGTCGGTGTAGGAGGTGACGACCAACGAATCACTCCGGGCTTCGACGGTGCCGGCGGTTGACTCGCCACGGGGCAGGGGCTCGCCGTTGCGCCTGAGGAGCGCGTCGTCGGGGACGGCCTGGAGGTGAGCGATAATCCGGACGTGGCGGCTAATCCCCGCGCGGTCGCTTCCGCGAACCACGTCGATCGAGACCGTGGCGTCGGGATCCATTTCCGCGCCCGTCGCGTAGACGTGCAGCTTCGTCGGGACGTCAGCGTCCTCCGCGACGACTGCCGTGATGTCCACGGCACCCCCGCCCTCGGCGACGTCGACGTCACCGCTCTCGAGGGCATCCCCGACGAGCGCATAGGTGCCCGCTGCGGGCCCCGAGCCCACACGGACGCCTGCGGGCATCGCCAGGCCCTGGTCGCCGGCTTCGACGCCAAAGGAGACGACGCCGGACTGGCCGCCGGGGTTCACGTAGGTAATCCTGACCAGGTAATCGCCCGCGCCTGCGGTCGTCCAATTGACTTCTCGGGCGCCGGTCACGTGGGCGGTGACGCTCGCGCCGCTGGGCCCGTAGACCTCGATGCCTGTGATGTTTCTGTACTCCGTGCTATCCTCCGGGTGGAGCTCGGCAGTGACCGTCTCATCCGGCCCGGGTCGGAGCGTCGAGAGCGCGATCGAGTCCAGCGGTGAGACCGCGCCGTCGACGGCCTGGTTATCGACGCGCTTCGACGCGGTCGCGAGGCCGTTCGGGCGGGCGACGTCGACCTGGAAGGAGACCGACGCCGCGTCACCAAGTGGATACTCGGAGATGACGACCGCCTCTGTGGCCCCGGGGAGGAGACTCCCGTCGATCGAGAGATACGAGCGATCAACCGGGCGGACCGTGCCGTTGGAGTAGCGCGCGGAGACCGCGACGTCCTCCATCGAGAGGTCCGTCTCGAACGGGAAGCGGACCGAGACCGTGCGCTCCTCGCTGTCCTGCTCGACGACCTCCGGGGGCTCGGAGGCGATCGTGTCGCGGAGTTCGCTCAAGGAGCGCCGGAGGTCCCCGATGCGCTTGCGTAACTCGCCGTCCGTGGCCTCCTCGACGTCGATGGAGATATCTTCCGCCAGCGAGGCGTTCAGGAACTCGCGAAAGCGTTCCTCCAGGCGCTCGTTGCGCTCGCTCAGTCGGGAGAGATTCGACTGGACGTCTTCCAGGTGCTCGCGCGTGGCATTGCTCTGGTTGAGCAGGCGGTCCATGACGTCCGAGACGTTGCCGTAGTTGAGTTCGTCCAGGAGTCGCTCACGCCACCTCGAATCGTTGATGAAATCCGAGAGGTTGAGCTGTGGGGGTGAGGAGAGTTCGACGGCCTCGATCTCGACGTCAGTCGCGGGTGCCTCCACGATTTTCGGTGCCGAGGAGACGATGACCGAGCCGTTGTAGCCCTGCTCGACTTCGGTGCGGAGGTCCTCAAGCGAGGGATTTGTGTAGTCCGCCAGGACGTCGCCACTCGCGCCGATCACCTGGATACCGACGGTTTGGACTGAAGCACTGACAGAGGCGCTAAACTTCCCGTTTTCGTCCGTTTCGACCGTCGTTCGGGTCCACGTGTTATCGGTAATTTTGTCCTGGACGAACTGGGCGATCTCGCTCGTCGTGTCGTTGACGTCCTGAAGATTCTGATCGATCGTGTCGACAATTTCCTGCGTCGTGCCGACCTGGTAAATCGGGCCGAGATTGGGCCCGCCATCACCTGCTGATGCCGAGTCCGGGTGAATGCGATAGTACCCGGGCGGGAGTTCTAACGTGGCGTATCGGAGCGACGAAACGTCCCCAAAGCCTCCACCGGCAGTTTCGTCCAGGTCGAATGGCTGGGCGTTGATCGGATCGCCACCGGGGCCGATCTCCGTCGCGACCACTCGCAGATCATCCCCGCCGACCGTTCGACCGGGGACCTGGCGGTCGTACTCGTCCAGTGCGCCGAAGATACTCCCCTCCGGATCGCCAATGACCGCGACGAGTTCTTCGTTGGCTGGAAGCTGGAGTCGTGGTTGCCCCAGGTCCGCGCTATCCAACCATGGACCGCCACTAATCGTGGTCGTTGTGACCAGGGCGTAGCGCCCTTCCAGGTTGCCGGTGACGGCACTGGAGGTCACCTCGCCCCGGAACGCAGCAAGTGGATCGACAGCACTATCGAAATCGTCAGGGAGACGTTCGGCGCCGGACTGGAGTTGCTCCCGTGCTTCTTCAGCCTTGGTCGTGAGGCCAGATGGCGAGAGTTGGTCGTGATCCACCCCCCAGAGTTCGACCGTGGCGTTTGCGATCGGATTGTCGTCCTGGTTGCGGACTTGCCCGGAAATGTCGTTTGTTGCTTGTGAATAGCCCTCCGGATTATCTGAAATAACGACGTCGTCAATAGTTATATTTACTCCACCATCAGCATCGTAGATCCAGAAATAATTCAAATTACTTACAGTGGACCCGGCGTTTTCATCTGTGTATGTGCTGCCATTAACTTCAAGTTCAATATCGTAGTTACCACTCCAATCCACATTCGTGAATTTCCAGTGGTAAACCTCACCTTCTTGGATTTGATTCCCAAAACGGTCTTCGCCATTAGTCCATAATATTGGATTTTCAAAAGTATCCCCAGTATCAACCATAATCCATCTAACTTCCTGGTTGCCAAGATTCTCCGGGCGGATCTTTACTTCAAATGAAGCTGGGGTGACACCATCACTTTCAGTTTTATATAATATATCGTGGTTGTTTCCCCCAACCATATTTAATGAAAATTCCCCACTAATACTATCGTTAGTTATTGATGTACTCCATTCTGTATCCGTCCCAAATGACCAATTTGGATGGTCCGGTTCAGCAGTACCATCTTCCCAGTCAGAAACGACTGTAGAATTTTCATCAACCTCTAACGCTTGCGCCGATCCGATCGGTCCCCTGTCGATAGGTGAGATCTCGACGATCGGACCGACAGCACCTGCGACGACCACAACCGCAAGAAATCCCGCCAGCACCCGCCGGACCCCGGCCCGCATCACGCGGCCCTCCAGGACGGCTCACTAGTTGACTGCCGATCGAGATCGCGACCACACTGACGGGAGCTAGTCATTGCACTCCCCGATCCCAGCGCGTTCGACCCACTTCAACACGTCAAATTGTTGAATAGAATCAGAACTGAATCAGAACGAGATCAGACCCAAATTGTGGCTTTATCACGGCACCCCTCGACACTGGAGATAGATGCCGAAGCTCCGGGCGATCGGAAACGGCTACGGGCTCACCGTCGAGAAGGATCTCCTCCGCCAGGAGGGCTTCGTCGCCGGGGACTCGCTGACTGACGACTACTTCGCCTATCAGCAGTACGAGCCCGATGCCCGCGAGCTCTCCTTCACCCTCCGGGAGTCACGCCACGAGGACGTGACCAAGCTCGAACCCGACGGGCGGTCGTTCGTGCTGTTCGTCGACGCCGAGTTGTTGCTGGTGGAGGGCTACCTCGCGAACGGCTCACTGACTGGGGAGTACTACTGTCCGGTGATCAACGCCAAGCCCGATCCGCTGACGGTGACGTATCTGCTGCCCGAGCCCAAGTTAGTGGAGGATGACGGGCGAGTGCGGGTCGAAGCGGACTGAGATTTTACCAAATCGTCTTGGGACCGATCTAGACGTCCACTGTCCTGGGCGGAAAAAATAGCTTTCAGTCGAGGTCCATTTCTTCGACCGCTATCCTTGCATATTCTGCGGAGTGAAATACGACAGCCATCCCAAAAACACTCGCCAACCCAGCCAGAAACTCGATGATGGGCATCAGATCTGGAGCAGTCCCAGCAGTGTGATACAAGACGGCTACTGCCCAAATGACGGTACTCGACGAAATCGCAAACAATCCAACACTAACTAGCATCCCGAGGACCGCTGTGATTAAGTAGAATGTCAATCCTGGATCCAGGATCGGAGACATCAATTGCACTCCGCTCCGGCCGTGGGGTTCGAAAACTCGGGTATAGAAACCATTCCACCTTCTGAAAAAGAAGGTTGGATCCATCGGTTTGATCCTATATCGGCCTGCAAATCGCCTCCGTGGTGCGTAGAAGAGATAAATCCCACAAGAGATTACTATTCCATACTTCATGACAACCGATATCGTCGGTAGGAAGTCAACGGTGCTATTGAGGAGGCCGAACAGTTTCATATGTTTCCTATACGCCGAATAGTCAAAAATGATGTTCACACTAATTTTCTATTGCAGAACCATGGGTGGCCGTCACCCTGGGGCTAAGGTCAGTGAATGCGGCTGAGGAGAAATGCTCTATTTCCAAGTAACAAGGGAGATTGTAGCAGTCAACTGAAGGGTTAGGGAAATTAATCTGGGCGCAGCAGTTGGAGGCCTGTCTCACAAGAAAGACGGGAGTTATAATTTACATGATAGGTTTACGAGATAGAGCACCGACGTTCATATTCAGTTTCACTCCGGTCTTGCCCCGGCTATTTCTGACTGGATTTGGATTTCTACCCCATGCCCACACACGAGAACCCACCATCACACGTCGTCCAAACGCTGCTTGGCCTCTCAGAAGGCGATCAGTTTTCTCTCTACTTCGAGGACGGGACCTTTACGATCGGGGCTGTCCTCGCGGAAGATCGCCACACTCCGGGTGGCGAGTACTTCGCGATACGTGGCGGATTCTGGATCCACGTCGATATCCATGGGGTCGAATTCGAATTCAGCGGAGAGTACCAGCAAAGCGATAATGGCGACGTACTTGGGGAGTGGCTCGATATACAGCTCATACTCTCTCGGGATACGACGCTTCCGATCGCCAAACCAATCAGTCAGTTGCGATCGCTGTGAACACTGAGGAGCGCTAAGTTCTATATGCAAATCCGAGGAGACAATTGGCACAGTCAAGAGAGTCTTTCTCGTAAAAACATACCGAATTCGTCAATATTAGTGAATACGGTTGTGTCAAATGCCTTGTTGATTTCAAATCTGTACAACATCCCACCGAAAAACTGCTCTGTGACAACAATATCGGCATACGGTGCAGCGACAGCTAGCTGACTGATGTCAAGCACGTCATTGAAATCAGGGTTACGTTCCGAGTGAGCATCTACTGCAAAGCACAGTGTCGCGTATGTATAGAATGCAGGGAATTGACTGAAGAAGTCCTCGAATGACAGCTTATGTGGATCAGACAGGAAAAGCGGGAGCATTTCGAGATCCAACTCAACGCAGCATTGCCTAATCCGGGGAATCATTCTATCGATGAACACGTCAGACAGATATAGGCCTCGCCCCTCGTGATCTTCGAGGGCCAATGTCTCGTCGACGTGTTGTACAATCTCTTGGTATCCTTCTTCGTAGTCTTTCCTGTCAGCAGGTGAAACTCCGGGCATATCTTCAACTATAAGGCTGGACTGAATCAGCCGACGATTCACCTCCTCGTCTTTGAGGACTCTGGCGAACTGATTCTTCACCTTCTCCATCTTCTCCTCTGGAACATCTCCGTCCGACTGGACCTCCCATTTGCCGATCATATGGATTATCCCTTTACCGAAGACGAATGACCTCGAGTCTAGTTCGGGTAGGAGATCATATCGTTTGCATACGAAGTTCTTCGCCTCGTGATCCAAGACCTGCAAATAGTTCCTGATTGAGTAGTTCGTAGACAAGTGCATCATCGTCTTGAGGGTCTCTGACTTGAAATCTATATTCGCTGCTGAGGTGGTCTCGATAAGGTTCTCCAACGAGAACGGGTATACGAAGTCCGCCTCATCGACGGAACGTTCTGCAAGGTCACCAAAAGAAATGTCGTTCGGATAGCCATTACTTGCATCAACCCTTATCGCTCCCCATGCCTTCTGGTCAAGGTAGACTACCGTCCTCTCGGATAGGTCGGCGGCGATTTCGTTGTCGGGGTTCGATGCCGCCTCTTCGATCAACTCCTGTGTGATTTCTCGATCCATAGTTGGGAGCGGAATTGTGGTTTCTTGACGTCTGATCGTCGTCAGTGGTAGATGAGTGTTACGTGCAGTTGTTGATCATCACTGGAAATCAATATTTGATCCGGTAGCGCTCAGAGTTGAGATCAGGATATAAGAGATCGTGGATGGTAATGGGCGAATGCAGATGGAAGCGGATTGAAAATAGGCTTACGCCTACCAAATCTTTGGATCTATACTATTACCAGTCACACTTCCGTAAGTCGTCCAAGTTGTTGTCGATCCGATCATCTGGTTTCGTTCGAATCGTTTCGTATCCGCAGCTGCAGTCATATTTCTCCACCTCGGCGGTCTTTTCGGTAGCTTCACTCTTCGTATAGAACGTATCCCCTTGATCCAAATTCTCTCGAACTTCGTCTACCTCGAATCTCCTGTCGGCGCTATCGGGGTCATTGCCTACGCCAACTGCGACGATGTGAGCTTCATCATGTGATGCTCCCGTTGGCTCTTGTGTTGTACAAACGATTCTGTATGAGGCCATGTTTGTAGTTACAGATGTTCGCGACTTATACGTGAGGCAACCATAGTGAAAATGAAACTATAAATGTGATAGAATTAAACGCCTAGAGGTTTCATCACATCATTATAGGGTGATCTTATTACTATTCGATTATTTATAATGAATATTGACATACTGACTGTCTGTTTCTCTTCCGGAATATCATGCTATTTGCAAATACTTTCTCGGTAATGCTATACTGTTGATGCTACGGGTGTGACCCAGTTGATTTGGCTAACCAGTAACCCACAATGCCGAAACCAGCGAAGAGAATTACGATCGCTGTACCAATGAGCCACCACTCGATGAATGGCTCAATACCAACAAGTTGGAACCCTCCAATCAACAAGAATCCAGCCCCCAGTCCGCCGGTTAAGAGTGCTAGAGGGGTTAACCATCCCAACCATCGATTCCGGTCTCGGTAGTCAAAAACGAGTTGATCTGGTTTGGGTACTTCCCTCAGAGCTTTTGACCAAGGGAATGTGACGCTGTTCAGGGTGATTCCACACACGGCCAGACCAATTGATACCAGCATGAGTGCGCTACCAACATACATTGCCACTTTCACCTGTACTTCTTGAGGATCGCCTATTTGGACGATTACTGCCACCGCGGATAGGGCAACAATATTGAACTGAATAATCTGTGTCACCCGTTGTGTTTTATTCTGGAGTCGGCGCTGCAAGAGGTCTAGTTCGACCTGTCGGTCTTTCCAAGTCTGGTTATCGAACATATTCCGGTCCTCACACGCCTTCAAGAAAACTCATTCCCGTACTCTGTAGTTCCGAACGTCAAAATCTGTGCATTAGATAATTTCGTTCAGGAACTGCCAAAATAATACATTCTGTCTATCGCGTGATTTAGCCGAGTTCAGATTCTATCTTAGATACGAGTGCTCGGGCATCATCACGGGAGAGGAATTGATTCGCTGGTCCAGCTACCCCGTAGACTGTGATACTAATGCCCTCCCCCATTGAATTCACCTCGATGTTTGGTATGTATTCTGTCATACTGTGAACTCTAACTATTAATTAATAAAACCAAGTGCCAGAGCCGCAGATAGCGGTCTATCGGGATGGATTAGCCAACTGCCAAAGTGGCCCCAATTAGAAGTCGCCGACCCCAGCCTGCTCTCCGATGTCGACGGGTTCCAGGATCTCAGTGCTGTCGTTCCCTGGATCGTTGCCGGCGGTCGAGATTGGATGGGTCTGCATGCTAATTTCGTCAGGCGGATCTAGTAGCCCGTGTAGCTCGTCGATATCGTCCTGTGGCGATGTCCATGACTCCGTGAACGTTGCATCGAAAAGCTCAGTAGTTCCGAATCTGATTAGTTGGTGCACGAACCTGGCGGAAAATTACCCCGATCGCAAGCAGTAGCAGGTGGTAAGTGTCCGAATCAAGCTTTGCATCAGCTTGGGATCTAAGAATCGCCGCGACCAGTTACGAAATCTACTCCTCGTCTAAGACGAACTCAATGGTCTGATCGCTGGTCAGCTCGAACCGTTTTTCCGCTATCACGTCGAGGTCGCCCCTCCTCTTGCCATCCAAAACTCGTGCCCGGATGTCGCCGACTAACTCGAACCCGGGTTCAGCTGCGTTCGGATGTTGGAACTCCCCGTCTTGATTCACCGGCCACGCATTTATGACAAATCCTTTGTCGCCACCCGGAATGATATGCTCAAAATTGACCCAAACATCTGTTATGGGATCTCCCGAACCGTCCACGACTTTTGCTTGCAAGAGGTGTGCCTCCGGGAGCTTGAAATTCCCTAAATGTTTTCGACGGCCCGTAAGATCCTGGAGTGGAAACGTAAACAAATCCGGAGACCCATCCTTTCTCGACGTTTGTTCAAACGAGGCAACTTCCGTTTCATAGAACCCTAAGGCGACCTTTGACGCCCCTTCAGGGTCGAATTCGAAGTTACCACCCGAATCCGTGTGCAGGGTTTTCGCGATACCGCGGCCACTGACGCCGATGATTTCATTCGCAGCTGGCGAATTATCTGGTTTCTGAACCCTGCCCCGCACGAGCGGTCCACGGGCTTGAACACTCCCAACCGCCCCAATTGAACCGGCAGCGGTTAGGCCGACTATTCCTCCGAGCTTTTTGAGCACCGTTCGACGATTATTGCTCATTGTTACCGACTGGCGCACAATTCTAACATGCTTTCCATAAAACTTGCCCTGTACTCCGCACATAGATTCTAATACCGACCAAATACTTCTGGATACATGTGAAAGGGACCTACCCTGTAGAGAGCGATCCCTGTTTCCCCTGTAGAGAGCGATACTCGGGACTCTACATGGAGTTCTAATCAGCCCAATCAGCAAGAATCGGCGATATCGTGAGGCGCGTAGGTACCGCAGTATGATTATCAAATAACTGATTTTTAGAAACGTCGTTTGCTGAATTCGGAGAACGGATTCATCTTGGAGTTAGTCGTCATAGACCGGTGCATCGATAGCACCGATCTGATCGAGAAAGCCAGCCAAGTCCCACTCTGACCACCACTCCGCGATGTTCCCGTCCTTAATGCGGCTGAGCGTCATAGCAGTGACATCGAACGATTCGCCCGTCGGTTCGATGCCGAGGATTTCACCCCGATGGGTTCCGGTCGCTTTTACGCGGGTCGTTACAAATCCGCCTCCAGCGTGCATCGACTGAACTTCCCAGGTGAGCTCGAGCGCTTCCAGCCACTTCCAATCGTTCTCGACGTGCTCCTCTCGGCTCTGAATGTCGCCGTAGGTGAAATCTTTCGCTAGTGTTTCTCTGAACGCCGCTTTGTCTCGGTCGTTGAGTGCGTCGAAATACCGGCGCACGATCGCTTTGTTCTCGGCTTCTCGAGTCCGTTCGGGCGGAAGCGACACACCCAGTTGGCGTAACAGCGTATAGTCGTCCGCGAGAGCGTGATGGGCCACGATCTCGCCGTCCACGAATCGCGTCGAAAAGTGATCCGCGACTTCGATTTCGTTTCCTGTAGCGGGAATGCCCTTGTAGGGCCCTTCGTGAGTTCCGTGCAAGATGAGTCGGCCCAGTACCCAGTCCCCGTCCGCGACCAGTTCTGTAATCTCGTGGGTCAGATCTGGAAACGCATCGAACCAGGTTTCACAGATGAATATCGCCTCTGCCTCGCCCACGTCTCGGAGGTAGTCGTCAGCGAAGAACGTCAGTATCGCCTCGACATCGTGGTCGTTCCACGCCCGGATGTACTCGCGCATACGCCGCTCATTCTCAGCTGGAGTGGCTCCCATTCTCCAAGCACCTTTGCTTCCTGTTCGATGGTAAGCCTGTTAATGGTTCACACTATAGGGAATGTGCAGTAACAAGTAACGAATAAGCGATTTGCACCCTCGATTTCGCACTGGAGTCCTGTAAGCCGATTAGAAATTCAACGAGCCTACTGGAGGAAAACCACCTGTAAGTAACGATTTGCTGTATACAGCCTCTGTATCTCGCACGCTGGTCTCAAGCCTCTTATTGAGTAACAGAAACCAAGCGTTACCTATGCAAACCTTGCTATCGGCAGATTCAGACCGATTTGGCCGATCAGAACGTCTCATAGAATCCCGACTATCGCTCTCTACAGGGGATGTAAAGATCGGAGTGGCCGGTCAGGGAAGGACGGTTACGACGTGGTATTCACCTCGATCAGTTGATTCGATGCTATCGAAATACGGATTGAGATACCGACTGAAGGACACTCCTTGATGGTGGACAAGGTTCATCTGGCCATCGTGAGAAAGCACTTCGCTGGCTTCCCTCATGAGAGCATGGAGGGTACTTGAACCCGCGTGCGTTGGAGGGTTGCAGACGATTCGGTCGAAGGTGTTCTTTCGGACACCAGTAATGCCATCCGCTGTCACTACTTCAACAGCGTCAGTCACATCCGATTGATTGGCCGACCGGCATGCACAGGCGGTAGCGACGCAATTGTCATCGGTTAAACTGACGGTACAATCCGCTGTGCGTGCGGAGTAGATTCCAAGTTGTCCATACCCGCAGGCGAGGTCAAGGACGTGCTCTCCGTTAGCAACTTCAAGACTCTCGGCGAGTGCGCGGGTTCCATCATCAAGGTTTGATGCGGAGAACAGCCCTGGGTATGTCACGAGTGAGAGTGTGATTCCATTCACTTCCGGCTGAATCGTGCGAGGTTCGGCGTACAGTGGGGGATCGAACCGTTTTGGCCGAGTGGCCCGGATAACAGTACACTCACTGCCGCCGTCAATAGTCGAGACATCATTGCAGAGGTCGCGTAACGTTCTGGTGTAACGCTTCAATCCTGTCCTCGGAGTGGCCGCAAGATAGATTTCACCGTTTGCGTTGAGCGTAGCAATCGTGTCTGCCATTCTCTGTTCGACGACTTCGGCAGGCGTGTACCCCGTCGGAGCGAACGCTGCCGCGTCAAAAGTAGCGGGAAGTGCTTGAGGATCTGCCGTAATTGCGACCGAGGTCTGAGCGTCAACTCCATTCAGTCTCGCATTATTGCGACAAAACGTTGCAGCACGGGTGCTCGTTTCGGTCATCCAGACCGTGTTGGCGAAGCACGCCATGACGATGCCAACGACGCCGTAGTTTGCGTCCGTTACGAGAAGCGTGTTAGGAGGATCCTCAGTGAGTACGTCGAGAAGTCGGAGTTCAGGGGCTCGAAATGACTCCGGCGATTCTATTCCTTCTCCCGTTCGAAACGTGAATTCCTCTCGTTCACCGATGGTTGCACGGAGGCGGAGGGCTGTCTGATCTGGTGACTGTTCGACTGGCTGACTGCCGTTGGTGTCTCGCATTCGTGGGCATGTGTTAAGGTGGCTCTGAGTGGAGCGGACGGTAAACTACCGTCCGACAAGCAGACCAGCCCGGGTATACAGCAGCAACTCAGTGAGGTGCTTGCCACAGACCCGGTTCAGAGCCAATACCCATTGTGGACACCTATCTTATTTTGTGTCATTTTGGTATTAAACTCTTCGGACTCCACAACCAGGAGGACGAGACAGTATCTATGCGGTCAGCGTTACCGACGGTTTCACAGACATCTGGCGTGCAAGAAATGCGCGTTGTATCGGTCACTCAACTCGTGATAATTTGCTTAGATTATTTTAAACGAGTGACCGACTTAGAGCATTAGAAATTATGATCTAAATTAGATAAATGAATACTGATAGATAATGCTTGATGGATTCATAGACTGTGTTCATCAGCGAGAAAACTACGTATAGGAATTTATCATGTAAGGGTTACACCGATAACGCGCTAACACAACTCGAATAATCTATCACACTCTGAAGACAAAACACGCCCTCCACCCTGTTTGGAATATCTTTAGAGAAATCGGGGATTGTTATTCGTCTCTGACCAACTGCTCACGTCGATGTCGGAACTCTTCCTCGTGGAGGTCCCCCTGGGCATATCGCTTTTCCAGGACAGCGATTGGTGAGTCCTTTTGGCTGGATGTGGCTCTGCCCTGTCGGGAAAGCCAGCGTACCGCTCCGCCAATCAGGATCGCCAATGCCGTGAACCACAATATCGGCATCAACATCATCCAACCGAAACCGCTCCCCATCATTCCCATACCACCGCCCATCATACTCTCGCCCTCCTTTCCTCATTCAACCACGAGGTGCCCGCTACCGGTTTGGAGCTACGATTCATTTGATCTCGCCCCTTGGGGTGATGACGAAACTCGCTCGATATCTCGAAGTCCAAGGTACCCCAATATGCCACCCACCACGAAGAGCGCTACCCCAATCCCGGCCGGCCCCAGATGCATTAGGAAATGGAAATCGAAATGGACCGTTTGGTGAATCGGGAGGGTGAACATAGCGAAGATTAGTGGGACACCAAGTGCTGTGGCGAACGCCCACCGTTGCTCCCGACGAACACCGAACCAGGCCAATGCCGTGATTGCCAGGCCAGTTGCTATGAGAAGGCCGCCGAAGCTGACTTGGACGTGTCCAATGTAGGATGCAAGTTCCGGGTGAGTGCCAGCCAACTCCGTCGCCGTCAGTCCATCCAACCTCTCGACTCCCAGTTCGAATCCTGAACTGAGGTACGCTCGATAAATCGATCCCAGCCCGTGGAGTATGAACAATAAACCACCAAGGATCAACAACCACACGCTCGCACGCACCTTCGTATTCGTACTTGGAGCTCTCGCCCCGACGGATTGCTTCCTTGCCGCTGCACCTTCCGTTTGGGATTCCGTGTGATCGGACATTCCATTCGGACCGTTGTTCGTCGGGCCCCTATCGGCATCTCCGAGACTACTTGGGTGGTTTATAACCGGAGTCGAACCATCGGAATCCCAATTCAGCTCACGTGGCTGCCGCTTGCTCTATGAAATCTTCAGCTGTTTAGTGAGGAGATTCCGTTCAGCTCGTTGAAGATGTTCTGAAACCGTGGCAGTATTCAAGTCGAGTTCGGCAGCGATATCCTTCGTTGAAGATTTGCGCGGCACTTCGTAAAATCCCAGATTCAACGCCGTCCGAACGACCTCGAACTGGCGGTCCGTCAGAGCTTCCATAGTTTCTTCGCCTCCATCGTATTTCGCGAGCTTGTATAGATCCGGGGAGGCTCCTGCATCGTTATAATGTCTGAGCACACGCCGGATGGATTCTTGTGCCCCGACAAACGAGAGGATCAAGCCGTCCGGAGTCAATGTGGGATCACAGTCGCCCAAAAGCTCGTCGTAGACATCCACGAACTCTTCCGAGAGACCTGTGGCCGTCAAATCGAACAGGTACACGAAAGAATCACCACGCTCTGCAATCAGTTCCCAGTGCTCCACGCAGTCAAGTTCGTCCAATAGCTTCTCGTCTAATCGTTCTTCAACTTCGATCTGAGGAACACACGTGTATCCTTCGTCCTCAAGCATCCTGAGATCGCGTAAACCAGCGCTACGAAGGGAGCTAACGAGTTCGCCAAAGCCGAGCTCTCGTAGTTCCGCGTCGGTGAGCTTTATTCTGGCCTCTCGCATTCCGATG
>CAZEDI010000003.1:0-41521 GCA_964510865.1 uncultured Halobacteriales archaeon
CCGCGCCACCCATACCCTTCTTTCGGTTTCCCAGGTCGGAACGACCGTTCAGGTCATCGGTGCGATACACCGTGCTGTGCTCCTTCGTCTTCGCGCTCTCGACTCGGTGAAAAATACTAGAAAACGCCGGCGGGCTCTGGTGTGGCTCCGAACGCTACCCGATCGTGATTTCGACGCTCGCCCCGTCGTCAGAGAGCGTCGCCGATACCGTGTTCGAGGCGTCGCCGTCCGACGCCGTGATCTCGTACTCGCCCTTGAAGCCGGTGGTGGCGTAGGCGCCGTCGGCGTCGGTCTCCCCGGACTCCTCGGTCCACCACTCCTCGAGGACGAGGCGCTGGTACTCCTCGCCGTGCGGTCGGATTGACCAGTCGCTCCCCCAGTAGGCGGCGGATGGGATCCAGTGTTGCTCGGTCCAGAAGCCCCAAGAGAGGACGCTCTCGACGGCCTCGTGGCTGAACGCCGCCGTGAGAACGTCCCGGACGTAGTCCGCCTGCGCGGCCACCTGGTTCGGGTCGTCCCGATTAGTCAACTCGACGTCGAACTCGGTGATCTTCAGCGGGACGCCGTGTTCGGCGAACCGGTCGAACGTCGAGAGTAGCTCCGCCGGCGGCGTGAGGTCATCGATGCCGAAGTGGCCCATGAAGCCGATGCCGCCGAGATCGACGTCGTTCTCGAGGAGCCAGGTGATGTATTCGTCGTAGGACCGCTGGTAGCTGCTGCCCGCGATGATGTTCATCTCGTTCGCGTACATCGTCGCGTCCGGTGCGGCATCGCTGGCTGCCTCCCACCAGCCGGGAACCACCTCTTCGCCAATGTCGCTCCGGATGTCGTCTTGCCAGATGGGGTGGTTGTGCATGTCCCACTCGGGGAGGCGCCCGGCGAACTCGCTCGCGCGCTCGGTGATGGACTGTTTGACGGCCTCGTCGATTTCCTCCTCGGAGAGGTTCGGGTCGATGCCCATCCAGTCGTACTCCTCCCAGACGAGCGCGTGGCCCCGGGTCGGTATCTCTTGGTCGACGAGCCAGTCGATCGCAGCGCGCGTGCTTTCCGGTCCAAGCGACGTGCCGTACTGGCCGTTCCAGGCGGGCGTCTTCAGCCCGTTTTCCGGGACGGCCTCGTTGAAGTTCTCGAGGAGTATCTCGCGGTAGGTCGGGTCGCCGTCGGGGAGCTGGTTGACGGCGATGGCCGTGCCGAAGCCGAACTCGTGTTCTTGCATGGCGACGTCGACCGTGGCGCCTTCGACGGCGTCGCCGTCGTCGTCGACGACGGTCACGGTGAGGTCGGCGGTCCGGAGGTCCTGGATGCGCTGGTGGGCTTCCTGCCGCCACTGGGCGTCCTCGGCGCGGCCCTCGTACCGATAGCTCGGTTGCCAGGTCGGGAGTTGATCGAGCTCGACGCCCTGGCCGAAGTGAAAGAGGGCCAGTCCGCCGACGTCGACGGTCTGCTGGCCGAAACCCATGAACAGTTCCGTCCACCACGTGCCGGCCTCCGACGCGTAGTCGAACTGGATCCGGAAGTCATACCGCTGCCAGGACGGCCCTAGCATGGGTTGGGTCGCGTTCCGCACCATGTTGGTACTCAGGTTGTCCTCGTCCTTGGCGACGTACTGTACCTCGGCACCGTCGGGACTCCGCAGGTAGGCTACGCCGAGGAGGACGTCACCGGCCTCGACGGCGCGGTCTTCGACCACGCCCTGCATCGTGACGTCCCAGGGGTTCTCGACGGACGCCGGCACTTCGACTCTCCTTGCCTCCTCGAAGAAGAGGTCGTCATCGGTGACGTCGATGGTCGACGTGCTGGCCCCGTCGCCGTGTACCTGGTACGCGTCGAGCGTCGCGGACGCGCTCTCGCCGTACAGGATGTCGGCGGGCGGGAGCCCCTCGAACTCGAGTTCGGTGGCCAACCCCGAGTAGTACCGCCCGTCGGGTGACGGCCACGACGACGGCGAACTCGTGCCGTCCGATCCCGACCCGTCGGTGGGGGTTGGACTGCCGCTCGAGGAGTCGAGAAGACTACACCCCGCCGTCCCGGCGGCGAGCAACGTCCCGCCCGACAACAGGAGTCGACGACGGTCCAGGGTGCGTACCCGCTCGTCCCCCTCTGGATCTCGCGTGGGCATACGAGTTCGAACTCGTACTTCGTTGACTTATCACTTGTCCATCGTGAAACGAGCCAGCGTCGCTGTCGGTCGCGTGCCGTGCCGGTTATTCCTCGTCGTCCCGACGTCGAGAGAGCGCGTATCCGGCGAGCCCGGCGATACCGGCGAGTCCAGAGAGGATGCCGAGGCCCGGTTGGCCGTCCGTCTCGGTCGCGGTCGGCGTGGCGGTTCCCTCGTCCATCGGTTCTCCATCAGTCGCAGTGGCGGTCGCAGTCGGACTCCCGTCCGTGGTGGTTGGCGTGTCCGTTCCGGCAGCTTCGGAAATCGCCACCTCAACGCTGGTTCCGCCATCGGAAAGAGTGGCAGTTGCGGTGCCTGACCGATTGCCGTCAGTGGCAGTGATCTCGTAGTCCCCTTTGAAGCCAGAGAGCCCGTAGTTCCCGTCGGCGTCGGCCTCGCCGGACTCATCGGTCCACCACTCATCGAAGACGAGGCGCTGGTACTCCTCGCCGTGTGGTCGGATGGACCAATCCGTATCGTAATACGCAGCGGAAGGCCGCCAGTGGTTGCCGGCCCAGAATCCCCAGGACATCACTGTCTCGACCGCCTCGTGACTGAAGGCCGCGGTGAGCACGTCGCGGACGTAGTCGACCTGTGCTTGGACCTGTGCGTCGGATCCTCGGTCGTCGAGCTGGACGTCGAATTCCGTGATCTGAAGGGGGACACCGTGTTCGCCGAATCGATCGAAGACTGAGAGGATCTCCTCCGGTGGTTGCAGGGAGTTGATGTTGAAGTGACCCATGAACCCAATGCCATCGAGACCGACCTCATTGTCCTGGTACCATTGGATCAGGTCTTCGTAGGCATCGCGGTAGCTGCTTCCGGCGATGATATTCATCTCGTTGACGTACATCTCGGCTTCCGGATCGGCCTCTCGGGCAACGTCCCACCACTCCGTTAGGACCTCCTGCCCGAGATCGTCCCGAATGTTACTTTGCCAGATCGGGTGGTTGTGCATATCCCACTCGACCAGATCGCCGGAAAACTCGGCTGCACGCTCTTCGATTTTCTGTTTGACAGTCTCGTTGATGTCTTCCTGGGGGAGATCTGGACTGATGCCCATCCAGTCGTACTCCTCCCAGAGAAGCGTGTGGCCGCGGATCGGAATCCCCCGATTCGTTAGCCTACTGATCGCTTGGCGCGTGTTTTGGGGGCCGAGTGACTCACCGTATCGGCCTTCCCAGGCGGGGACCTTCAGACCGTTCTCGGGAACGGCCTTGTTGAAGTTTTCGAGGAACGTTTGGCGGTAGTCGAAGTCGCCGGTATAGTACGAGACGGAGAATGCACTCCCGAATCCGAACTCGTGGTTCTGCATAGTGACATCCACGTCGGCTCCGTCAACCGGATTCCCGTCAGCGTCAACGACGGTTATCTCGAGGTCTGCTTTCCGCAGTTCGTCGATACGATCCTGGGCCTGTTGACGCCATGTTGCACCCACTTCGCGGCCAGGGTACTCATAGCTCGGCTGCCAGTCCGGGAGTTCGTCGAGGGAAACGTCCTGGTCGAAGTCGAGCAGGGCGAGCCCCCCGACGTCGACAGTCTGCTGACCATAGCCCATGAAAATCTCGGTCCACCAGGTGCCCGCTTCGGACGAATAGTCGAATTGGATTTGGAAGAAGTACCGCGTCCATTCCGTGTCCAGTGCGGGCATGTTGGCGTTCCTGACCATGTTGGACGAGAGGTTGTCCTCGTCCTTCGAGACGTACTGGACCTCGGTCCTGCTGTCATCGCCGGCAGTTGGACTCCTGAAGTAGGCGACGCCGAGGAGGACGTCACCGGTTTCGACCGCCCTATCCGGCACTTCGCCGATCATCGTGACGTCCCATGGATTCGTGACGTCGCCGGAAATCTCTACCCGCTGGGCCTCCTCGAATGGAACGTCATCTCCCGGATCGATCGAGGAAACCGTTGCCGCACTTCCCGCCACCTCGTAGGCTGCAAGCGTGTCTGCGGCGTTCTCGGCGTAGACAAACTCGCCTGGGGGTAATCCCATCCCCTGGAATTCGTCGACAAGACTAGCATAGTAGGGATCATCGGGGCTCGCCCACTCGTCGACGTGGTCTGCAAGAATTGAGTCACCTGCTGAGCGACCGGCAGCGGTCCCCATCGTGCCGGTTGCACCCAGTGCACCGAGTGCCCCCAGAAACGGGCGGCGCCCGAGTTCGACAGTCCGTTCGTCGTCTCTCGAGTCGTGGGTATGGTCGTTGCCCATGCGGCAGGGGACGGCTATCCCGACTTATACTTTACCGTTCTGAGATGTTACATTGACGCGGTAATCCGTCGGATCACTTTCTGACATGGTGAAGAAAAACCTACACTGGTGGCTTGATTCCGTTCATAGCCCATAGTAAAAGCCATACCCAGTGATATGATCGTGGCGGTGCACCAGATGGTTTTACGGCGTAACGTTGCCTGTCGCCTAGCATGGGACGTCTAACCTATGACTTCGACGGGGAGACGGTGATTGTTACCGGTGGGAGTTCAGGTATTGGCAGGGCAGTGGCGACGCGTTTCGGCGAGGCGGGCGCTGTGGTTCTGATCGCCGATCTCCGCGAGGAGCCAAAGGACCAGGATGCGGTGACGCCGACGCACGAACTGATCGAGGAGCGGGGCGGACAGGCTGACTATCTCGAAGTGGACGTCACTGACGCGACCGAGATCGAAGCGGCCGTCGAACACGCCGCGGACTACGGTGGCGTCGACGTGATGATCAACAACGCGGGATACGTGCACTCCGCACCGCTTCTCGAGTATCCTGTGGAGGAACTCGAGCGTATCATGGCGGTCAACGTCCGGGGTGTCTTCCTCGGAACGAAGATCGCTGCCAATGATATGCGTGACCGTGACGTCGAGGGGTGTATTCTCAACACCGCTTCGATCAGCTCGACCATTGCGCAGCACGACCAGGTCGCCTACGATGCCTCGAAAGGTGCCGTACGAATGATAACGCGGGGTGCCGCACTAGAACTCGCCCCGGAGATCCGGGTCAATGCAGTTGCCCCGGGCCAGATCGCTACGGAGTTTGCGAGTGGCTGGACTGACGCTGCTGAGCGAGGTGCGGCGAACGATGAACTGCTGAAACCTGTCCCGATGCGGCGGGCAGGCCATCCCGGTGATCTGGCTGGGGCCTATTGCTTCCTCGCGAGCGAGGATGCTGACTATGTCACGGGTGAGGTTTTCCACGTCGATGGCGGCTGGCAGATCTGCTAAGTACCCCTGCGTCACGCGTGTACCTCCGTTTGCTCTCCAAACGACTCCGTGGAATTGCTGATGTCGATCGTGACGCACGGAGGAGCGGATCAGCGTTGGTGAACGTCCAGGCGCTTCTCGACCGGAGTATCCCGGAATGATGAACAGGTATTTAGGTTCTCTGGACAACCTACGGCTATGAGTACCCGAGCAAGTAATCCAGTGAAATCAGCGGAGACGACGATCACAATTATTGACGGGCTCAAAGAACTCGGTGGGGCAGGTGTGACGGAGCTGTCGCGACACCTCGACCTGCCAAAGAGCACCGTTCACAACTACCTGAGTACGCTCGAACAAGAGGAGTACCTCGTCAAGGACGGAACCACCTATCGACTCGGTATTCGGCTCCTCGAGTACGGTGCCTACGCCCGCAATCAGATGGAGATTTACGAGGTGGCGAAGCCTGAACTCGAGCAGCTCGCCTCCGAGACAGGTGAGCTCGCAAACCTCCTGATCGAGGAACACGGTCGGGGCTCGTATCTCTACCGGACGCGCGGCGAAATGGCTGTGCGCGTCAAAGCTCACGTTGGAACTCGAGTCACCCTCCATAGCACTGCCCTCGGTAAGTCTATCCTTGCTCATCTCCCCCGGGAACGTGTCAAAACCATTGTAGACCGGCACGGTTTGGAACCAAGCACAGAAGAGACGATCACGGATCGATCAACGCTGTTCGACGAGCTGGATCGCATACAAGAGGAGGGGGTCGCGTTCGACGAAGGTGAACGCATCAAGGGTCTCCGATGTGTCGCAGCACCCGTCCTCGACGCGGACGATGACGTGCTCGGGGCAATTAGCGTGTCTGGACCGGCGAACCGCCTTCGGGGAGACAGGTTCCGCGAGGATCTCCCCCAGCGGGTTCTCGAGGCAGTCAACGTCATCGAGCTCAACGTCATCCACTCGTAGGTTTTCCGAGAGCTGAACAGTCTACAGCTTCATCTCGGGCAAAGTGATGACGGCATTCTTATGTGAATGGCACACGGCCACGAGGGTATGCGCTACTTCCGGACACCGGACGACGGAACCGGTGGCTCTCTCGTCGCTGCTGAGGGCGAGACGTACTACGACCTGACTGCGGCCTGCCCCGATCTCCAGACGTTTCGGGATCTCCTCCGTGCTGCAGCGGCTGCAGGGACAGACGCTGATGATATCGCCTCGCGGTGGATTGAGGTATCAGCGGAACGTGATTCACCGCCAACAGACCTCGCGGTGCCGGCCGCCGCCCCCGAGATCTGGGGATCCGGCGTCACGTATGCAATCTCAGAGCAAGCCCGAGAAGAGGAGAGCGGCATGCCCGACATCTACCTTGATGCATACGAGGCAGAGCGTCCTGAGGTTTTCTTCAAGGCGACGCCTAGTCGAACCGTGTCGCCCGGCAGTCCCGTTGGTATCCGTGGTGATGCCGACTGGAACGTCCCCGAACCAGAACTGGCAATCGTTGTTTACAGAGGCGAAATTGTCGGCTTCACGGTAGGCAATGACATGTCTAGCCGGGACATCGAGGGGGAGAACCCCCTCTATCTACCGCAGGCCAAGACCTATGACCGGTGCTGCTCGATCGGTCCTTGCGTCGCCTCGACAAACACCGTCGACGATCCACTCGACCTCGCGATGACCATGGAGATCGAACGCGACGGAGAGGTCGTTTTCGAGGGATCCGCACACACGAGTGAAATCGTGCGCACCACGGAGGAACTCGTCGGTTACATGACTCGTCACAATCCGGTCCCTGATTTGACCGTCCTCCTCACCGGCACCTCGATCGTCCCCCCGGACGACTTCACTCTTGCCCGCGATGACCACGTCAGCATCGAGATCGAGTCGATCGGAACGCTCGAGAATCCAGTCATCCCCGTCTGAACCGGCTCGTCACGTCTTTTACTTCACCGACGAGAACTGGACTGTCTCCTCCTGCAGTCGCCCTAGTCACCGATTGCTGGCACCCGCTCAGGTCCACGCCCGAGGCCGACGCCGAGTGCCTCATCTGTACTCCGACGACTCTCCCTCGCACTGGCCGTTCCGGTTACCGCCCGAATAGCGTCGACGTTTTCCGGCACGACGATGCTCTCCTGGTGGATCGCCTGCATCAAATAGAGTTCCCGCCCATCTACAGCGAGCGAGTTCGTCCAGACCACGTTCTCCCAGACGTCCCCACGGGGGCGGCCGATGTCGTTGGCATACTCCTTGACCGCACCACAGCTTTCGATCGATGGGCCAGCCAGCGTCGCAATCCGTGGCTCGACCTCCAGCGTTCTGCGGACCTCCCGCTCAGCTGCCGGTGACTTGAGCGTGGCGTGGATACACTGAACGTGCATTTTCGTGGCCGGCACGCGAAGACCGAAGGTCGTGATGTCGACGTCCGGGAGCACGGTGTTTACGTCCGGCGCGTGATGCGACGGGACCCCAACGGGATCCGGGACAATGTCGTCGATCGGTCCGCGATCCACTTGCGCCGGATCCGCACCACGCCTGATCATTGTGGCATGGACCGATTCTACGCCCCAATCATCGAGGGTAACAAGTAGCCTGGAAAGTCCCGTCGTATTGCACGACACGACGCGTACATACGATGCCCCGATCGCATCGTCGAAGTTAGCGAGGGCGTTAAAGCTCGCCTCCCCGACAGTCGCTGCTTCCCCACCTTGGAAAATCGCTGGGGTATTGTGCGCCTCGTAGATCTGGCGGTTTTCCTCGCCAACGCCCGCAGGGGTGGTATCTACGATGACATCACTGGCTGTGACCAGGTCGTCAAGATCGCCGGAGACGTCGATGTCCTCACTTGCGAGGCGATCCCTGCCAGCTGCCGCGTAGAGATCGATCCCATGGTTGCTTGCGGCTACCGCATTGTAGTCACTGGATCGCTTCGCCGCGCCGACTAGTTCCATGTCAGGTTGGGTCCGGACAGCGTCGGCAACGCGTTTTCCGATCGTCCCGAACCCACAAATGCCGACGGCAGTCACGTCGGACACCTCCGACGTCCTCGGGTTGGTCCGGTTCTCCGGAGACGAGTGATGGGAACGGCAGGGCGGCGGATCCATGTACGCAGAATCTTCCGAGCTACTGGGGCGGTCATCCCGATCGATGAAAGTCGGTCACGGGTATTCAGTATTTGGAATAAAACGCCGCTTGAGCCCCAAAGTAGAGGATTTGTTCACTCGAAGGTCCGTTAACAGTTCCGGACAGGGGCCGATACCCGTTGGCGCATGGAACGGACACAATCGTTATATAATTCGACGTTAAATAGCGGTAAAGGATGAGGTTCCCCGTTCTGACGGTTTCGTTCAGGCCCGACAACGTCGGGGTAATCGACGAAGCCTGTCGCGCCGTGGCAGGGTGTGGCCCTCCGAGCCTGCTTTCGATCCTGGCCGTCTTCGCCGTGGCAATCTTCTTCGTTTTGTTCCTCGGAGCCACGCTCCATCACATCCGTGAAGCCCGATCAGTGGTGAATGCGGAGCGAGAGCGGACACGCGCGGAGCGAGATGCGTTCGTCGCATTTGCCGAACGCATCGAGGGGATCGAGGCAACTCCGGATCAATCAGTTGATGTTGGGGGAAGCGTCGTTTCATTTGCGGCCCAGCCCACCGACCAGGGACTACAACAGATACGCGAGGCGTATCAGGCAACGGTGATGGCGGTCCCGCACTACGAAGACGAGTACGACGAGACACTCGGCGACAACTTGTCCGCGGAACTCGGCGAGGAAGTAGCGGCAGCCGTCACCGACGGAAAACAACTGACTCCACGGGTAAAGGGGACGCTCCTCCAGGGAAGTGCCGAGGCGGTTCGTCGGCGCGACCAACTCCTTGGCGAACTGGCCGACGAGGCCGAGGCACTCGCCGACGAGACTGACGAACTCGAGCCTATCGAGACATTCCTGTCAGATCTCTCCGATCAGTCCCCCCACATGCGGTCGTTCGAGACTCTGGTTGATCGCTGGAATCACCTCATTGACCTCGAAGAACGCTGCCGACGTGTCGTCGACCGGCGACAGGGTGCACTCCACCGTGGGCCGAATTCACTTGCGGTCTCTCGTGCGCCCACACTCCAGGAGTATCTCTATGGAACGCTTTCCGTCGATCATCCGGTTATCGCAGATGCCACTGACATACTGGGACGGGTTCGAGAGGCGCGATCGACTGTTCTCGACTCCATCGTCCGGCGGGCCTGACGAAGCGCGTCGGTGGGGGGACCCGTATACTTATTGTCGCTAGTTGGGCATCACCCGCTATGGACACGATACACTCCACCTGGGGAGACTGGTTCGTCCGCGAGGAAATCGAGGCTGCAGAACCTGATGGGTTGTCCCTCTGGTACCTCGGCTGTAATGGCTTCGTGCTCCGAACGCCCGAAACCACACTCTACGTCGACCCGTATTTCGGCCCCGGAGACCCGCCATTCGTTTTCCGGATGATCCCCATTCCGATGGATCCTGCGGACGCAACGACATGCGATGCTGTGCTCGTTACGCACGAACACATCGATCACATGCACCACCCATCGTTCGCTCCGCTTGTTGACGAATGCGGAGCAGACGTGTATGCCTCCCACGTCTCCTTCGACGATCCGGACTACCAGTCTGATTACGACGTGCCCGGGGATCATGCGACGGTCGTTGAACCGGGCGATCAGTACGAATTCGATGATCTCACCGTCCACGTTCGGGAAGCGAACGACCCTGACGCTGCTGGTGACGTTGCATACGTCTTCGAGCACGACGCAGGGACATACGTCAACACCGGCGACAGCCGACCCGCGGATGCGTTCGATGAGATCGGCCAGGAATTCGACGTCGACCTGGCGTCGGTGACGTTTGGAACTGTCGGCCGGATCTATGACCCGGAAACGGGAACGTCTCGTCCGACACGGTGGTACAACGACGAGAATCAGGTAGTCGAAATCGCCAACGCGCTCCAAGCTGACCGATTACTTCCATGCCACTATGACATGTGGAAGGCTGTCGGGGCAGACCCGAAACTACTCCACGAACACGCAGCCTCATTCCGGTACCCGCGAACGATTGACGTCGTCGAGATCGGAGACCGTGTCAGGATCGACGAGCCCGGTATCGTGCCGATGCGAGCGCTCGACGGCTAAGATGCCGTTGCCCATCGATCACGGCCGTTCACTCGCTTTCAGTCTTGACTCGAGCGGCGAATCTGTTTACAATGGTACTGATTCGCCCGATTCGGCCGACTCATAGATCGCCTGGACGATCTCGATAGCCTTTCTCGCTTCGGGGGCATCGAGGAGGAATGGATCGCCCGTACGGCGGGCCTCGAGGAATGCCTCGATGTTTCGTCGGTGGTTCGAGACGTCGACGTCCATCGGGTCACTGGCTCCCCCACTCGTTTCGGATGCGGTGAATTCCATTCTGATCTCTTCGTCTGCTGATCGCTCATCGCGGAAGTGCCACATCTCGAGCTCGTCACCGTGTATCGTTGCAGTCCCATCCCTCCCGGCGAGCTGAATCCGTCTAAGGGATCCTGGATACATCGAGGTCGTTCCCAGGAGCTGGCCTAGGGTCCCGTCTCGGTACCGCAGAATCGCGACCGCAGTATCCTCTACCTCGACAAGGTCGGGATCGTGCGCGCTCGTGTCGGCATACGCCGTGACTTCGGCGACGGGATTCGTTCCCTCATCCAGATCGTACTCCATTGCGGCACCAGCGAGCCACTGTATCGCGTCGATCGAGTGAATCGCCTGGTTCATGAGTGCCCCGCCTCCGTCGAGTTCAGGCGTGCCCTTCCAGCTCCCCTGGAAGTATTCATCGTCGCGCCACCACGGGACAACGGCGTTTGCCACCGCGAGGTCGCCGAACCGACCGTCCATCGCAGCCTCGTGGACGGTTTGGACGACTGGATTGTATCGTTGCTGGAACACGCCGCCGAGGCGCACGTCGTGGTCCGCTGCTGTCTCGATCATGTGGTCGACGTCGTCCGTCGTGACCTCGAGTGGTTTCTCGCAGAGAACATCGATCTCGCGTTCGATCGCGGCGACCGTCGGTTCGCGATGGACAGCACTCGGCGTACAGATCACCGCGATGTCGAGGTCCGCATCCTCGTACATCCTCTCTGTCGACTCATACCACCTACTGTCGAATGCCGAGGCGAAATCACGCCCCTTCGACTCGGTACGACAAGATGCGGCGACGACTGTCGCCTCCGGCAACTCGTCGATCGCACTCGCATGCATGTTGGCAGCATTCCCGATCCCGACGATCCCGATACGGTCGGCCATATCGGATGGGACTCATTCCCCCGCGAGAAAAAGCCTGCCGACGCCGGTCCACGCTGGCGCCACTTTCCGCTGCCCGGTACTATTTCCCGACGGGTCTGAAATGGGGGACCATGACCCGAACCGCAATCAACCTCTATAGCGTACGTGACCTCGACGACCCGACGCTCGACATCCTCTCACTGGTGGCTGATGCCGGGTACGACGGCGTCCAGTTTTCGGGTGGGCTTGGTGATGTACCACCGTCCGAAGTGAGAGATGCACTCGAAGACCTCGGGCTCGAGGTGACACCCCCCCACGTCGGCATCGAACGGCTAGAGGACGACCTCGATGCAGTTCTGGAGACGTACGTACGAACTCTCGGCTGTGACGGCATGGTTGTCCCGTATCTCGATGCGGCCCACTTCGCAGACGCTACGGCCGTTGATGCCACGGCAGAGCGTCTCCAGTCCCTCGCCAGTACACTCGACGACCACGATCTCGACCTCCACTACCACAACCACGCACACGAGTTTACAGCGGTCGGTGAGGAAACTGGCTTCGAACGGCTAATCGAGTCTACCGACGACGTTCTGTTCGAACTCGACGTCGGCTGGGTTCGCACTGGCGGTGCTGACCCGGTTGCACTCATCGATCGCTTCGGTGAGCGTATGCCTCTGATTCACATGAAAGACATGACAGACGATGGTGAATTCGCTGAAATCGGTGAGGGGGTCGTCGACATGCAGGCTTGTGCCGATGCAGCCCGGAATGCCGGTGCCGAGTGGCTCATGTACGAACACGACGAACCAGCGAATCCGCGGGAATCGATTGCAACCGGTGCGGAGGTTCTGGATTCGCTGTCAGCCGATCCTCATACGCCCGACTAATCAGTAGAGTTGGAATCGTTCATTTCACTCGTAGGTGGCGCCGACCTCGTCGAGGCAATCCGTCAGTGCCGTCGCAGCCACCGCGAAAGCCTCCGGTCCGCTGAAACCACCCCGCTCGCCCGCCTCGGCAAGGTGGGGTTCGAGTGACGCAAACCCGTTGAACCCCCGACGCTGGAGTGCATCGAGAATCGCCGGTATGTCGGCATCGCCCGACCCGGCAGGTTCGATCGCGCCTTGGGTACCAAATTGGGCATCCTTCACGTGGAGGTAATCGACGTACTCCACGAGGTCGAGGAGGGCATCCGGATACGGATGAACGCCGATTTCGAGGAAGTTGGCAGGGTCGAAGATCGCTCGAAAGTGGGGCGAATCGATCGTTTCGAGTAGGTCCCGGCAACGGGCAGGTGTCTCACCGTAGATATCCTTCTCGTTCTCGTGGAGCAGGACGAGGTCATTCTCGGCTGCAAGCTCCACTTTTTGCTGCATTCGTCGGAGCACCTCCTCTCGATACGTGGTGGGATCGCTCTCATCCGGCATCCAGTAGGAGAAGAGACGGATATACCGGGTGTCGAAGTCGTCCGCACGTACCATCGCCGTCCGGAAGCGATCCAGGTGTTCGTCGAAGTCTGCATCGATGCTTACCTTTCCGATTGGCGATCCGATTGAGGAGACGTCGAACCCCCGTTCGTCGAGACGTGACCTGATTCGCTCGACCTGTGTGTCGGAGAAGTCGAGAACGTTCGTTCCGTCGACGCTCCGGAGGTCCAGGTGATCGATGCCGAGGTCGTCGAGGACGTCGAGCTGGGTATCGAGGTCGTCTGCGATCTCGTCAGCGAATCCCGAGAGACGAAACCGGCTGGTCGAACGGGCACTGGTCATTGTCGGTATTACGGCCTGAACTCGTTCATGTCTACCCATTCCCCTCGACGGGCGGATGCCTCGGCGGCGAGTACAACGTCGACGGCACTCCTGGCGTCGGTTGCAGAGATCATCGGCTCACGACCCTCGTGAATCGCCTCGACGAAGTCGCGGATTTGCCCGATGTGGCCCCTCCCGAGCGGGTGATCCTGGAGCGACCCGAGATCGGTTCCCGAGCGGGTCTCGTACTCATCGACGCCGCCCTCGTGGAACGTCATTGTCCCGTCTGTCCCGTGGATACCGATATCGATCGGGTACTGCGGATAGATGGCCGTGGTGCCTGTCACCTGGCCGACGGCCCCGTTTGCAAACTCGAGTGCACAGACCGCTGTGTCAGGCGCCTCGATATCGTGAACAGTCGTCTCCATCGTCGCACACACTCGAGCGACGTCATCGACGATCCACTCGAGCCAGTCGATGGCGTGAATCGCCTGCGTCATGAGAATGCCTCCGTCAAGATCAGACGAGCCGTGCCACCCCTCGTAGTACTCGGCAGTCCGGTGCCATTTCACCTCGGCATCGGCGACGATCGGTTGGCCGAGTTCCCCTTCCGTGACTGCCCGCTTCGCTCGGCGGGCCTCGCCATACGTCCGACGCTGGAAGATTCCAGCCAGCATGACCCCGGCATCCTCACAGGCGCGGATCATGCGGGTCATTCGCTCAGTACTCGTATCAAGCGGTTTCTCACAGAGAACGTCGACACCGTCCTCGGCACTGTCCACGACGACCTCGGCGTGGGTTCCATTCGGAGTGCAGACGGTTACCGCGTCGAGGTCGACCGCGGCCAGCATCGATTCGTGGTCGGTGTAGGCCTCGCACTCGTAGGTATCGGCGAAGTCAGCAGCTACCGTCTGGTCGAGATCCGCGCCCGCGACCAGTTCCGCTCCGTCGATCGTTTCGATCGCCGCCGCGTGGGTCGTTCCCATGTCGCTACAGCCGACGATCCCCAACGCTAGGTCACTCACGCCGCCGCCCCCTCCGTGATATCCAGACAAGAGCTGCTCTCAGGCATGCTTTCCTCGACGTGGGTGGCGCCCAAAAGCCTGCCCACCGGCCCCACCCCCTGCCGGTTTTCGGGCTCGCAGGCTTTCGGACGACTGCCGTTGCGACAGGAGCCGGGACATCGCGTCTCTCTGTCAGAGGACCGCATCACCGACAGGGTGTGAATGCACCATTCGAACCATCGACTGTCACTCAACTAAACCGAAAAACCAGATGAACGACCAGGACGTTCTCGAACGTTTAATAGGAACACTGACATATCCGTCATAGCCGTCATACCATGTATGGCTAACCAACCCCCCGACTACTGTCACTACTGTGGAAGTGAACTCAGGCCCATCGAGGAACCGATGATCTTCTCCTGTGGCGCCTGTGAGCAGTACGTCTATTACAATCCCACTCCAGGCGGCAGCACTGCAGTGGTCGACGGCGACCGGGTACTCCTCGTAGAGGACGTTCGGAGCCCGGGTGAGTGGAAACTCCCCGCGGGACGGATCGACTGTGGTGAGTCGGCACGGGAGGGGGTAGCCCGTGAACTCGAGGAGGAGACGGGGCTCTCGGTGGATCCGGGGGATCTCGTCTACTTTTACGACTCGGCGGGCGAACCCGTCGAGGGCCAGTACATGGTCAATATCGACTTCGCGATCCGGAGAGCGAAGACCACCGGGGACGTTGAGGCTGGCTCCGATGCAATCGACGCCCGCTTCTGGACGCCCGACGAATTTGCGGCCTCTGAAAACTCGATCAAGCACACCCACGTCGATCGATTCGGAACGGATAGTCTCCCGTGGCTTCTAGGCCAGGCGCGAGACGCACTCGAGGGATAGCGGCTACTTTAGTCGGAGCCACCCTCCTAGGGGGACGATCCGCCGTGTAGCGAGGAAGTGGTCAGTCGTGGAACGCCGACTGTTCGTCGGGATCCTCGAGTTCTTCGAGTGGGTCCGAGTTTCCGTACTGTGGGGTTGGACCATCACTCGGTGCGGCCCATTCCACTCCATTCGAGATGACATCCATCACGTCGTCGCGGTGGTAGATCGGATACGTCTCGTGACCCGGACGGAAGTAGAAGATCTTCCCTCGACCCCGGTGATAGCAACACCCCGATCGGAAGACTTCCCCGCCTTCGAACCACGAAACGAACACGAGTGTTTCGGGTGCCGGTATATCTGCCCGCTCCCCGTACATCTCTGCCTCGGGAATCTCGAGATACTCGTCCACTCCGTCGGCAATCGGGTGTCCTGGCTCAATGACCCAGAGCCGTTCTCGCTCCCCGGCCTCGCGCCATTTGAGCGCACACGAGGTGCCCATGAGACGGCCAAACGGCTTGGAATAGTGCGAGGAGTGGAGCGGGATGAATCCCATCCCGTCGAGGACATAGTCCTGTACTCGCTCCGCAATGCGATCCTCGACGTCATCGTGACGCATGTGCCCCCACCAGATCAGGACGTCCGTCTCGTCGAGGACCTCCTCAGACAGGCCGTGTTCAGGCTCATCCATCGTCGCTGTCCGGGTCTCGTGTCCCCGTTCGGCGAGCGCGTCCGCAATCGTGTGGTGGATGCCGTCGGGGTAGATCTCTGCGACCTCGTCGACGTCACGTTCGTGATAGAATTCGTTCCAAACCGTTACCTGAACCATGGGGTCCGCTATGATGAGGACTGGCTAAACGTTGGGGTTGGCGGCAGCCGAGACGCGGCTGTGAGGAAATAACCGGTCGGTGTTACTAACGCCGGACACGCCCTGAGGCCCTCACGGAGGACTACGACCTGGCTTCGTCCGCCATCGAGACGATGTCGGGGTACACCGCCGACGGATCTCCCGACGGACCGAACTCACAGGAGACCCACCCGTCGTAATCGAGGTCCGCGATAGCAGCGAAGATACGTTCGTAATTCAACTCGCCCGTTCCAGGTTCGTGACGGCCGGGATTGTCCGCGATATGGACGTGCTTGACATAGGACTCGTACTCGCGGAGCCGTCTGATCACGTCGCCTTCCGTGATCTGTTGGTGGTAGACGTCGAAGAGGATCCCCACGTGTGACGAGTCGACAGCGTCGACGATTTCGGCGGCTTCTCCCGACTCGGTGAGGTAGTACCCAGGATGGTCGACACGCGTGTTCAGTGGTTCGATCACGACCGTCACGTCAGCGGCCTCTGCGGTCGGTGCAACCCCTCGAAGTACGCGGACGATCGCCGTGTGTTGGGCCGCATCGTCGATCGTATCGATCGCTTGCCCGACAGTAACCACGACCGTCTCCACGTCGATATCCGCGGCGAATTCGAGCGTCTGGGTGATGTCCTCGATCGCCTGGTCGACGTACGCAGGATTCGACACGGCGGGTGCATCAGGATCGCCGATGTTTGACCCCGCCCCACCAGCGATCGTCCCAAAGACCTCGATACCTCCGTCGTCCGCGGCCTCGAGGAGTCCTTCGACGTCGGCATTCTCCCAGTCGAAGAATTCGATCCCGTCGACGCCTACCGCTGCCGCGCGCTCAACACCTGTGATGAGATCGCAGTCGAACGCCCAGTTCGGTGCGGTAATACCCAGCTTGAACATGGGCCCCATCCTCACGGGGGGACCTTGAGCAGTTCGTTCCCGGGTGTCGGGGTATGGGTGCCTCGGCGTCAGTGGGTCTTCCCCAAGCGGAAACGGTTATAGTCGCCCACCGTCGTTCGGGCGATATGGACATCTCATTGGTGCTCCCGCCGGACGAGGACGAACGGTGGACGCTGGCAAAGCAAATCGGGGTCGAGAGCGCTGTCGTTCACACGTTCGAAATCGGCGACGGTGAGCCGCTCTCACACGAATACGACCCGCTCTTGCACCTCCGGAACGCGTTCAGGGACGCGGATCTCTCACTCGACGTCATCGAAGGGTGCGTGCCCATCTCGGATACGACCAGATTGGGTCTCGATGGACGTGATGAGGAGATCGCGACGTTCAAGACCTTCCTTCGGAATTGCGGGGACCTCGGCATCGACGTCGTTTGCTACGATTGGATGGCCGGCTTTCGGTGGTCGCGGACCTCGTCGACTGTCCGTTCCCGCGGTGGATCGCTCGTCACCGAGTACGACAATGATGACATGTCGCGTGGTCCCACCCCAGCGGTTGCAACACGGACGACGCAGGAGGACCTCTGGGATGCGCTGGAGTACTTCCTCACCGAGGTCGTGCCGGTGGCGGAGGACGCAGGCGTGAAACTCGGGTTGCATCCCGACGATCCGCCACGTGAAGAGACGCGTGGCATGCCACGGATCATCAACAGTCCTGCGGCGTACGATCGCGTGCTCGATATTTACGACTCCGAGTCCAACGGCGTTACCTTCTGTCAGGGGAATTTCGCCGCAATGGGCGTGGATATCCCGGAGACGATCCGGCACTTCGGCGATCGGATCAATTTCGTCCACTTCCGCGACGTCGAGGGTGACGTCGAGCATTTCGAGGAAACGTGGCACGACGATGGTCCCACGGACATGCTCGCTGCGATGGAGGCGTATGCAGACGTGGGCTTTGACGGCCCCGCCCGCCCTGACCACGTCCCGTCCATGGTCGGTGAAGACAATTCGAATCCCGGCTATCACTTCCAGGGAAGGCTATTCGCGGTCGGGTACATGCAGGGCCTCATGGAACAGGTAGATGGATAGCCAGTTGCGAACGGCACTGACACGCGACTTCGGTGTCGTGAACCGCCACTCCTGTTCGATACGCGTTTGACGGAGAACTCGACATGTGCCACTTTGCTACGAGCCGGACTCGCTACGAGCGTCCTCCACGAGCGCGGAAACGTCTACTGTCTGTCCGGACTGGTAGGCTGTGTACGCAGCCTCCGTGAGTGCAGTCACGCGCATTCCGAACTCACCAGGACACGGGTTCGCTCGTTCGCCACGAATCGTGTCCAGGAACGCGAGTACCTTTCGTGTCGTCTGCTCCTGATAACCACCGGCATCGAATTCTTCGATCTCCGGCTCCCCCTCGCCGTCGAACACTGCGAGCCTACGCCCTCCGAACTCCAGGTGACCGTCGGTTCCCCAAACGAGCAATCCCTCTTCGAAGCCTGTCCCGTCGGCGCTGATACCAATGCTCGCGGTGATCGGGCCGTCCGGGCCGTCGAGCGTCGCGGCGAGGGCACTGTTGACGTCGACCTCATGGTCGCGGTAATCCATGATAGCAGCGACGTCCTTCGCCTCCGAATCCGTCGTCCAGAGCAGGGCGTCGAGCAGATGCGATCCCGAATCGATCAGTTGTCCACCTCCCGAAAGCGCAGGATTCGTACGCCATGCTCCTTCCTGCCCCTGGATCCAGTCCTGCGCTAGATAACACGACGCCATGTGAACAGTGCCGATGTGGCCGCTCTGTAGCGTCTCGCGGACTGCTTGATAGCCCGGGTGGAGGTGTCGCTGGTAGCCGATCTGGAGGACGAGATCGCGTTCCTCGGCTCGTCGGATCACGTCGACCGCCTCCGCAGTCTCCGTGACCATCGGTTTCTCCAGGAGGACGTGGAGGTCTCGCTCGAGACACGCGACTGTCTGCTCGTAGTGGAGCGTGTGTGGCGTAACGATGGTCACGGCGTCGAGGTCTTCCTCGTCCAACATCGCCTCGTAATCCTCGTACGCCGGTGCGCTGAATCCGTTCTCGAATGCCTCGCGCGCCTCGCCGGCAACATCAGCGCCGGCGACGATTTCCACGTCGTCGAGGTCAGCTATTCCGTCGAGTTGCATCATTCCGAGGCCACCGAGTCCGATCGCGCCAATGCTGATTGACATGTTCTCTGCCATTTACCCGACAGCCATCAAACTACTGCCGTCGCGTTTTTCATTCCGGAGGATTTCCGCCACCTCCAGCTATTTGCCACTCCGAACGGTTTGCTCCCACATGGAGTACCGGAAACTCGGCGCGACCGGCACGGACGTATCAGAACTCTGCTTCGGCACCTGGCGGTTCGCCGCGGAATCTGGCGGGACCGTCGAAACGACCCGGGACCAGGCACACGCTCTACTCGACGCCTGCGAGGAGCATGGGATCAATTTCATCGACACGGCGAACGTGTATGGTGAACCCAACGGTACCAGCGAAGCATGGATTGGTGAATGGCTCCAGGAACGCGACCGCGAGGACGTCGTTCTCGCATCGAAGGTGTACTTCCCCTTCGAGGATCGGCCAAACGGCGGCGGCCTCGGGCGCAAGCATATCCGCGATCAGATCGAGGGGACCCTCGATCGGCTCGGCACCGACTATCTCGACGTGTACTACATTCACCGTTGGGACGACGAGACGCCGATCAGGGAGACGCTTGAGACTTTGACCGCCTTGCGAGACGAAGGCAAGGTGAACCATCTCGGTGCGTCCTCGATGGCAGCCTGGAAACTCACGAAGGCACTCTGGACAAGCGACGTCGCGGACCTCGCAGCATTCGAGGTCACGCAACCACGATTCAATGCAGTGTATCGAGACGAGGTCGCCGAGTACCTCGACCTGTGTGCTGATCAGGATCTCGCCGTCTGTCCGTATTCTCCGCTCGAAGGCGGCTTCCTCACCGGCAAGTACGAGCGCGAAGGAACCGCTCCCGACGGTTCACGAGAGGCTCTCGTCGAGTGGTTCAACCCTTCGGAGTCACCCGATCGGTACTGGGAGACGCTCGATGTGATCCGTGCAGTGGGAGACGAACTCGACGCGACTCCAGCGCAGGTCGCGCTTCGGTGGCTCATTCAACGGCAGCGCTTCACCTGTGTCCCGATTATCGGGGCCAGGACACCCGAACAACTGGAGGAGAACGTCGGAGCGACCGAGATCGAACTCTCGGCAGGACAGATCGAGCGCATCGACGAAGCATACATCGAAGACGAATAACTGGGTACACGCTCCAGGCGGTGTAACCGATTTTTATGTAGTCCCCTTGAACAGCGAGCAATGTCACCCCTACATCCGTTCCTCGTCGATGAAACCGGCGAGATTGACATCGACCGGGTCTTCACTGAGGCAATCCCGATCGTCAAGCTGATTGCGATGGTCGTGATCGGCGCGCTCGTTCCATTCATGCTCGGCGTGGCCGTGATCGAACCGCTCGGCGTGTTTTCCTTCCTCGGCGAAGCCCTCGTCATCCTGGCGCAATTCGTTCTCGTGATCGGCGGGGCGATCGTGTTGCTCTATGTGATCTCGCGAGGAATCCAGATCGCGGATACGTGATACCTACGTGAGGCCGAGCCGCTCTGTGACGGATTCGGGGGCGTCGAGTTCGTCCAGCCCCTCACCGAGCAAGCCCCGGAGGCGTTCCTCCATTTCGTGACCCTCGCCGGCGAGGTCGTCCTCCTGTGTCGGGTCCGACCCCGTATCGAAGAGCATCGGATCGTCGTGGCGGCCGAGCGGTGGGGCCTCGAACCGCCAGACTGGCGCCTCGGCATACGGCACACTCGCCGGCTCGGCGTCCGGTTTCGGCGATGGTGGATGGAACCACCGGTGTGGATTCATCATCTCCGTCGAGTAGCACTCGACTGGCATATCGGGATCCGTCGGTCGGAAGTAGGTGTATCGACCGTCCGTCACGTTAACTGACGAGCCCCAGTAGCCATAGAGTGCCCAGTCGCGATGGTCCTCCCGCTCGCCCGTCAGGAGTGGGTGGAGCGAATTGCTATGAGTATGTTCGGGAACGGTCGTCTCAAGCCCTTCGAGGATCGTCGCGTACAGATCGACTGCAGAGGTGAGGGCCGACACTGATCGATCGTGACCATCTGGGTGATGAATCATCAACGGTGTGTGGGCGAGGACGTCGTACATCGGTGCCCCTGGTTTGCCCATCCAGCCGTGATCCCCCAGGAAATGGCCATGGTCGCTCGTCACGATCACCATCGTGTCGTCCCACAGGTCCTCCCGATCGAGCCGGTCGAGTACCCGTCCGAACCACCGGTCGACCATCGTCGTCTTCCCGGCGAACTGGGCCTGCACGAAGTCGAGTTGACGGTCGGTGAGTTCGGATTGTCCCTCGTCGATTCTGCCGTAGTACGGCCAGTGCAGCAGGTCGGGATCGGTGGGATCCACGTCGGTATACATCGACGCATAGGGCTCTGGACAGTGAAATGGCTCGTGGACGTCAAACGAGTCGACGTAGCAGAACCACCGGTCCCATTCACGATTCTCCCGGAGCCACTCACTGGTCGCCGAGAACAGCGTGGGGGCAAAGAAGTCACGCTCGTCGAGTTCGTCGAACGCCTCGACGTTACGGGCGTAGGCCGCTTCGTTCATGTAGCCAACGTCCGCGGGATCGCGTCGATGGGCTTCCCGCGATTGGGCGAGTTGTCGTCGGTCCGGGATCCGCGGAGCGGTCTTCCACTGATCGTACTCGTGGCCACGGATGAACTCGAAGCCGGTGAAGTCCTCGTAGTAGCCGTGTGAGCCATGCTGGAAGTAGTGATAGTGATCGGTGAGCAGCTGAGAGAGAATGCCCTCGCGCCGACAGCGCTTGGGGATCGACTCGTCGAACGGTTCCATCGGTCCCCACGGTCGCCAGAGGAACTCCTGGATCCCGGCGAGCCATTCGCGACGAGCGGGCATACACGGGAGGCTCCCCGCATAGTGGGTCTCGAACACGGCCGCGCGCACCGAAAATCGATCGAGGTTCGGCGTCTGGACCGGCTGATCAAGCGTCACCGGTTGTGACTCATATACGGAGAGGTGGTCCCGTCGAAGGCTGTCGATCGAGATGAAGAGAACGTTATCGACCATGTAGGATCCCCGTAGTAGCGCAGCACTCGTTCGATCCCGCTACCCCTCGAAGGAGGTCATCGTACGACTCTCCCACCACAGCCTCACCGTCGATCACGAGGAGTGGCCCCCGAAAACACGAGCCGCACCGCTGGAGGCACGGTTTCTCGATCGTGGTATGATCGAGGGATCGGAGTCTCTCTCGCGTGTCGGGATCGACGTTCCCGACGCAGTATTCGATTGTGTGGTGCATGGGCGTGCTGGCCTCGCAGTGGACAAATAGGTGGCGCCCTCTCAGAGAACGGCGTCCGCGAACGAGATGATCGCCTTCCAATACGCGGCGTTCAGTGTATGCTCCGTGTCGAGGCGGTACTGCAGGATCGATCCAATTCGCTTCGTCTCGATCGGCGCATCACTCACTACCTCGTCATCGCCGAGGCCGTCTACCCCGAGTAATTCATACACGGCACTGGCCGCCCGGAGATTCCGAAGCGCACTCGGCGGATTCGTCCATTCGTCCCGACTTCCCTCTGTATCGAGGAGTGGTCGTGGTGCGACGAGGGCAGTGAGGAGGTGCTGGTCGACCGGGAGCCGTGCTTCCCGATCAGCGAACCGGGGAAAGATATCGTTGAACCAGTGTGGAAACATGTCGGTGATGGCGCCCACGGTTTCTTGTTCGTTGTCTCGCGAGAGTGCCATTCCGCCAGTCCCCGACTGGTGAGGTACCACGAGGGCGATTCGGTCGTCTAGCGCTCCCGCGAGGAGGGCTGCCTTGCCCAGCCGGGAATGACCGATCACGGCAATCCGCGAGTCATCAACGGCAGCATCTCCGACGAGGTAGTCGACACCCCGATGGTATCCCCAGGCCCACGCGGCGAGACAGCCCCATTCCGTCCCATCGGGAACATCCAGGTCGACGTGAGCCCGAAAGCCATCGACGTCAGCGGTGTCGGGTTCGATATCACTGACGTGGATGGTTGCAAACCCATAGCCCTGCTCGAGCACGGTCTCGATAGCCCAGTAGTCGGCCATCGCTCCACGTCCGTCATCGCTTGCAGGAGGTGCGTGATCGGATCGCCATCCGTCAGTGATGGTCACCGCGGTGTCGTCGACGACGGCGTGATTTCCACCGCTGTTTAGTCCAAGGAACGTCGGGACCTCGCCTCGCCGATCACGTGGGAGGAAGAGCGCAAGCGTGATCGATGGAGCGTCGGGGTACTCGTCGTAGACGAGTTCTGCCTCCCGGAGCGTGGCTGTCCCGTTCAGGACACCGTCCACTGTCCGAGCCGAGACCGTAAGTGACGGTGGCTCCGGGAGGTATCCGTACACGAAATGCTGAAAGAGGTGTTGCAGCTCCTCGCGGCGTTCGCTGTACCAATCGTCCGCTGTCTCGATGACGTCCCCGTCAACTGTCCGGAACGGATCCGGTAGTTTCCGGGAGATCGGGAGTGTCTCGACGGACTGCTCCGCAAATTTCGACATTCGTGCACATTGTGCAGAGGTATCTCAAAAACCTTCGCCACCCCCGACAGGCTTAATTGGGCAAGTCGTGTCAGTCGACGGTATGGAACGAGCGCTCGTCGTCGTAGACGACACAGAGGCGCACAGGCGGTTGCTCAGCGAAGCCGGCGAACTCGCAACTGGCGCGGGTGCAGAGCTCGTCGTCCTCTCCCTGATCACCGAATCGGAATTCGAAGAAGGCGTCGAAACGATGGAGGCGATTGCCGAGATCGAGCACACCAGATACGAGGAATCTGCCGTCGTCGAGGCCGCGGAGAACGCGGGACGCACGATCGCCTCGGAAGTCTTCGAGGGCAGCGATGTCGAGTTCGACGCAGTTGGTGCCGTCGTCGAGGAGGGCGCCTACGCCGATCGCGTCATCGGCATCGCGGAAGAGTACGACTGTGACCACGTTTTCATCACCGGGAAACGCCGTTCGCCGACAGGAAAGGCCATCTTTGGTGACACTGCCCAGGCTGTCATCCTCAACTTCGACGGCCCGGTCACTATCATCACATCCTGAACAGTCAGTCCGTTTTACGGGTGATCGGCTGGTCCGGTTAGTCCCGACCGGCAGCCCACCGTGTCGCGTTTGCGAGTATTTGCCGTATATCCTGCCGGTGGTAGAGACGGAACTCCTCGTGGCCCGGCCGGAAGTAGAAACAACGTGCACTATCGAGATCGAACGTGATTCCGGAGCGGAACTCGCCTCCCCCCTCGAATGTACTGTGGAAGACGACGGTGTCCGGATCGGGGACGTCGAACGGCTCGCCGTACATCTCTACCTTCGGGAGAGTGAAATCATCGACGCCTTCGGCGATGGGGTGATCCGGTGTCCGGACCTCGATGTGTTCCGCTTCTGCGTTGTTTCGAACCTCGCCGAGATCGCCTGTCGCGCCGATCAAGCTCGTGAATGGCTTCGAGTAGTGCGCGGAATGCAGCGCGATGAATCCGAGGTCGTGCCAGGCGATGTGGCGCTCGATTCGCTCGACAACGCCATCCGGGACATCACCGTGGTACCGGTGGCCCCACCAGAGGACGACATCTGCCCATGCGAGGTCTGGCTCGCTCATACCGTGGTGGACGTCAGTGAGGCTCGCCGTCTTCGCTACGAAATCATCGTCCTCGTTCAGATGTGCCGAAATCGCTGCGTTCACGTCGTTCGGATACGTATCCGGCTCCTCTTCCGCGGCACTGCCCTCGGCCCAGACAAGCGCGTGTATCGGGTCGGTCACGTTGGGCGCCTCTCGGGGGCACATGGAAGGTCTTCCGGTCGTCGGCATGGCGGCACTAGTGAGGGAACCCTCTCATCTCCCACGAGAGCAGTTCACAGTTGGTACGCGGTCCATCGTGCAGCCCGGGATAGCAATGTCCCGACAGTGGGGTGAGACAGTGCGTCCTCGGTGTGACCAGTTGAGAGATAGAACACTCGACCCTCGCCGTACGCTTTCACCCACGAGACGGGCATCCCGTCCAACTCGTCGTCGCGGTCCATCCGTGCTAGAATCCGGACATCGTCGTCGACCTCGAGCTGGAACGGTTCATCGAAGACTGTGTAGTCATCGAGGCCGGCGGTGATGGGGTGGTCGTGATCCACGATTTCGACCGACACGTCCTGTTGCTCCGGATGGGTGATAAAGTGCCCTCCGATGAGCTCTCTCAGTTCGGGGACGGGTTCATCTCGATGGTCAATGACGTCGTCGGGGTCTGCCGGGGCAACGCTCATCAGGACCGACGCGCAGTGGACACCCACATACCCACCTCCGTCACGGACAAAGGAGAGTACTCCATCGAGTTGTTCCTCCTCGAGTGTACTGTCGGTCAGGTAGTCTACGAGGACATCGTAGTCCGAGAGATCGCGGAGTGTCGATCGATCCATGGTCGTCGTGACCGCGATGTCCTCGTCGAATGCACGAGCGAGAATAGGCCCCATCTCATCAAAGGAGTGAAAGGGGAAGGTCGTCTCGCCGATCGCCAGCGCAGTGATGTCTCCAGTCACGCGTTCACCTCACGTGGAGGCCACTAAAACTGTTGGCGCAACGGTGAGCAGTGAGAGAATACCCCGCGTCGCAGCGAGCGATGCAACACAAGGTTCAAATATCTCAGTGTGCGAGAGATCCACAATGAGTCAGGCACTCGAATCAGCCCGTCACGAGTCGAGTGGGGCCAAAATGTACGTCCTTGCATTGTATTACATCCTTTCCGGGAACTTCTCGTTAGTCGTCGCGCTCTTCGGGGTTCTCCTCGTCGTTCTCGGTGCAACCGTTATGGAAGGACTCCATGCAACCCTCGCCGGGATGTTCGGCATTTGGGGGGTCAGCTTCGTCATCCTGGGACTTCTCGCCTACACTATCCTGTGGGCGAACAAGATGTACGCCCGGATGAACGCGCGATCGTAATCAGACGAACCGATCCCGACACGTCCAGAGTACCCACCCGCTTGCTCCGGTGAACACGACGAGTCCGACCACGTTTATCACTGAGATCGTGTATAGCGCACTCCCGGTCTCGACGACGACGAGGTAGGGGAGCTGGACGAGGAGGAACAACAGGGCGATGATGAAAATAATCGTAATGGTGGTTCGTCGCTTGCAGAGCTCGTCCATATAGCCACTACCTTCACCCGACATTACAACATACCTCCGGAGTCTACTGAAACAGTGGACATGTATAATGTGCTTGGGCGGTGAAATATAAACATACTGGGGGGATGATAACGGGGCCGATTCCCACGGACGTAACGGGAACGGGCCGGAAGCAGGCTAGGAAAGATTTATTATGAATACCTCATAGGTCACGTGTATGCCGTCCAATGACACACGGCATGACCTTCGGAATGCATTGTCCAGGCGCCGGTATGTCCAGGCCCTTGCGGCGGCCGGACTCGGCGTCATTGCGGGCTGTGGAGGTGACGGAGATGAATCCACTCCGACACCCACAGAGGGGAACGGAGGCACTCCCACAGCAACGCCGACACCAACCGACACGCCAGGTGAAGGAACGCCGGACGGTACGGATACGCCAACGGATACGGACACTGGCACGCCACAACCCGTCGTGAACGACACCATCTCGACGGCCTTCATCAACGTTCCGCAGCAGTCCAACCTCAACAATTGGGCTGAAACAGTCCGGAACACCGGCATAATCTGGGTTACTGAAGTCCCGTACGGATATAACGCCGTAAACCGGGACTGGTACCTGGGTGGGTACACGTATGATACCCCACACTTCGTCACGGATCACGAACAGGTTGAGCTCGTCGCGATCCTCCGGGATATTGAGTTAGAGCCACCGTTTGACACCACCTACACGATGGACGAGCGTCTCACCTTCTGGGATGGGGAGACGCCGATCGATGCCGTCGCTCGTGAAAATCACAACTATCTGACCTACGTTAATGATGGCAACCTCTTCGATGACACGGCGACGTTCAACACCGAAGTCACCGGGGAGTTCGAGGTTCACGAATGGCGGAATAAAGGTGATGTCGAGGGCCAGGAACCAGATCCTGCGAACGAGGCTCTCATGCGAAGCCAAGCACTATGGGGTGAAGTTCCGTTCCATCCAGAATTCACTCAACCATACGTTGATCAATTCCGCGATGCGAGTTCAAGTTCAGAAGCAGACAACATCCTTAGTTCTCTCAGATCGGATTCTATCACGTACTTCGACCTAGCTGAGAACGACTGGGGCTCGGGCTCGTATCGCGTCGAATCTGCAGACGATGTCACGTCCACTGAAATGATTGGCCGCTTACGGGACGATCACCCAGTCAGCGAGTGGGCAAATATCCCCAACCTCCGAATGCAGTTCACCTCCAGTGAGCGGTTTGACGTCCTGGAGTCGGAAGGTGAAATCGACATCATCGGAAACTTCCTCGGTGAGGATGACCGTGAGGCATTCCCGGACCACTTCCGCACTATCGACAAATATCCGTATCTGGGTGGTGACCAGTACCTCTTCAACTGGAACAACGACCACATGGCGAACTTGTGGGTCCGTCGTGCCCTGGTATCTACGATGGACTGGATCCAGATGATGCACAACGGATGGGGGCCGGAGCAATCCATCCCTGTTCAGTGGCAAATCGGGATGAACAACAACACCGCCCTCGCCAACTACGACGAGGACTGGCTCAACCAGCTTTACCAGTATCCGATGCGGACGAACGACGATCTGGCTAGTGACTGGATGACCCGGGCGGGCTACACAAAGACTGGCGGAAACTGGATCAGTCCCGACGGCAATCAGGTGTCGATGGACATCCTCTGGACGACGGCTATTCCGGGCTGGCAGCCGGGTGTTCAAACCGTCGCGGATAACCTTCGTGAATTCGGCTTCAACATCAACATCGAGGGTGTCAACTGGGCCGCCTACCAGGATCGGCTGAGTCCGGATAATATGAATTACGACCTCGGGCTTCACTGGGCCGAGGAAACAGCCGACATCTGGCAGTTCTATGACCAGATCGGTGCATGGTGGTCGGACCGCCTCCTCGATGGTAATCCAGAGGGCAGTGGACCGCTCACCCCGGACAGCGAGATGGATACGGCGGGTAAACCGATTGAGGTCCAGATTCCGACGCAGCCAGGCGTCATCGATGCCCCCGAGCCTGCAGGCCGCAGCCCGGACCTCGCTGGTGCAGGCATTGACTCGGAGACGATCAACCTCGTCACGGAATGTAACACCCTTCGGGCGCCCGACGTCACCGAAGAACGGTTCCAGCAGGCAGCCGAGCGTCTGGCCATCTACTACAATTACTATCTACCGAACTTCCAGTTCCACCAGCTGGCGAGAGGTCTCTCGGGCAACGTGCGGGACTTCACGTGGGCCCCACGTGGAAACGTCCTCAACCGCACCTGGTGGTCGTACGAGGGCGATCACCTGATCACGCAGGCCGGCCTCATCCAGGGCAAGTACGATACGGACTACGAGCCTCGGGGAGAATAGGCACCGTATCTCGCCGACCGCTATCGTCTCGACGCGTTTTCCGTTTTTGACTGATCTATGTACCGTTGACTCGTATATCCGTATCCGTCCTCTTCTTTGCTTGGCGCTCGTCCCCCAAGGACACCAACTATGGCCTGGTAGCATCGTCACTACCGACCGTGGTCGCTTACTCGTCAAATCGACGAATTTTGCCTGTTTGGAGTAAATAGAATTCCGGTCGATGTGCTGAACCAAATGTCCGGTACGCCCGGTCACCCGGGTCAGGCCACTCGAAGTCGCGAGTATTTCCCCAGACTCCCATTTGCGCGGTTGCCATTTCGATATCTGGGAGATCGTAATTCCACCAGCGCGCGAATAGTTCGACAGCTTCCTTCGTCTCCGCCATCGAGGTCGGGCTCCGAATCCGTTCCCACGCCTCGACGAGATTCACAGTTAGGTTCTGAGTCTCGTCCGGGTTGGTTAGGTCCGAGGGAATCGACGGCGAGACGGGTTTTCCCCGAGATGTGGTCTCGGTCGATGGATCAGAGACGCCGAAGCCGAGCGTCGCTTCGTCAATTTGTGTCACGTCGTATGCCCAGTGGGGTCGCCCATCGGTTGGGTAGGGAAGCAGGTCGTAGCCCCGCTGCCGGGAGACGGCGAAGTAGGCGGTGTTGGAAATTTGATCAGTGTCGACCACGAATCCGAAGGAGGTGAGCGCCTGTTCGAAGAGATTTCCCGTTGACGCCCACATGACTGGAACGACCAGCTTTAACGCCACTCGTACCCCATTTGGACTGAACCAGCGGTTACCGCGTCCGCGGGTGTAGCCAGCATTTTGCATGTAATTCTCTGCCAACTCAGGGTCTGCCTCCATTGGATACCGTATAAATGAATCACGAAGGTCGTCGTCGAACCAGCGATCTTCCGCAGGAGAACTCAATCCAGTCTGCATGTTCACAGGACTACCCCACCCGGCAGCCCTGACGATAGTCGGGATCGGGAGAGCGCAGAGCAGGGCCCGCCGAACGGGACGGCGAGCAAGATGGTCGTTGCTCCAGTTGAGGGCGATCTTCCATCCATTCGTCGTCGGTGAACGGTCTAACTGCTCAAGGTTATTAGGAATGGAGACGCCTCGCTGTTCAAGCGATCCCCGGCCAAGATCCAGCCAGCCTCGCTTGATGAGCTGGTTGATGCGGCTACCGTGTTCCACGGGGAACCACAGCCGCGGGATCGAGAGATCCGGTGCCCGGGGATGGTCCTCGTACAGCTCGAGCATGAGACGGTTCGGGGAAATCTCTTCGAACTTGTACGGACCACAGCCGAAACCTTCGTCGGCCGCTTCCTCGAGTTCGATCGTCGTCGACAGGAGTTCGTCAGCGACCTCTTGTCGTGCTGTCGAGGAAGCGGCATCCTCGAATCGTTGGACCCAGGGTTCGAACACCCACGCCGCGGTGTTGAGCGGTTCTTCCAATAACTCCGAAAAGACGAGCGGCCTGGCGAGCGGCTGAGCGAGCTCATACTGGAGCGTCAAGTCATCCTCGACTGAGACGGATTCGACGACGTTCTGCCGATCACTGTCCGGCCGGAGTGCCGTAATCCGTTCGCTGACCCACCTGTCGCGTGCCGTGACTGGTTCACCGTTCCACCAGGTGTATCCGTCCGCGAACTCGACTGTCACGGTCGTGCCGTCGATAGTAACGGAGTCGAGAAGGTCCGCCGTCCGGTACCCTTCACCCGGGGTCCGTACTGCGAGATACTCGAAGATCACGGGCGTAAAATCGGTGGACGGGTAGCCAGTGGTCCAGGGATTCAGCTGCGTAGCTTCCGGGAGGCGGGGGAAACTATGGCCGAGGACGCTGGAGGAGCTCGTGATCTCGTTCTCACCAACACATCCGGCCATCCCTCCCACAATCCCGCCTGCGATCGCCCCCAAGAGATGGCGTCGCGTCGTCTTCGTCTCCTCCCTGCCCGCAGGCTCCCACATATACCAGTTTCAAGGGACGGTATCAGATGAACTTCCCGGTCACTCGCTGTGTCGGAGTGCGTCTGACGCCGCCTTCCTCACGTATTCGGTATCATCGTCCCTGAGTGATCGGAGTTTGTCCGTTACCGGGTCTATCACCGACGGATCCTCATCGGAGAGAACTGCCAGGAGTGTTGCGGCAGCACCGCGAACCGGCGCCTCCTCGCGGTCCAGAAGCGAATAAATCGATTCGACCTGCTCTTCGACGCTATCGATGACGGATTCCGGATATTCGACGGCGAGAACCGCGAGAACCTGTGCAGCAGTGCCATTCACCATTTCTGCATCATCCGCAACCCGATCGCCAATCGCCTCGACGTAGGGTTCAACCGCGTCTGGCCGATCGTCGACGATCTCATATACGATGTCGATCCCTGCGTGCCGGACCTGTGCGTCCGGATCATCCAACTGTTCGACGATCACGTCGAGGTGTGGGACGGCAGTCTCGGGATCAACCTTTGCGATTTCGTAGATGGCGTGGCCGGCGATCTGCCTGACCGTGCGGTGGCGTTTGAGTGTCTGCTCTTCCATTGCTTCGAGTCTGCCTGCCCGGCGCGAGGATGTAAGCGCAGACCTCGGCATTGGCTCGTGGTCTGTCCCTTCGACAAAACGCTCCAAAATGGTGTCTACGACGGGTGTAATTGCCTCAGCGTGTTCCGTCGCGACGGCACAAAGACAGAAGACAGCATCCTCGCGGATCGCTGGAGCGATAGTATCGAGATACGGGAAGATGGTTTCGACGTGAGGCGCGACGGACCTCGGGTCGTCCACGGCAATGTATCGAAGTGCTGTAAGTGCGCTCTGCTCCACCGACCCTTGTTCATCATTGAGTCTGTCGACGAGTGCTGGGACGCTTGCAGTAATCTCGGCGCCGTCTCGTTTGGCGACGTGAGCGAGAAGATCTGCCGTACTGTTCCGTATGCCCCAATCGGCATCGTTGAGGAGTTCGATGAAATAGTCCAGGTTTTTGACCACGTAGTCCGGATCGTGATTCGTTCGGAGCCGGATCCCCTGGAGCGCATTCCGTCGAACAGCAGAATCCGCCGTGTCGAGGAGTTCTTCGAGTACCTCGGGTTCGACCGCACTGGGATCGGATCGTAACTCCTCGAGGAGTTCGAAAGATCGCTCGACCTGGTCAGTCATACCAGAGTCCTTCCCCCGTAACTCAAAAAGGGTTTCTCTAGGCCCTCGTGGTTACATGAACGCCGCACAGGGAAGTGAACTTTCCTCGACGGGATCAGCGTCGCCGACTCGTACCACTCCGCATGCTTGGAATTGGGTTAGCAGCGAATCCTCATAGGCGAATACGCCTTCTCTGTTGAACGTGCGAGTTACGCGTCCACCCTCAGGCTGCATGACACTACGAGCTGCTGTTCCCGCAGGTCCCGGCTCGCCCCAGTCCCAGTCCTCAACATCGACGTTTGGATCGTCGATGGCGTCAATGGGGTTGATTCGTCGCACTTCGTTGGTCTGATTGACCCACTCGACCGCCTCGCCGACATTGATCTCGGCGATCGCAGGATCGAAACTCCGTGTGGACATTTCGACCGTGACGACGACTTCCCCCTGATTTGTCGCCGTTGCAGTGGGTCCGCCGTCGCCCCCACACCCAGCAAGCACCGCGGTCGTTGCGCCACCCATCGCCGTCAAGAACTCCCGTCGCTCCATATTCAGCATCCGGGGGGGCATACATTATAATGATTTCGCACACTCGATATGCTTCCCCCAATATAGTGACCCCCCCGGGGTTTGGAAGTATTCTATTCAGAGAACGATATACTGGAAACCAATCGGAACAGGGCCGTATAGGACTACTCGATATATTCACGTGTGAATTGGCAACGGGGGCGAACGGCGAGGAAAAGGAATATAACCGTAAGTTCCTGACTAAACGATATGGCCGGCTATGTAACGCAGGACACCCTCCGGCTTGTCGTTATCGGATTAGTGAGCGTGACGGCAATCTCGGTGGGTGCCGCGACGATCGATACGGCGAGTGTTTTCGGGGACGTGGGCGGTGAGGAACCGTTCATCGATGTCGGTAACAGCACGGTCCAGGACCCCACGAGCAACAAGTCCTTCAACGATACGCGGGGCGACACAGTCGACACAGGTGCGTCCATGGACTTGACCTGGTGTGCACCATTTCTCCCCAGCATGCCTGGCGGGATCGTGTACTTTGGCGCATTTGCCGGGCTGTTAGTGTTCTTGAAGCGACGATACTCTCTCGGCGTCGCTGCATTTGCCATGTACGGGTTGTCCCCGATCGTTCTCGTCGCGTACTTCCTCTCAACGAGCTGTGCGACCGGTGGCGACGAATCGAGCGGTGGTGGGCCCTTCCAAGACGCGATAAACGACGCCGCATCAACTCAACTTGCCCAGCCTGATATCTCGCCGTTATGGCTGATTGGTATACTCGGCCTGGTGCTCGTTGCGACCGCTGCTGTAATCATCCGTTCCTCGAGCGACCAGGAATTGGATCCCGTGGATCCCGATGACATTGATGACGACTTCGGTACTGACGTCGCGGATCTCGCGGCGGCAGCAGGTGCCGCGGCCGATCGGCTAGAGAAGCACAATGCGGATGTCGACAATGAAGTATACCGGGCATGGTGGGAAATGACGAGCCTCTTGGACGTCCCCAATCCACACTCGAGCACGCCGGGAGAGTTTGCCGCCGCGGCAATCGAGGTGGGGATGGGTGAGAGCTACGTGGATGAGCTGACCCGTCTATTCGAAGAAGTCCGCTACGGCAAACGAGACGCCGAAAGCCGGGAGGACCGGGCGATCGAGATCTTCCGAGCGATCGAAGACGAGTATGGGGTGGACCGGGATGAAACGGACGACAAAACCGAAACTTCGACGAATACCGAGTCGGACGTAGGTGACGAAGATGGACATTGATGCGCTAATTCGGCGACTGCTCATCGGGGTCGGGGCCGTGTTCATGGTGATCGGTCTGGCGTTTCTCGTGAGCAACGATCTAGCTGCGAGCGTCCCGTTTGGCATGGGTATGGTTGGTTTCATAGGGGTGGTGGCGTTACTGCTCGGTCTCCTGAACACACGCTACCGCATGCGAGGGGACATCGAGGAGACGGAGACTCCTGATCCGGAACGTCCTCCGCGGAATCCGACGCCCGGTGACGAGGTCGACCGCATGCTCCACGAGATGGTCGATCTTCGCCAGGGCATACTCGAGAACCGTGAGCAGCTTGAGAACCGCCTCGAAGCGCTTGCTGTCGCGGTCATCCGGGATCGCTATGATTGCTCTGAAATGCAGGCCATGCGTCGGATCCAGTCAGGTGATTGGACCGACGACGAGGTCGCAGCAGGGTTCTTCCAGGGTCGATCGGCAGACGTTGTTGGCGGGACGAGCGGTCGACTGGAGCAAGTATTTTCCCGCTCGTCAGCCCCCCAAGGGTTCGAATATCAGTTTCGTCGCACTGTCGAAGCCTTGACCCAGGTGGCGGGCCTCGAGACGACGTGGATCGAGGACGAGGAAGTCGAACCGGAATCGCTGTTCGAACGGCTGTTTGGTGGCGATGACGACGAGGAAACGGGGGATGACACAGTCCCCGACAATTGGAACGTCGAAGATTCGTCGATCCCGTCGTACGATACCGACGAACCGTTCGAGGATGTCAGTATTCACTCCACGAATCGATGGCTCGGTGTGACGGCCTTCGGTCTCCTCGCGGCAGGGCTCGGAATACTCGTTACGAGTCCAGGACTCATGCTCGCTGGGACGATCGGGATCGGATACACGGTGTACGCTCGGGCCCACGCCGTGCCACCACTCGAAAATCTCCAGGTGGAACGGGCACTGAGCGAGCGGAACCCGTCACCAGGTGAGGAAATTCAGATCACTGTCACTGTACGAAACGCGGGCGACACGATCCTCCCTGACCTCCGGCTCGTCGATGTCTTCCCCGACGCATACGTCGTAACCCACGGGACACCGAGGCTCCATACGGCGTTACAGCCTGGCGCGGAAGCGTCATTCACCTATACCGTCAAGGTCGAGCGCGGCATTCACCAGTGGCCGTTACTCACTGTCGGCCGAGACTTCAGCGGCGGGGTGGAACGTGCCTCGCTCGTGACGCCCGAGGCAGAGCTCTCCTGTGTGCCCCCGCTCGCGCTCCAGAGTGACGTTCCGGTGAGGGCACAGACGACACAATATGCCGGTGAGGTCGACACGACTGCGGGAGGATCCGGGCTCGAGTTCCACTCGGTCCGCGAGTATCAGATCGGCGACCCGATGAACCGAATCGACTGGAATCGCGTTGCAAAGGGCGAGGACCTCGCAACGATCGACTTCAGGCAGGAGAAGGCAGCAACGGTTACCCTTCTGTTCGATACACGCGAGAGCGCGTACGTGTCCGAAGGGCCAGGGAAGCCCCACGCCGTGGATCACTCGGTCCACGTCGCGAGTGACGTATTCGGTGCACTGTACGACCAGGGCAATCTCGTCGGCGTGGCCGCATTCGATACTGTCCCTTGCTGGCTCGCCGCCGGAGCGGGAAGTGAACATCTGGAGCGCGCTCGGTTGATATTCGCTCAACACCCGGCACTTTCACCGATGCCGCCAGGCCGACAGAACATCGAAGGCAGCTACATCGATCCGATGACGCACATCCGTCGTCGGCTTCAGAGTAACTCCCAGCTGTTCGTGTTCTCGCCCCTCGTCGACGACTACGCCGGCGAAGTGGCACGACGGCTGGACTCCGCGGGGCACCTGGTTACGGTCATTAGTCCCAACACGACGGCAGATCGGACAATCGGCCAGCGGATGACACGCATCGAACGGACGGTGCGAGTACGGATCCTGCGGGAACACGGCATTCGGGTCATCGATTGGGATCCGAGCGATCGGTTGGAGCTTGAACTCGAGCGGTCACAAGCGAGGTGGGCACGATGAGCATGGATAATCTCAATGCGGCAGCGCCAGCAGTCGAAGTCGAACACTCCCCGACACGGGTGAGCAGCATCCTCGCGGTCGTGGCCGCCTTTCTCGCTGTCATCTCGAGCGGGTTGCTCTCGGTCCTCGCGCTCTTGTTCGGGTTCATCGGACTCGTAGGCGTGGCCGCGGGCCTGTTCGTCATGGAATCGAAGCGGGCCGTACTCATCTCGACTGGCTTGATCTTCGTCGCCGTGCTGATGAGTGGTGTACAGGGTAACACACCCCCGTTCCTCATTTTCAGCGCCATCGCGACGATCCTGGCATTCGATCTCGGCCAGAACGCGTTTAGCGTGGGAACCCAGATGAGCGATACGACGCGAACACAGCGTGGAGAACTCGTCCACGCGGCAGCGAGTCTGATCGTTGGCGTGGTGGTGGCGATCTTCGCGTACGTCATCTACCTCGTCGGTCCCGGCGGACGCCCCGCGAGCGGACTCGTCTTCATCCTCCTGGCTGCTGTCCTGCTCGTCTGGGCGATCCGAACCTGAGATTTTTCGCCGATCTCGGGGTCGCCATTTCTCACAGCCCTCCCTCCCACCGGTAGCCGGGAAAATCCACTGCCTTCCCCCGGATTTCCTTACCGTCACACATATTAGGAAGAACCCCCACCCGCCTATTATGGCAACATCCGAGCTGTCGATCGAAGAAGCCAGTGATCGGATTGATTCGGTCATCGAGGAAATTCAGGGGGCCGTGATCATCGACCGGGAGTTCCTAGAAACTGTTCTTGTGGGCCTACTCGCACGTGGCCACGTCCTGTTGGAGGACGTTCCCGGGACCGGGAAGACCCTCACGGCGAATAGTTTCGCGAGTGTTCTCGGTCTCTCGTTCTCGCGTATCCAGTTTACGCCCGACCTCCTTCCGAACGACGTAACGGGCACGCACATCTTTAACGAGCAGGATCGCGAGTTCGAGTTCAACAAGGGTCCCATTTTTGCTAACGTTGTCCTCGCAGACGAGATCAACCGTGCGCCGCCGAAGACGCAGGCAGCACTGCTCGAGGCGATGGGCGAGGGACAGGTGACTGTCGAAGGAGAAACCCGGCAGCTCCCCGATCCGTTCTTCGTGATGGCGACGCAGAACCCAGTCGAACAGGAAGGGACCTTCCCGCTGCCGGAAGCACAGATTGACCGTTTCATGATCAAGGACAGCATCGGCTATCCGGATGTCGACGGCGAGGTCGAACTGCTCCGCCGCCGCGACAACCGGGATATGCCGACGCCCACCGCGGGTGAGCTCCTTGATCTCGACATCGTCCGAGCTCTCCAGCAGGTCCCCGAGACAGTGACGGTCACCGAGGACATGCTCCAGTACATCACTGAGGTTTCACGGGCAACCCGCGAAGACCACCGCGTACGCGTCGGTATGAGCCCGCGTGGCACCCAGCGTCTCTACGAGGCAGCCCGAGCCCAGGCAGTCATCAGGGGGCGTACGTACGTGACACCCGACGACGTCAAGTTCGTTTCCAGAGCAGTGATGGCCCACCGTATGGTGCTGACACCGGAAGCACAGGTAAACGACGTCGACAAGCTCGCGATCGTCGAGGACGTCCTTGAGGAAATCCCGGTTCCGACGGTCGAAGCTCCTGCCTAAACGAGCTCGTCCCCTTCCGTCAGGTCGAGGGTCGAACGAACAGTAAGGTCTTCCATGGGCTGGTTGTCGTGGAATCTCGAGCGTTTGGATAGAATGGGTTGCAGTCTCTGTATTCTTCGGGGTGAACCTATCCCCTGCGTAAACTCCTGTGTATTCGCCTCGTAATCTTTATAACGACTACCCCGTCACATCGGTGTGAATGAGTGTCGCAAACGCAGTTAGAAATCCGATATCGTACCTTGGGGGTGCACTATCGAAGCTCCGCATGTTGCTATTCGCTCCGGGGGCGTTCTATGAGGAGCTGGACAATCGGGGGATTCGGACTGAGTTATTCATCGTCGCGATCGTCGGCGTGATCGGTGCGGCGGGGCCATATTTCGCGTACACAAAGCTCATGACGCCGTTTTCGACGGGCGTCGCCTACGGTGATTCAATCTTGATGGAAACGGAGGTCCAGCTCCGTCTCCAAGGCCAAGGAGTCGAGCCATTCCTCTTTACGATCGTGTTAATCTGGGTTCTGTTCACCGTCGCGTTCTATCTTATCTCGTGGGCATATAACGAGAGAGGGCGCTTTCGTCATATGCTGAAGAACGTTGCCTGGGGCCTTATCCCGCTAGGTTTCGGCTACGTTATTCAGTCTGCAGCATTCGCGTATGTTGCATCGGGGCTCGAAGTTCAGACAAATAATCCCGACGTCTGGTTCCGGACCGTTCCCCGAGGGACCGTCGCCGTCCGGGTGCAATATATTTGGGGGCAGGTAACCGGCGAAGATCTCGTCATCGGCGCCACCATTGTCGGCCTCTTGTTCTTCATCTGGGCCTGGTACATCTGGGCACACGCCATCGTCGACGTGCGGAAGATTGACCTCAGACAAGCCTACATAGTTGCGGCGATCCCAACAGCACTCTACGCGATTTACCAGCTCATCTCGATACTGCCACTCTGACCGGTACAAGAAAGATATAAGAAACTCCGACACTGAGAACTTCTCAGTGCTGTCAGTGGTTGTCACATCATGAATTACTACATCCGACGAACGGCACAGGCGGTCATTACGTTGGCCTCTGGAATGTTCATCACATACGCACTCTATCGGCTTATCCCCGGGGGTCCGATGGAGGCGATGATCGCGGACATCGTCCAGCGGATGATGCAACGGGATGGGCAGGTGTCGACACAAGAGATTCAGCGGCGAGTCGAACAGTTGGCAAATGTGAACCCCGACACGGGGATCATTATGGGTTTCGTCGAATACATGGATGGCGTAATCTTCCACCAGCATCTCGGTGAATCCCTCTCATACCGTGATCCCGTCATTGATCTCCTGTTTCGGGCGATGCCCTGGTCGATCTTTATTAGCGTTTACGGGCTCATTCTCGGGTTCAGCGCCACCGTGCTAGTTGGAGTACTCATGGCGCACCACGAGGGTACAAAGCTTGACTCCAGCCTCACGGTAATGGTGCTGATATTGAATTCGATCCCGTATTACGTCGGGGCAATCCTCATGCTCATCGTGTTGGGGTATCAATGGGAACTGCTGCCAACTGGTGGTCGATATGCAAGTCACGTTGAGCCTGGCTTCAATCCTGATTTCATGGTGAGCGTGATAGAACATGCTCTAATGCCAATAGGATCGGCGTTCGTCGTCGGCTTCGCTGCCGGCTCGCTCCATATGCGAAGCCTAGCGATTCGGATCATCGGAGAGGACTATCTCAGGTCGGCGAAGATTCGTGGACTCGGCACGAACCGCATCCTGACACGGTATCTCACTCGAAATTCAATTCTTCCGATCTACACGGGGTTAATGATCGGCATCGCCGGGCTGTTCAGTTCGTCGGTGATCACAGAACAGATTTTCCAGTATCCCGGCGTCGGGTGGTACCTCTTCGAGGCACTCGTCTTCCAGGACTATCCCCTGATCATGGGGGCATTCCTGTTCTTTACGAGCATCACTGTCACTGGGATCTTCATCGCTGACCTGACGTATGGTCTCATCGACCCACGCGCCGGCAACCCGGCAGAACGGGAGAGCTACTAACAATGGCCAACGAGGATCAACGCACTGACGGCGGCATCGCTGAGGAGGAGATTTTCGGGACTGCGGACGATATGGACGATGTCCGCGAATCGCCAGCCGAGCGGCTCCAGCGTGTATTCGACTTCTACGTCTATGCCCCACTGAGCGTTGCCTGGAGCGACTGGCGAACCCGGATCGGTGGATTAGGAGTCATGTTTTACATCTTGATGGGGACGGTTGGCGTCATCGTCGTTCCCCGGCATTCGCTAAACGAAGGGCCGAGATACACCGGCGCATTCCAGAGCATGGACTATCCACTTGGAACAGACCATGTGGGCCGGTCCATTGGGAAACAACTCGTTCATGCGACGCCTGCAATGCTGAAGATGGGACTTGCTGGTGTGACGTTTGCGGTCGGGCTCGGTGTCCTCGTCGGATTCACCGCCGGGTACAAGGGCGGACAGTTGGACGCGATCCTGATGACGGCGGCCGACATCATGATCACTCTCCCAGGCCTCCCGCTCATCATCGTCATTGCGTCGGTGTACCCGCCGGAGGACCCGTTTATGGTTGGTGCGATTCTGGCAATAGACAGCTGGCCGGGCCTTGCCAGAACGTTGCGGTCCCAAGTGCTTACACTTCGCGAAGAGGACTACGTCGAGGCAGCACGGGCGATGGGACTCAGCACATCGACTATCATCGGCCAGGAGTTAATGCCAAAACTGGCTCCGTATATCCTGATCGGGGCTGCGACATCCGCGGTCGCCGTCATCGGGGCTTCGGTCGCATTGTACTTCCTCGGCATCCTGCCGTTCAACGTGTTGAACTGGGGGGTCATGATGAACTACGCACACACCGAGGGGAACGCAATTATCCGTCCGGAGCAGGCAGGCCACTGGATGCTCTTCCCCGCTCTCGCCCTCGCGGGGATGACCTTCACGTTCGTCCTGTTCTCACAGGGAATGGATCAGGTGTTCAATCCACGACTCCGGGCGCGACACGCCAAGACAGCGTCCGACGAGGAGGCCGAAGCCGGCGGAGGCATGCTGTAGATGCACTGGACGATTCACTATACCGAATTGACTACCGCGCGTGATCCCGCGATTAGGGATATGGAGGTGTAAGACCCGTGGCAATTGGAGAACCACAGTCGACGGTATCAGGAGAAGAGCAGCAGGAACCGATCATGGAGGTCAGAAACGCGAACGTTCGCTTCAACATGTCGCGGGGCCAAGCGTGGGTCCTCAACGACGTCGACATGGACATCTACCGCGAGGAGATTCTCGCGGTCGTCGGCGAGTCAGGCTCGGGCAAGTCGATGTTTGCGTCGGCACTCCTCGATGCGGTCGAGGATCCCGGGGTACTGACGGGAGACATTACCTATTATCCGAAGGATCCGGACGCGATCGACACGGAGGTCGTCGATTCGTTCGATCAGGCGACAGACGATTCAATCGACCTTCTCGACCTGACTCCGCGGGAGCTCAAAGGCATCCGCTGGGAGAACATCGCGATGGTGTTCCAGGGGGCGATGAATTCATTCAACCCGACAATGAAGGTCAAGGGGCACTTCCGGGAGACGATCCGGGCCCACAACGCCGTCCTCCCGGAACGGATGGACCATGTCCGTGACATCTTCGATGCGCTCCACCTCGACTACGATCGGGTGATGAACGCGTACCCCCACGAGCTTTCGGGGGGGATGAAGCAGCGGGCACTGATCGCCCTCTCGCTCGTCCTCGAGCCGGAAGTGCTCGTGATGGACGAGCCGACTGCGGCGCTCGACCTTCTGATGCAGCGCTCCATCATCTCGATGCTGAAGGCGCTCAGGGACGAGTTCGACCTCACGATCCTGTTCATTACGCACGACATGCCGCTCGTCTCCGGGCTGGCGGATCGGATCGGAGTGATGTACGCATTCGAGTTCGTCGAAGTCGGCCCGACGGAGGAACTCATGCAGGACGCCGCGCACCCGTACACGCGGGCGCTGTTGCGCTCGGTCCCGAGCATCGACTCCCCTGTCGACGAGATGGAGACGATCCCGGGATCGAGTCCCGATCCGGTGAACATCCCCACGGGGTGTTCATACCATCCCCGGTGTCCGCTTGCGGACGACCGGTGTGAGATCGAGGATCCCGAACTCGCCCAAGTCGAGGGCGCCCACGAGGTCGCATGCTTCTACTACGAACAGGCCGCCGACGAGATACCATATTCACTCGAGACCGAAATGTTTGAGGACGACTCATGAGCGTCGAAGAAACCGCCGACGAGACGGAGGCCGAGGAATCGCCCGAGGACGCACCGCTACTCTCGCTCGAGGACCTCAGCGTCCACTTCAAACCGGGTGGACTCATTCGGAATATGCTGGGTACC
>CAZEDI010000003.1:41531-50042 GCA_964510865.1 uncultured Halobacteriales archaeon
CGAGGAGTACGCCGTCGTCGCGCTGGTCGGCGAGTCGGGCTGTGGGAAGACGACGTTGGGCAAGACGGCAATCGGCCTCCAGCGACAGACCGAGGGGATAGTGAGATATCGTGGACAGGACATCTGGGAGGCGAAGGACGACCCGGCTGCCTCGGACATCGAATACGAGGAGATACGCCGCTCGCTCCAGATCATCCACCAGGATCCCGCGAACGCGCTGAACTCATCGCGGCGCGTGCGATCGTTACTCGCGGATCCGCTCGAGAAGTGGCGTCCCGAACTCGACGCCCGCGATCGGATCGAGACGATCTATCGATACCTCGAATACGTCGACATGTCACCGGCACAGGACTACGCCGACCGCTACCCACACCAGCTCTCGGGTGGCGAGAAGCAGCGTGTCGTCCTGGGTCGCGCCCTGTTGATGAATCCGGACCTCATCCTCGCGGACGAGGCGGTTTCCGCACTCGACGTCTCTCTTCGAGTGGAGATGATGGATCTGATGCTCGAATTGCAGGATCTCTTCAACACGTCCTATCTGTTTATCTCGCACGACCTGGCGAACGCCCGATACCTCGCCAAACAGTCGGGAGGCAGGATCGCTATCATGTATCTGGGGGAGATCGTCGAAATAGGCTCGCCCGACGACGTGCTCCAGAACCCAACACATCCCTATACGAAAGTCCTCCGGTGGTCGACGCCGCCGCTCGATCCCGAGATCGCGAGGGAGGCCGTACAGGAACAGCCACCTGTCCGGCGGATCGACATCCCCGACCCGGAGGACCCGCCTGCAGGCTGCAAATTCCACACGCGGTGTGAGCAGGCGAGGGAGGCCTGTCGGGAGGAGGAGCCGGAACTCTTCGACGCGCCAGGCGGCACCGAAGCGGCCTGCTTCCGCGCGCTCGAGAACCACGAATACTGGAATAGCGAGGAGCTCGAGGGCGAGGAGGAGATCGGCTTCTCTTCCTCTCAAACGGAGACGGAGAGCGTCTCCGACTAAGCGTATTCTCCGACGACTGAATCGAACCCTTTTCGTGTGAGAATGACTAATTGAAGGATAGCTATGGCACGACAGATGGGTAACCAGCCACTGGTCGTCCTCTCGGAGGATGCCCAGCGCACCTCTGGACAGGACGCACGGGAAATGAACGTCTCTGCGGCTCGGGCGATCGCCGAAGCAGTTCGGACGACGCTCGGCCCGAAAGGGATGGACAAGATGCTCGTCGATTCGAGCGGGACAGTCGTCATCACGAACGACGGCGCGACGCTCCTCCAGGAGATGGAGGTCGACCACCCGGCAGCGGACATGATCGTCGAGGTCGCCGAGACGCAGGAGGAGGACGTCGGTGATGGGACCACGTCCGCGGTCGTTCTCGCCGGGGAGCTCCTCAAGACGGTCGAGGACTTGCTCGACGACGGCATCCACCCGACGACTGTCGTGCAGGGGTACCGCCGTGCGGTCGAGGAAGCGGGGACCGTGCTAGAGGATCTGGCGACGCCAGTCGACCCCGACGACGTCGAGACACTCGAACAGATCGCTGCCACCGCGATCACGGGCAAGGGGGCAGGCAGTGACAAAGATCACCTGGCGGACCTCGTCGTGCGGGGCGTCCTGTCGGCCTATCGGGAGGACGGCACCGTGGACCGCGACGCCGTGGCGGTCGAAGGATTCATCGGCAAGTCGATCGGGGACTCACGGTTCATCGATGGTGTGACCATCGACAAGAACCCCCCGCACGAAGGCATGCCGGACGAGATCGAGGACGCGAACATCCTGATCTACGAGGGCGACATCGAGGTCTCCGAACTCGAACTCGACGCCGAGGCGACCGTGACGAGCCCAGATCAGCTCGAGGAGCTCGTCGATCGCGAGGAAGCCGAACTCCGGGAGGCCGTCGATCAGGTCGTCGACGTGGGTGCCAACGTCCTCCTCGTCGACGGGGCTATCGATGATCTCGCCCAAGGTATTCTCGCAAAGCAGGGTGTGCTCGCGTTGCGCCGGGTCGGGGAGGAGTACCAGGCGCGCGTCGAGAGCGCTACCGGTGCCAATCGCGTGTCGGACCTCGCGTCCGTCACCGAGGACGACCTCGGACACGCGGGACGGGTTCGGCGAGAGCGCATCCGGACTGTCGGCAAGATGGCCGCTGCTCGGACCGAGCGAACGGTCGTCTTCGAAGATGTCGAGGCCGGGGAGTCGGCGACGCTCTTCCTACGTGCCAGTACGGAGCACGTCCTGGAGGAACTGGAGCGCACGCTCGAGGACAGTATCCAGGTCGTTGCGTCCGCCCTCGAGGACGGTGCGATCCTGCCCGGTGGTGGCGCCCCGGAGATCGAACTCTCACTGGCGCTGCGCGACCTGGCAGACGGCATCGAGGGACGCCAACAGCTCGCCATCGAGGCGTTCGCCGACGCGGTCGAGATCGGGCCACGGACGTTAGCGGAGAACGCGGGCCACGACCCGATCGATTCGCTCGTCGAGCTCAGGGCGAGTCACGCAGACGGTGAGACGGCGGCTGGACTCGACGCCGACACTGGTGAGGTAGCGGACATGTTCGAGGCGGAAGTCGTCGAACCGCTGCGAGTGAAACGAACGGCGATAGACGCCGCGACGAGTGCGGCTACCATGCTCCTGCGGATCGATGACGTCATCTCAGCGGGCGAGTTGTCGACGGCTGGTGACGATGACGAGGAGGAGGCTGGCGGGCCACCCGGCGGCGGTATGGGTGGCATGGGTGGCATGGGCGGTATGGGCGGCGCGATGTAGGACAGGCAGTCACGACTCGGATTTCTCCGCCCGTCTCTCCGACAGCCACGATCCCGTGATTACTCTTCGTCGGCCGGTGCAGGTTCGAGCGCGCCGGACTCGACCATGGCCTCCAGCGGGTTGTCATCGATCTCGAGGGGGAAGTCGACCCGGCCGCGTTTCCGAGCGGATTCCCAGGCACCGAAGATGACTTCCGTCGCCTGGAGCGCGTTCGCCGCACGGAGTTCCGACTCCCGATCGGAGTCGAGGCACTCGATCACGTCAGCGATTGCCCGCTGGATGAAATTCGGGCCGTGGGCGTGTTCGTCACCGACGTCAACGGCCTCCCAGTCCTCGTCTCCAGCGCTACGAATGCGGAGCGCGGGCCCCGCTGCACCCTCGGCAGTAGCGAACCCCGGCGCGACCTCGATCTCGCCGTCCGTCCCAACAAGTCGGTTGTGGGCACCGACGAGCCCGGCACCCGGCCCCGTCGCTCCCAGCCCGTGTACGCCGTTTTCGTACTCCCACTGGATGATCGCCTGGTTCTCGTTGTGTGCACCGAAGTACACCTGTTCCTGGTGGTACTCGATGTTCCCCAGTACCCACTTCGGGTTGGCCTGGTCAGTGAAGTAGTGACACAGGTCGATCGAGTGCGAGCCGTAATCGTAGATGTTGCTCGCGGCAAATTCGACGCGCTCGAGGTCGCCGATCGCCCCGTCGTCGAGGAGTTCCTTTGCCCGCCGGTATGGCTTTCCGAACCGGCGCTGGTGATTGAATGTCAGCTGGACGCCTTCCTCCCGGGCGACGGCCGACATCTGGCGGGCACCGCCCCAGGTCAGGTCCATCGGCTTTTCGCAGTGGATCGCCTCGACCGCGGGATGGCGGGCGCAGCCGATCGCGATATCTGCATGCAGTGCCGGTGGCACGCAGATCGAGACGACGGTCGGCTCGGCTTCCTCGAGCATGACCGTGTAGTCCTCGAACACGTTCGCGTCGTCGATATCGTGGGCATCCGCGAACGCCTGGGCGTGTTCGGGGACGATGTCTGCACAGGCATGGAGCTGGCACTTCTCGAGTGCGTCGTACGCCTCGGCATGGCGGTAGGCCATTGCAAACCCCGAGGCGTCGGGACTTTCCGGGTTCGCGCCCGTCCCGATGAATCCTATCCGGTGATCTGTCGAACGGTGATCCGTCATGTCCTGAGTGGGCGAGGGCGGAAGTATAGCGCTTTGGCTTCCGGGCCGTGTGGCCGAAGCCGTGCCTTCTCGGGTGGCCAAGGCCCCAGGCCGTCCCTTGGGTATACTCGAACGCCGCCGAAAGTACTCGTCGGCGCTCTACTGCATGTAGAGTTAATACCACCGTCACCGTTCCCTCGAGAATGTCGGTAGAGGACCACCGGAGTGGAGGCGTCCGCGGATGACGGAGTCGGATCAACCCCCCTCGATCTGGGCGGACGACTGGACTTCCCACGGCGAGGAACCGCACGAGGATGGCGCGCGTAGTCGACGGCTCCCCGGCGGGGACCGCCTGGGTGCCACACTATACGAGCTTCCTCCAGGTGCCTCAAGCGGAGAATACCACTTCCACCACGGCATCGAGGAGCTGTTGGTGGTTCTTCGAGGCCGGCCCACGCTCCGGACGCCGGACGGCGAGCGCGTCCTAAACGAGGGCGAGGTTGTACACTTCGATCGTGGCCCTGAAGGAGCACACTGCGTAGTGAACGAGATGGACGAGCCGGTCCGTTACGTAATGGCCAGTGACACGGCCTCGCCGGATGCGGTCGAATACCCTGACTCCGGACAGCTGTCCGTCATGGCACGCACCGAGTCCCAGTTAGGCGAGCCCCTTTGGGACATTCGGACGCTCGAGGAGTAGCGCCTCCCGGTCCCTCCCCCGCGTGAGCGGGTATCTTTCTCGAACTGGACTGATCGGTGATGAAGACGCATACGGGAGTGTTTACTCGTATTTCCGCAATTTTATACGCCACATCGCCATTTCTTGGCATATGGCTGCGGATGCACCACGCTACCGTGATCCGGAGGCGCCTCTCGACCACCGGGTTGCAGACCTGCTCGATCGGATGACGCTCGCGGAGAAAGCCGGCCAGCTCGTCGGCACCTGGGGTGGCCACCTCGGCGACCCCCACGACCTCGATGACGTCCGGGAGGCCATCGTCGAGTATGGTATCGGCGCCGCCGCCCCCTTCGGGTGGGGCGGGTCGATCGGGCGCGAACCGCGGGAAATCGCAACGATGGTGAACGATCTCCAGGATTCCGTGATCGAAGAGACGAGGTTGGGGATTCCGGTCCTCTTCAACGTCGATGCGGTCCACGGTCATGCATACGTGGCCGGCGCGACGGTCTTTCCGCACGGGCTGAGCGCAGCGGCGACCCGCGACGTCGAGCTGATCGAGCGCGCTGCCTCGATCACGGCAACGGAAGTGCGAGCCACGGGGGCTGGGCAGAACTACGCCCCCGTCGCCGACGTCGGACGTGACCCACGGTGGGGTCGGATGTTCGAGACCTTCGGTGAAAGTCCAACGCTCACCGCTGCCATGACGGCCGCGAAAGTCCGGGGGTACCAGGGTGACGGAATCGGGATCGATGACGACGCTGTCGTCTCAACCGTCAAGCACTTTCCCGCCTACTCGAAGCCCGCACGGGGCGAAGACGCGTCACCGGTGGAGGTTTCCGACTATCTCCTCCGACGGGTATTCCTCCCGCCATTCGAGGCGGCGATCGATGCGGGCGTCGAATCGGTCATGCCCTGTTATAACTCGATAAACGGGGAGGCGGTCCACGGCTCGCGCACAGTGCTCACGCGGCTCCTCCGCGAAGAACTCGGTTTCGACGGGACGGTCGTCTCTGACTGGGGTGGTGTCGCACACCTCCATCAGTACCACGCGACTGCGGCGGATCACCGCGGGTCTGTCGCACAGGCACGACGAGCGGGACTCGATGTCGCTTCCGTGGGGCATGTCGACCATCGGGACCACCTCCTCGATCTCGTGGAACGTGGCGATCTTGCCGAGGCTACGCTTGAGGAGAGCGTGCGGCGGGTCCTCTCGGTGAAATTCCGCCTCGGGCTATTCGAAAATCCGTACGTGAACCCCGACGACGTTGTCGAGACGCTGGGTCGTGACGACCACCGCGACGTGGCTCGAACGGTTGCCCGTCGGTCGATGACACTCCTCGAGAACGACGGTCTCCTCCCGTTCTCGGGCGATGAGGATGTGTTCGTGGGAGGCCCGAACGCCGATACCCTCGTTCACCTTCTCGGTGGCTGGAGCGTCGAGACGCCAGATGGCGTGCCCGGTGCGACTGTCCGCGAGGCGATCGAGGCCCGGGCGGATGGCGATGTGTCATATGTACAAGGATCGACGCTGAACGAGACGCTGGATGTCGAAGCCGCAGCGCACGCGGCAGCAGATGCCGACGTAGCAGTCCTCGTCCTCGGCGAGGGGTGGTACCTCCACGAATTCGGCGCCGGCCGGTTCACGACAGAGACTGGTGCGTGGCCGACGCGCTCGGATATGCGGCTTGCCGACGCCCAACGGGAGCTCGCCCAAGCCATCCATGCGACGGGGACCTCCATTGTTGGTGTGCTCGTGACGGGTCGACCGCTCATCGTGGACTGGCTCGCCGACTACGCGGCTGCGCTCCTGTTCGCGGGATTCCCTGGAACGGAAGGTGGGCACGCGATCGCCGAAATGCTCTACGGTGACGTCAATCCAAGCGGGGCGCTCGCTGCATCGATTCCGCGGGACGAAGGTGACCTCCCGCAGCACCACGATTACCACCGCCACCCGACGCCGATCGGCCCCGACGAACATCCCGACTCCTACGATCCGCTCTACCCCTTCGGGCACGGGCTGTCCTATACGACGTTCGCGTACCGGGATCTCTCAGTCTCTCCTGCGGAGGTCGGGCCGAGCGGGACCGCGACGGTTTCAGTCGATGTGGAAAACGTCGGCGATCGTGCCGGGCGGCACGTGGTCGACGTCTTCCTCTCTGATCGGGTCAGTTCGCGGGTTCGACCTGACCGCGAACACTGTGGCTTTGGGGTCGTCGCACTCGAACCAGGGGAGACGGGGACCGTCACCGTCGACCTGGGTCCAGGCGAACTCGGGTTCGTCGCTGCCGATGGCGAACGCGTTGTCGAACCCGGGATGTTTGATGTCTCGGTGGGCGATCTGACGGACGCTATCGAGGTTCGTCGCCGCGACGGGTAAGCTGTCCTCGGCAGACGGAGGATTCAGGCTACTTGATTTTCGAGTCCCGTCCACTCACCGGTATCCTCGACACGCTCCAGATTGCGGATCAGGATAGCTGCCGTCCGATCCCAATACTCCGGGGTGTACCCCGACATGTGCGGGGTGATGAGCACGTTTTCGAGCGTCCAGAGCGGATGGTTCTCGGGAAGCGGTTCGGGGTCGGTCACGTCCAGCGCGGCGGCGTGGATGTCGTTGTGCCGGAGCGCCCGTACGAGTGCGTCAGTTTCGACCAGCCCCCCGCGTGCAACGTTGATCAGGACGGCGTCCGCGGGCAGCGTCCGGAACGCATCGGCGTCGACGACCTGGTAGGTCGTATCGGTGAGTGGTGTTGCCAGGATAAGATAGTCCGTGCGGGCGAAGACGGCATGGAGATCCCCGTGGTCGAACCCGATCACCTCGTCAGTCGGACCCCCTTTCGAGGGGGTATAGCGGACGCCAATCGTCTCGACGTCGAAGCCAGCGAGCCGTTCGACGACGGCCTGCCCGATCGCGCCCAGCCCGACGACCGTGACTGTGCTTCCCTTCACTTCGCCAAATGTCTTGTAATGGCGCCACTCGCGGCGGTCCTGGCGGCGCATACCCGTCGGGAGATCTCGAGCTATCGCGAGCATGTAGCCGATCGCCTGCTCTGCAATCGGCGGGCCATGGACGCCTGATGCGTTCGTCACGGTGACGCCATGTTCGGCGAACGCGTCGAGGTTCAGGTGTCCCGTCCCCGCGGACGCGCACGCGAACAGCTGGAGCTGCTCGGCCCGTTCGAGGAGCTCGTCGCCCAGCCCAAAGCCCGTCACCACCTCGGCATCGGTTACGTACTCACGCTCTTCAGCTGGCGTGCGTGCTACTCGTACCTCCCAGTCAGGGAGTCTGCCACGAAGTATATCCGCGTGGTCTTGGGCCGGAATTCCGTGTGCATTCCCTCGCATGACGGTGATAGTCGACATACTCCATCCTCTAACGGTGCACGAGTAAAAAGGGTCGATGGGGGCAACCGAGGTAGTGTCGTCGGCCGGCGAGAGGTACAAATAGGACGGCGTACTCGGCTTGTCCATGACCTACCGAGCCGGCATCGTCGGCACCGGCGGCATCGCGGGCATGGGGATTCTGGGAATGCACGACGCTGAGGAGATCGGTCACCAGAAGGTTGATGCGAGCCACGCGGGCGGATATGCGTCAGTTGACGATATCGAACTCGTGGCGGTCGCAGATGTCGACGAAGAGACGCTCGCGCGCTTCGGTGAGCTGTGGGATATCCCTCCTGAGAACCGGTACGAAACCCACGAGTCGATGCTCGAGGGCGACGACTTGGACGTTGTCTCGGTGTGCACCCCCACGTATCTCCATCACGACCACGTCGTGGATGCAGCCCAACTCGGTGACCCGGACGTGATCTGGTGTGAGAAACCGATCGCCTCGTCGCTGTCGGATGCCGCGACGATGATTGCCACGTGTGAGGAGGCGGGGACTGACCTTGTCGTGAACCACTCCTTTCGATTCA
>CAZEDI010000003.1:50052-66235 GCA_964510865.1 uncultured Halobacteriales archaeon
GGAAAATCCGGGTGCTTCGGGAGCACATCCGTGCTGGGTTACTCGGGGACGTGCGGGCAGTGAATGCGACCTTTCGACGGGAGTTGATGCGGAATTCCACGCACCTGCTCGACCTGCTGGTTCACCTGCTCGACGCCCGTGCCGAGCAGGTGAGCGGGTACATCAACGGTGAGAACGATGCTGTCGATTCACTGGGCGGGGATCGCGAGGTTGACGATGCCGGCGGGGGCGGAATGGTCGTGATGGACAATGGCACGTTCGTCACTATCGACTGTACGGTCGCCCGGGAGATCTCGACGATGGCACTCCAGTTCGTGGGCACCAAGGGTAAGCTCCTGCTCAATAACGACGACGGCGAGTGGCGCTACTGGCGCCTGGACGCTGGAGAGCACATCGAGGAACCACTCCCGGAAATCGATGGGGCGTGGACGTGGGAGTCGGACTACACCTCGGCCTTCTCGAACGCCGCTGCCCACGTCGTCGACCTCCTGGACGGCGGCAGCGACAATCGCTCGCCCGGTGTCGAAGCCGCCCAGTCGGTCGAAATCATCGTCGGGTTGTATCTCTCTCACTTCACGGGAAGTCACGTGTCGCTTCCACTCGATCGGCCATTGCGGGACGTGACGATCACGTCGTGGTAAGTGTCAGTAAAAGGGGTTCTCTTTCTCGCCGAGCTCGTCTTCGAGGTTGCCTTTGGACTCCCAGATAGCGGCCATCATCTCCGCGAAATAGGCGGCGCGGGCGTCGTGGCCACTGTCGGTCTCGCCATCACGCTCGGCGAGTTTCCGGACGAAGCTTTCCGGGAAGTCCATGTCGGTGAGCGTCTCGCGCACGTCGATTTCCAGTGTGTGGTCCTCATCAAGGTCGAGCCACTCGACGACCTGGCTGTGGTCTCCATCGTACTCGACTTCGTAGGTCTCTCCACCGACGAGTCCCACGATCTCGTCTACGTCCCCCACTTCGAATCGGTCCGCCCCGAGGTCCAAGAAGAGGATGTCGTCCTCAACGACCGTCTCGTAGCGCTCCATACACGAGAGTAGACGAACAGCGCAAAAAGGCTGACCGTCCACGATCGGGCCGGTTCAGGCGAACTCGGGGATGACGTGCTCCGCGATGAGGTCCGCGAAGGCCTGTTGATCGGGGCTGTGGCTCTGATAGACGATCTCGTCGAAGCCCGCTTCGACGTAACTCCGGGTCTCCTCGACGATGTCGTGGGGATCCGTCGTGACGACGAAGCCCGGGTTGTCGACGAGCGCGTCGGGATCGACGATATCGCCGTGGGACTGGATGACCCGCGGGTCCGAGACGTCCGCGGAGAAGAAGATCGGGAGTTGTGTCCCCCGCCATGGAAGGCACGGTATCAAGGCGGCTTTCTCGGACTCCGCGTCGTAGGACGCGTGGACGTGGATGCACTTCGGGACGTCGTCGAACGAGTCGTTCCGATCGGACTTCTTCACGCCCGTCTTGATCGCCGGGTAGAGCTCCTCCTGGACGTCCTCGGCCGATTCAAACACGGTAACGAAGCCGTCGCCGAGGTCGCCAGCCATGCGTGCCGCCGTGGGTCCGTTTGCGGCGATCCAAATGGGTGGCGCCTCATCAGGCCCGGTGTAGAGGTTGGCCTCTTCCAGCGTCCAGAAGTTCCCCTCGTACTCGACGAAATCCTCCTCGAAGAGTGTGCGGATGATTCGGATGCCTTCTGCCGTCCGCTTCGCACACTCCGACCACTCGGGCATCGGGAGTCCGAGCGGGCTCTCGTTGAGTGCCTCGCCGGTACCGAGCCCGAGGAAAACCCTATCCGGGTACATCTCACACAGGGTCGCAAGCTGGTGAGCGACGTTCCCGGGGTGGTAGCGGTGAATGAGGGCGCTCACGCCAGTTCCGATACGGAGATCATCGGTTCGCTCGAGCGCCGCAGGCATCCACGACCAGCAGTTCCCGCCGTTCGCGGAGGACCCATCCTCCTTGTGATCGAACCAGGGGTGGAAGTGATCATTGACCCACGCCGTATCGAAACCAGCCTCCTCTGCGATGACGATCTGTTCGAGGCATTCCCTCGGACTAAACTCCTCCAGGGACGCGAACCAGCCGAACGCTGTCATGGACGAAGGGTGTTCGACGCGGCTAATAAATTGCGCGAGTTATACCTCGGTTCGTGGATCATTGCTGCGAGGTACCATCCCGAACTATCGACACCGAGGAACTCAATCGTGAGGATGTGTCCGTTGCAGGGCTTCACTGACCGCTTCCGCCCGACCTAGGAACGTGATGTGGTCTCCGTATTGGAGGGTGAAATCCTGTTCGGGCACCTGGTTGTTGCCGTCTCGTCCGACGAGGGCGATGAGGACACCGCTTGGGAGTTCGTCGTCGAGTTGATCGATTGTCTTACCAGCGAGATCTTCTGCTGTGACTTCGATCTCCTGGACGTCACCCGAGCGCCCAAGTTCAGTCATCCAGTTCGCCAGCGCGGGACGCTCGATGACGTTATCGATTGCCCACGCCGTCGCGTCAGAGGCCGAGATTGCACGGACGCCGAGTTCCTCGAACGGACGGACGTTATCCGGGTTGTTCGCCCTGGCGATCACCGTCTCCACGTCGAATTGGGATTTCGCGAGCTGACAGACGAGGAGGTTGGCGTCGTCGTTGGCTGTCGCTGCAATGACGACCTTCGCGTCGTCCGCGCCGGCAGAGGCGAGCACGTCTGAATCGGTCCCGTCACCCAGCGTTGCGGTAAACCCGATGCTCCGTGCAGTTTCCACCATGTCCTCGTCTTTGTCGATAAGGATAACGTCCTCTCCCCGATCCTCGAGGCGTCTGGCAAGCGATCGTCCGACCTGTCCGGCACCGATTATGAGTACTCGCATGGGTAGTACATTCAGGTATTCACCAATCTTTCTTGCGAGGCCGCCCTCTAACACCACCGTCGCGAGAATGACCAAGAAGACCGTTCCTGCCAAGATGTCGGCTTGGGCCTCGAGTCCAGGTTGTCCGAGTTCTTGAGCCATCGTCGTGAGCTCGATGGCAAACAGCGTTGCGACGGATGCTGGAATGATCCCTCGCGGGCCGACAAAGCTGACGAACAGCTTCTCCCGAGTCGTGAAGCTGGTTCCGGCAGTGGAGATGAAAACCAGCAGGGGTCGAAGGACGAGCGCCACCACGAGAACGAGGAGGATACCACCGACACCCATGTCAACCAGCGTCTCGATCTCGATGAGCGCGGCCAGCGCGATGAAGATGAAGGAGAGGACGATCAGTGTAATGTCACCCTTGAACTCCTCGATGTCGTCCTTGTAGGGGATATCGGCGTTGCCGAGTATGATACCCGCAGTCGCGACTGCAGCGACACCCGCCTCGGCAGCGATCGTATCGGCGACGCTGAACGCGACGACCGCGCCGGCGAGTGAGATCAACCGCGCGTTTTGTGGCGCATTCTTCGGGGAAAGGTCGACGTGTTTGATGACGTACCAGAGAATGGCTGCGACGAGGATGCCGATGCCAAGGCCGACACCGATTCGTTCCGTGAACGCTGTCACAAACTCTCGGGGATCGAGCTGCTCGGCTGCAACCGCTTTGAAGAGGACGACCGCGAGAACTGCGGCTGTCACGTCATTGACGATCCCTTCCGTCTCGAGTGCCGCGGCGACCTGACGGCGGACGGGAACGACTTCGAGAATGGGCGTGATCACGGTCGGCCCCGTTGCAACGAGTAGTGCGCCGACAACGAGAGCGATACCCCAGTCGGCATCGAGAAAGACACGGACTGCGATGGCCGTTCCAATGAACGAGATGAGCGCGCCGATTGTCACAAGTCGAAGGGCTGCTGACGGTGCTTCCTTGAGCTTCTCGAGGTGGAGGTGAAACGCCCCCTCGAAGACGATGATTGCAACGCTCAATCCGACGATGGTCGAGAGCGCGTTTCCGAATGATTGGCTCGTGACGATGCCCAGCCCTTTCGGCCCGATAGCGACGCCAGCGAGAATCAGGAATAGGACGCTCGGCACACGATACCGATCCGAGACCACCTGCGAGATGACACCAAGAGTAACAATGATCGCGGTAATCAACAGCAGATTTTGTTCGCCTCCCCCCGCAGCTAGTAGTGACATGGCTGAAATCGACCTGGAGTTGTGATGGGTCGGGTCATCGGATCACGTGGGGGTGGACGATCTGGTTACGTCACTATACTGGGGTAAACGGGTATCGTCCGTTAATGCTTTCTGCCATCTAGTCGGGTGTCTGGGTGGTCCTTTCGGTTTGACTCACGTGGGTGTGAAACGTCTGTTGATGTTTGCTAGAATGACCACCCGGTTCGCTACGGTTACAATCACGTGTCGGGAGAACTCCGGGTCGGTGGATGAGTCGCTGGTCTAGGATGGTTCCGTGTCCTCGCGAATCCGATCAAGCCAGTCTTCAAGGGCGGTGTGGCTTCTGTACCGAATGGCTTGGCTCCGGGCATCATACTCCAGTATGCCGACTTCTGACAACTTCGGAATATGAATGTGGTGGACTGTCGCTGCCACCTGGTCATGCCCTGGGGACTCACCGGTGCGCGCTTCGTCTTGCCGCATCAGATGCGAGACACACGCATCGAAATCAGCCGTCTGATCGGATGCTGTACGCAGATACTGGATCAAATCCCGACGTTGGTGATCTGCCAAGAGCGACAAAATAGCGTCTATAGAAAGTGATCTGACAGCATTGTCGGTATCGGAGCCAGCGTGACCCTTTGTATCGTGAGAAAAAGGGGGAGTCGACCCGTTATCTGTCATTATTTATCCCAACAGTGAACGATTAGGCGGGAATGACAAAGCTGTTGTGGCGGATATCCAAGAATCAGCGGAGATAGATGCTCATTCACTATCAATACTGGATACGTAGTGGTCGAATTTGTGGAAAATTAGGTCCGGGATGGACTGAGATTGCTCGAAGCGAATCGGATCGCTAGTCCCCAAGAGCGTGTTCGAAGCGAGCCGTATCCGCGAATTCTTGAAATCGCGTCACCTTGCCATCCAGAATGTCGATGACGTGCGCAAACGGAATATCGAGGGTGCGCCCTGTTTCGGCCGCCTGCCCTTGGAGTGTCCCTTCGACCACAACTGTCTCCCCGCCATCGATGAATCGATCGACGTCAAGTGTGAGATCCTCGATGTCCGAAAAGGCGCGTTCGAAAAAGGTCCCGACTTCTTCAGTGCCGTGGTAGGTTCCACCGTAGCGATATCCTTCGGGCGTACTCCACTCAATATCGTCGTCGAAGATTTCCACGACTGCATCGAGATCCCGCTGATTGAACGCCTCGTATCGCTCGCGAACGAGCTCAACGTTATTTTGTTGTTGGGTTGCCATTGATCGACACCGAGGTTGACATAGGTGTATCTCGGAGATAGAGATTGTTACCAGCTACCGACTGGGAGAGATTCGCTTGGTACCCAGGTTGTCCGATGGATCCGAGCCGTCGATGTTGAGTGAGAATGAATTGGGGTCCTCCGACTCGCCTGTTACTCGCTTGGGGTGTATTTCCCGACAGTATCGTGCAATATACACACCAAGGGCGGGCTATTACATTATTTCTTGGACGTATGGGGCAAGTCCTTCGCCAATCGCTTCCATCCCATCGTCTCCCGGGTGGAGCAGATCCGCGACGAGTCCTGAGAGTTCCATCAACTCCGATCCTTCGACAAGGGTGAGATTTTCGTGCGGGGAGTCGGCAACGATAGAGCGTAAAGCTTCCCGGAAGGCTTCGGAGTGCTCTGGGTCGCCCGACTCGATCACGTCATCGAAGTACGGGAAAAGGGTAATACATACAACCGGTTTGTCGGGATGTGCGGCCGCGATCGTGTTGACGAACGTCTCTGCGCGTTCGTGGAACACCGTCGAGGAGAATCCACCGGTGTTAGCCATGTTCACGGAGAGGGCGAGCGTTACGACGTCCCAGTCCTCCCGGCTTGCAATGTACTCCGCCATTTCGGATTCACAATACGCCGACCCGGAACACCCGAAATTCAGTGCATCGTACCCCAGCTCCTGGACGAGGTGTGTGACGTAATTGAGATGTGGTCCCGACGACGCAGCGCCTTCAGTAATGGATGTCCCGTAGGCGAGTAGACGGTGATCGGGGAGCTCGTCGGAGGTAGGTGGACGACAGTCGCCGCTGACGTCATGGAGTGCCACGGCCGGGGCACGTTCGAGGAGAATTCGGCAGACACGCGGATCGAACCGTCCGAGGCCAGCAGTGGTGGTAAGTTCGCGCAGTCGTTCGGGAACGGAGAACGTGAACGTCTCGGGAGTCGGCCCGATTTCTGAGGGCTCCCACGGCTGAAAACTCCCCCAGAACGGCCATATTCTCGTTGGCTCGGGTGCCGAAAGCGTCACCTGAATCTCGGTATCGTCGGCCGTCGGGACGAACCGAATTTCGCTCCCCGTCGGGTGTCGCACCCGATCACGGGCCATGTCATTCAACTCGGCTCCCACTGTTGCGGGAACACGGCACAACCGATCACCACCGCCATCCCATTCCGCGGGGACTAGTTCAGCAACGTTATGCAGCGAGACAGAAGGGTACGAGTCTACCGTCATGTGAACGTACCTGACCGAGTGAGGACCGATGACATGACTCTGTCGGATGTCGTCTCGTATCGGGTGTATCGAGATGAAGTTACAGGGACTGTGAGAACAGGTCCGAATTACACTGTGACCCACTCGCCCGTTTCGTCACTCCGCTCGATGGCATCCAGGACTTGCTGGACCTGCAGACCGTCCTGGAAATCCGGGGTGTGGGACTCGCCGGCCTCGACCGCGGAGAGGAATTCGTAATTCTCGTGGACGAATGTATGCTCCCAGCCGATGATGTGACCCGCGGGCCACCATCGATCGATGTAGGGGTCGTCCGGATCGGTGACCATCACGGTCTCGAAGCTGCGATTGCCTTCACGGAGGATCTCCAGCTCGTTTAGACGTTCGAGGTCGAACCGGAGCGAACCCTTCGATCCGTTGATCTCGATGGTATTGGAATTGTCGTGGCCGTTCGCAAACCGGGACGCTTCGAACGTGGCTATCGCGCCGCCGTCGAATTCCGCTTGCGCAGTGTACGCATCATCGACGGTGACTTCTCTAGTTTCAGTGCTGTCTCCGCCTGCAGCGTCGAGTGCGGCTCCGGTGTCGTCCTGAACGGGCCGTTCGTCAACGAACGTCTTCAGGTGACCGGAGACGCGGTCGATTTCCTCGTCGAGGAGGAACTGGGCGAGGTCGATCGAGTGAGCTCCGAGATCGCCGAGCGTTCCCGATCCAGCGATTTCCTTGGAATTTCGCCAACTCCATGGTGCAGAGGGGTCAACGAGCCAGTCCTGGAGATATTCTGCCCGGACGTGATAGATTTCCCCAAGCTCGCCTGCCGCGATAAGTTGCTGTGCGAGCTGGATCGCAGGAAGGAACCGGTAGTTGAACGCGATGCCAGCAGTCACGTCCGCATCGGCAGCGGCCTCGGCCATGTCCTCGGCAGCGTCGAGTTTGTGGGCGAGTGGTTTCTCACAGAATACGTTCGTACCTGCTTCGAGTGCGGCGATCGATGGCTCCGGATGAAGGTTGTTTGGCCCAAGGTTGTAGAAGACGTCAACCTCGTCAACAGTCGTTTCCCAGTCGGTCGAATATCGATTGAATCCCAACTGCTCGACGTTCTCTGCGAGTGCTGATTCGTCACGCCCGATGAGCACATCCCGTTCGATTTCGGGAGCGTCGGGGAAGAACATCGGAAGGCGAGCGAGCGCGTTCGCGTGGGCACGGCCCATGAACCGATACCCCAGGAACCCTGCAGTCAGTGCCATAATGGGCGTTTCACTGGAGATGGACTTAGTAGTTGCCGAGTCGGCGAGTCGAACAGCCCGTCTACGTCAGCAAAGCCCCGACATCGGGGGCGTCACCACTTGTCGGCATTTGCTGCCACGACCGACGCGAGGACCGCGGTTGCGGTCACACCGAGGAGGATACCGAGCTGTGGGAGGATCTCGATACTCCCGAAGCTGTCGATGATGAGCCCGTTGAAGAGATACAATGTAGCGTAGAGAACCGCGTAGCCGATTGCTGCCCCGATCAGTGCTGCAAGATATGCCTGCCTGTCGCCCTGAACGGTGCGGCCGAGGTAGAACCCGGTTCCTGCACCGATTAGCGGTGCACTGAACATGATGACGGCAAGCCAGAATCCCGCGCCGAGGAGGGAGCCACCCGCCTGGCTCGACGTCAGCGCATCGTTGAGAAAGACCGTCAGGCCGCTACCGATTCCGACGACAAGAAACACGGCCACAGTCGTATAGATTCCAGACATCATCGTCTGCGGTTCCGGTGCCTGATCCATTCCCGAGGCCACAGGATGTTGATCGTCGGTGCTCACTGTCTCATCCGAACCCCCATCAGTTGAATGTGACATCCTGGCAAGTAGTCATCGGCCTTGGGGGTAAGTTTTTCCCACAAAACAGCCTCTTGTGCAAGTATTCCGCCGCTGCCGGGAGGGCAGGAAAAAAGACAGGAAACGTGAACGATATCGCTAAATAAAACGTGGGCGGGTTCTAGGCCCAGTACGCCTCGCCGGGTTGTGTTTCGAAGACCGCTCGCTCGAGAATGTCGACGGCTTTCTCCAGTCCTTCGCGACCACTCGTCAGCGAGTCCTCGTGCTCGATAGAGAGCGCCCCTTCGTAGCCTATCATCCGGAGCGTGCTGACCACGTCTTTCCAATGTTCCTCCCCATGACCGTAACCGATGGAACGGAACAGCCAGGATCGGTTGGGTTCGTCGGTGTAGGGGTTCGTGTCGAGGTATCCCTTCACCCGTGCGTTCGATTCGTAGAGGCCCGTGTCCTTGGCATGGAAGTGGTGAATAGCGTCCCGTTCGCCGAGATAGCGGATCGCCTCCGTCACATCGATCCCTTGCCAGTAGAGGTGGGATGGATCGAAGTTGGCACCGATGTATTCGTTTGTCTCCTCTCGGAGGCGCATCATGCTCGTCGGCTCGTACACGAGCATGTTGGGGTGCATCTCGATGCCGATGTTGACGTCGTAGTCCGCGGCATGGTCAGCGAGAGCCGACCAGCGGGGAATGGCGACCTCCTCCCACTGGTACTCGAGGGATTCGGTATGTTCCGGCGGCCATGGCGCGGTAATCCAGTTGGGAACGTCCCCGGCGGGACTCCCTGCAGGGAGCCCGGAGAAGGTGATGACGGTATCGATGTCGAGCTGGTCCGCGAGTTCGACGGCTTCACGAATCTCCGTAGCCGCACCCTCCGCGCGCTCGTCGTCGGGGTGGAGCGGGTTGTTGTGGGTCGAGAGCGCGCTAATACGTAGCCCGTGGTCCTCGACGAGGTCGAGGAGCTCTTGTTGTCGGTCCGGATCGTCGAGGTACTCCTCGCGGGGGAGGTGGTCTTCCCCGACGAAGCCCCCGCAGCCGAGTTCAACGGCATCCACCCCGAGGTCCGAGAGATACTCAAGTGCATCTTCGAGCGGTTCGCCTCCAAGTACGACTGTGAGAACACCGATGTCCATGATCGAGGCAATACACAGGGATAGAATAAAACTAGTGGGGCCAACCACTAGCACCGACGTGCGACCGACGTATTCGAGATAGCGTCGATCGTCCTCGGCTACACGGAACACTGCGAGGGGGCCCGTGACGTCAGTCGTGGGAGGATATTAGGCATGAATGAACAGATAGGAGACAACGACCAACCGGCGGGCGCTTCCATCTGTTTCACACAATCTCCATTGCCAGGAATTATATAATTTTATATTTAATAAGACAAATATTAATATTTTAAAATAATAATTAAATCCCGAACTACCTATCCGTATGATAAGTCGAGTTAGGGCAATGTATCAATCAACATCTCGGACCTGCGCACTACTCCACGACTCCGGGGTTCGTCTCCCTCGATCATCAATCTCCACGCCAAGAACGGTGCTGTACCATTGTCTCGGGCTCACCAACTAGGGAGACGTCACCCGAAACACCAAATCGTTTTGGCAGTACACTTTGGGCGGTCCCTGTCGTCTGTCGAAGGGGGCGTGCCCCAGTTACGCTCGTACGGCACCGAATCAGCGATCCACCCTCCCACGACGCACGCCCCGCTTCCCACCTCTTGACCCGCTTGGCGGATCCTGGACGATCCGAACGCCAGCGCGCACCCGCCTTGACCCCACGACGGGTGCGCGTTCATTCGTTTTCACGCGCAGCTACCCTGTCGCCACTCGTCGAACAGGACTGTCTTCCGACATTATTCAGTCATGTCAACCCAGGCAACTCAGTCGAAATCGATCGTCTCTGGGCCGGCCTGTACAATCTCGCCAGTGCGAGTACAGGGCTCGTCCGTGGCCGCATCGAACATATCGTTTCCATTCACGTCACGGTAGACAGCCACCCGGAGTGTGTGGGTGCCGTGTAGTTCAGTGGTAAGGTCAATCGGGTCGCCGTCGGAGGCGATGGCATTATCTGGGTCGCTGTTTTCCACACTCGTCCAGCCGAGGACCGTATCGTTCTCGAAGACGACGAACAGCGCACTGTTCGACGGTGGAAGCGTATACCCGATACGGACCGTGTCTCGGGTCCAGAGATCGCCCTCAGTACCTCCAAGCCCCCAGAAGGCAACCTCGTCGACACAGCTCGCGTTCTCCGTCGATGTAGGCGGTACCGTGGCAGTGGGCGTGGCACCACTGCCAGGCATTCCTGCGGTACAGCCGGCGACGAGAAGGACCAGAATGAGAAGGGCCGCGTGGGCGGTATCCATACGACGATGATGGGCCTCACCCTCAAGGTGCTTCGGTAGGGTGCAGTCGTGGTTGTACCGTCTGTTTCTCGGACCTCTCATCCGGACCAACCGATTCTCCATTGTCTCCAGGGTAGCGTGTGGTGATTCCCGCGAGACGCCGACCACTCGGATATCCGATTCCAGACGGTCAATGCGACGCTATCGATAGCTTCAACCGGTATTTCACCCTTGGGAATTCCTTTATCGCCACGATAGAGTACATTCACTATGGAACGGCGACACTTCCTCACGACGACTGGGCTCGCATTCAGTACGGTGTTCGCCGGATGTATGGCCACCGCGCCGAGCGGTGATCCCGAGGGAACCGACGAGTCGACCCCCACAGGAATGCCGACCACTACTGCCACGCCCTCGGTCACCCCACCCGATGACCCGAGTCCAACGAGCTCCCCGACATCCGAACTACTCGATGTCGAGACGATCCAGTTCACGACCAAGACGACTGCCCCCTCCTGGTTCGAGGACGCTGGAGAGACGGTGGGAACCGTGATCGTCATCGACTCCCGTGATCGGACGGATGTCATCTGGCCACACGACGACGTCCCGCCCGAGCGTCGAGACGCTGTGGCTGCCTTTCTCCAGGATGGGAACTTCGAGGATTCTGTGCTCCTGTTCGTGGAGTCGGTCGCCCCAACCGCATGTCCACACCAACTCGACGCAGCTGGGTTCTCCATCCAGAACGGAACACTGCATGGAACCGTCGACGTCACGGAAACAGGCGAGGGCGAACAGGCGTGTGCGCAGGTTGTCACCTACCCGTCCGCCCTCATCCGAGCGACGTTCGATGGGCAGCCGGTGACGACCGCCACCCTAGACGTGACTGACGGCTGGGGAACCGAAGCGACGATCTCCGCTTCCGCGGACGATCCCCTGCCGAGTGATCCCGCGGATCTCGCCGGCGTCATTCGGCCCGACGGTGATCCCGCACACATTCCGCCGGCACTGAGTTGTGACGATCCAACCGTCGAGCGTCTCACCCGCTGGGTAGACGAGGACGACATCGAATGGGGAGAAGCCACGAACGGTAGCGGGGCTCCGCAGTTTGCGCTTCGCGTGGACCGTCCGGAGGTTGCACTCGGCGAGACGGTCGAAATCACGATGACGAATGTTACTGGTGAACGTCGTAGTACCGGTAACAGGTTCAAGTACGCGTTCGAACGATACACCGAGGCGGGGTGGCAGGACGTCCGGGTCCATTCGGCGGACGATCCCCTCGGCTACACTGACGAGGCGATTCTACACGCCCCCGGGGATGGGTTCACCTGGTCATTCGACCTCTCGGTCACGGGGATCCTCGAGAATCACGTCCACGAGGATAGCCTCAAGATCTGTCCCGCGCTCGGCCCGGGTCGATACCGTTTCGTCTTCTACGAGCCGACGGTCGCCGTCGCGTTTGATGTCGTCGACTAGTCGTTCGGCTCCCCGTCGACGATTCGCGTCCCAGTAATTACGGGTTCGAGGGACGTCGATGCATGCTTCTCTATCCACCCGGATGAGCGTCGAGAGGAGCACTGTATCGCTGATCGATTCACAGACAGGTAGCGAGGAATAGCACCGGTGGCACGTGTCCACACCGTTATGGTGTCGTCAGGAAAATAGCGCGATATGGCGCGAGACGATCTCGACGAGCTCGACCGCGTTATTCTCCACCACCTCCAGCGTGACGCCCGCCACACGACATCGAGTGACATCGCCGAGGAGATGGGTGTCTCCGCAAGTACGGTTCGTAACCGTATCAACCGACTGGAGGACCGGGGAATCATCCGGGGATATCACGCGGATGTCGACTACGAAGGTGCGGGATTTCAGCTGTACACCCTGATCGTCTGCACTGCTCCGATTCCCGAACGGGGGACGATGGCCAAAGCGGCACTCGAGGTTGCCGGCGTCGTCGACGTACAGGAGGTGATGACCGGCGAGGAGAACGTGCTGGTAACCGTTGTCGGGGAAGATGGCGACGACCTCTCCCGCATCGGTCGCGAGCTCTCAGAGATCGGACTGCAGGTGGTAGATGAGGACATCATTCGGAGTCACCATACCCATCCGTATCACCGGTTCCGCGACGTTCTTGAATGAGGACACTTTCGCAGATTCCGGCTAGTATTTTGACGGGATGACAACATTACCGACGTGTTTATGCAGTCACGTGAACAATGTCCCGGAGAGTGCATGAGAGAACGGGACTCACGAATGCAGAACAGCACGCGGGTTTGTGGCTACCACGTTGATGGTGGTAGGAACCCCGAGTAGGGACGACCGGAGGGAGATGTCGGCCGCAGATATAGCCCTCCGCTCTCACGTGGACTGGATTCGGGATGTGTGGGATACCACTCCCGCGTCGTCCGCTGTTCTGGACTGCGGATCGCCCCGATCGCTGCAGGGGACCCCGTTCTCGGCGATGCAATATCACGGTGGTAGGATGCGTATGAACAGGACACCAGTGTCAAGACGCGGATGAAAGAACTCGAACGAGACCTCGGTCTTCCCGCAGTATTCGCGATCAGCATCGGTGCGATGATCGGCAGTGGCATCTTCATCCTGCCCGCGCTAGCATTGGAAATCGCGGGTCCCGCTGTCATCATCTCGTACTTGTTGGCAGGACTCCTCGTCGTTCCAGCTGCCCTCTCGAAATCCGAGATGGCGACCGCCATGCCCGAAGCTGGTGGGACGTACATCTACATCGAGCGCGGGATGGGCCCACTCCTCGGTACGATAGCCGGCATCGGAACCTGGTTCTCTCTCTCGTTCAAGAGCGCGCTGGCGCTCGTCGGTGGCGTACCGTACCTGATCCTGCTGTTCGACCTCCCCCTGAAACCAGTTGCTCTCGGACTGGCGGTGATACTGGTGGTAGTCAACGTGCTCGGGGCCAAGCAGACAGGCCGACTCCAGGTGACGATTGTCGTCGTCATGCTCGTCGCGCTCGGGTGGTTCGCTGCTGGCAGCGCGACACAGGTCGAAGGGGCCAACTATGCGAATTTCTTCGGCGATGGACTCGGTGGGCTGGTGGCGGCTGCGGGCCTGGTTTTCGTCTCCTATGCCGGGGTCACCAAGATCGCGAGTGTCGCGGAAGAGGTGGAAGATCCGGGGCGAAACATCCCGATCGGTATCCTGGGCTCGTTGGGGGTCACCACATTGTTGTACGTCGCGATCGTGTTCGTCCTCGTCGGGGTGACTGATCCGGGCAGTGTCGCCGGCTCACTCACTCCCGTCGCAGTGGCTGCAGAGGAGACACTCGGTCAATACGGTGTGTATGCGGTCATCCTGGCGGCGATTCTCGCGCTAGTCTCGACCGCCAATGCTGGCATTCTCTCCTCGTCACGGTACCCGTTCGCGATGAGTCGGGACATGCTCGCACCGCCATCACTCGGACAGGTCAGCGACAAGTTCGGGACACCAGTCACCGCCATCACCCTCACCGGAGCGGTGCTGCTGGCATTGATCGCGTTTGTCCCGATCCTCGAAATCGCGAAACTCGCCAGCGCGTTCCAGATCCTCGTATTCGCGCTCGTCAATGCCGCGGTCGTTGCATTCAGGGAGGGAACCACGGAGTATGATCCCGAGTTCAGGTCGCCGCTCTACCCCTGGATGCAGGTGTTCGGCGTCCTGACCGGATTCCTCTTGTTGACCCAGATGGGGAATATCGCGCTTGCCGGGGCCGGGTTCATCACCCTCGGGAGCGTGATCTGGTACCTAGCTTACGTCAGGCCTCGTGTCAGCCGCGAGGGAGCGGCGACCGATGTGATTCGGCGCCGGGTCGGAAAGGACGTCCTCGCTGCGACCGAGTCGGCGACCGATCATGCGACCCACGAGCTACTCGTGGCACTCCCGGGGGAGGTCACTGCGGAGCAGGAGCGCTCGCTCATCGCGTTGGCGGCCGACATTGTTCGGCCACAGGATGGTCGCGTGGTCGCGGTCCGATTCGAGGAAGTCCCAGATCAGACGCCGCTTGAGAACGCCGCGGGTAATCAATCACCCGCGGATCGTGCGTTCGAATCACGGATGAACGATCTCTCGGAGGAGTTCGCCGTCCCCATCGAGGCTGGCGAGATCGTCAGCCACGACACCAAGCACGCTATCGTCAACGCGGCTGCCCACCGGGGCGTCGACGGAATCCTGGCGGAGCACGAACCGCTGCGGCTTCGATCGCGAGTGCTCGGCGACCCGATCGATTGGGTTGTTCGCCACGCCCCGTGCAACGTCCTCTTGGTCGATCTCCAGGAATACGAGGCACCCGAGAAGATCGCACTCGCAGATGAAAGCGGTCCCTATGCCCCGCTTGCGGTGAGTGTGGCGGAAGCGATCGCGGGGGCAAACGACGGCGCAGTGACACTCTGGCACCTGCCGGCGGAGGAGGCGACCGACGAACGCGATCAGACCATCGAGGAGTACCAGGCCGACCTGGCAGCGATGCTGTCGGTCCCGGTACGGACTGAACAGGTTCGCACCGATGGGGGGCAGTCCTCGCTTCCTGATTTGCTCGTGCGCCGGGGACAGGATCACCGGCTGCGGAGCTCACTCGTCAACTCTCACGAGCGGTTTCCGGAGCCTGCCTGTACCACCATCACGGTCTATCCCCACTCCTCAGACCGGCCAGGGCTCCTCCGTCGGTTTATCGAGCGACGGGTCTTCTAGGCTGTCCCCCACACGCGGACGTCTCGAGGAATCAGTTCAGTAGGTAGCACTCGTCTGCGAATACCGACAGCGACGAATCGAGGGCTTGGTCGGTCTGCTATGCTTCGTCGAACAGCGTCTCGCCCTCGACCATGTGCTCCTCGACGGCGTCGAGGTTGAGCGTCAGACCGAGGCCGGGCTCCTCGGGGATCTCCATTCGACCATTCTCGATCAGATCGTCCTCCTCGACGAGATCCTCCCACCAGCCAAGCTGATAGGAGTGATATTCGACGGCCAGGGAGTTCGGGATCGTCGTGGCGACCTGGGCACTCGCCATCGTGCCGATCGGCGAGGAGACGTTGTGCATGGCGATCGGGATATAATACATGTCGGCGAGGTTGGCGATCTTCTGTGTCTCGCGCATTCCACCAACACGGGGCAGGTCTGGTGCGAGGATGTCGACAGCCTGCTCCTCGATCAGTCGGCGATTCCCGTGAGTCCGGTAGACATTCTCCCCGACGGTTACCGGCGTCGTGGAGGACTGCGTGACTTCGCGCTGGACGTCGTGGTTCTCGGGGGGCACGGGATCTTCGATCCACCAGACGTCATACTCCTCGACGGCTTCGAGGAGCTGCTTTGCACTCCCGGCTGAGTACGACCAATGGCAATCAAAGGCGGCGTCTGCACGGTCGCCGACCGTCTCACAAACTTGCCGGACGATCTCGGCCTTGTGCTCGATCTCGGGGCCGCGCATGTGGCGGTTCGCCCTGT
>CAZEDI010000004.1:0-65412 GCA_964510865.1 uncultured Halobacteriales archaeon
CGACCAGCCATGATCGTCCAGCACCTCGTAATTCAAGTATTCGACGGTTGGCATCACCGAATGTTCACCGTATCGGGAGAAATAGTCGTCGATCGACCACATATATTGCGAAGGAAATGACGATTATAGAAAATATCAGTTACAATCGTGAAGAACAGCGAGAATGGTCACGGTGTCGGGTCGAGTATCCGTCAATCACTACTCTCACTCTGGATGATATCGACCTCCGGAGAACACGAGTGATCACAGGCAGGGGTACCAGTGGACCCGGAGAGCCATCGAGACACTGTGTCACGAATGCCGACGACATCGCCGACAATGGTCACCGCGGGAGGCTCGATTCCGACCTCACGAGCCCGTTCGACGATTGTGTCGAGACGGGCGGTAATGGTGAACTCGTCATCACAGGTTCCACGCTCGATCATCGCGACAGGGGTATCACCAGCTGCCCCATGGTCTCGGAGGACGGCAACGTTGACCGGAAGCCGCCCCACACCCATGAGAATCACGAGGGTTCCGCCAGCCACGACCGAGTGGGTGAGTGCCGCCCAATCGAGCGAACTTGTTGGCTTCGCGGGGTCCTCGTGACCGGTGACTACGGTGAGTGACGATGCGTGTTCACGATGCGTGAGCGGGATGCCGGTTCGTCCCGGGACACCGATTGCGCTGGTGATTCCAGGGACGACTTCAACAGGAATCTCGTGTGCGGTGAGGTATTCGAGTTCTTCTCCTCCACGCCCAAAGACGAATGGATCGCCTCCCTTCAGCCGGACGACGTCCCGGCCAGCTTGCGCGTCCCGCACCAGTCTGTCGTTGATCGCAGCTTGGGAAGCACGTTCCCCGTCGTCCGGCCGCTTACCTACGTCAACGACCGTCGTAGACGCCGCTACCCGGTCCAGGATCTCGTCACTCACCAGTGAGTCGACCAAGATGACGTCCCCTTCCTGAAGCAGTCGATCTGCGCGAACCGTCAAGAGAGACGGATCGCCTGGCCCGGCACCGACAAGGAAAACCGTCCCGGGCGACATATCAATTCCTCACAGTTTGCGGCACCACACAGTGGGTGGAACGAGCAGAGAAGACTTCCATCAGTTCGTGGACGAGCGTATCGAATTTCACAGATCAGTTGGACACGCGTGATGCATAAGTGCGTTCCCCTGAGATACGTTAAATCTCCCACTCGGATTCGAGTTCCTAATATCTATTTTAGGAGAGGCCCGTCATGACACGTGTGTGGCTGAGGATTCAGGGTCGTCCGCGGGGACGAGGTGTTCTTTCCCCCACTCCTGCATCGCACCGATCACTGGTTCGAGCGATGACCCACGTTCCGTGAGCGAGTATGCAACCCGAAAGGGTTTCTCCGAGACGATATCCCGGTTTACGAGCTGCTTTTCCTCGAGATCTTCCAGGCTTTCTGAGAGCACCTTCGCGGAAACCCCGTCGACCTCGTCTTTGAGCGCGTTGAATCCAAGTGGCCCATTCTCCAGGAGCCGGTGAACGATAACCGGATGCCACTTCTTGCCCACCAAGGACGCCGTGGCTGTGATCGAACACCACTCCTCACCAGCACACCACATTTCGAGCGGTTCCGTGGAGCCACTCATGCGTGAACCAAGACGTGCTCGCCACATAAAACAAACGTTTCGTAACCTGGTTACGGATAGTATGTTATAGTCACCGATACCCGGGACTCTGCCTCTTACTGACCTCTAAACAGCTATATACGGAAGAAACAGACCAATACCTTTGTTGTTCCGCTCCATTCGTCCCACGTATGGTCTCGAATACCCGTCTGTATGGGGCCGGGATTGCCGTCGCATCCGGTGGCTACTCGTTGTGGAGTGCAACGTCTGGCTCGACCATGACGCCGAGCAGTTGGGTGATGTTGCTCCTCGGGTTCATTGTCCTCGTCCATGGAGGTCTCCTCCTGACCGATTATGCAACGCGACTCGGCCGGGCAAGTGGCCATCTCATGATCGTATATGGGGTTGTGATGGTCCTCAATCAGGCCTTGCTGGCTGGGGATATCTTTGCGGACCTCCAGGGAACGAATGGCGGGATGGGAATGAATGGAGGCATGGGCACCGTGGGCTGGGACGTTGGAATGGTCATCCTGGCCCTCCTTATGTTACTCAGCGGAGTCATCATGCTCCGTGACGACGGCATGGTAGAGACAGACGATCGAATGTAACCTACACCGCCAGCCTGCGAGCACTGCCCTTGCTTTCGGGCACCGATCTTTCTACAGCTGGGAATAGCCCGGGCCGGGACCACTTGCACGTGAGACTTTTGACGGCTGTCCGCTTAGGGAAAGTCGGTGGCGATGACGAACAGTTACCCCCACTGAGCCCCTTGTGATGAGTCGTTCGCCCGAGCCACCACTTCTTCCAGACGGTGATCGTTGTTCTGTGTGGCCGGTATCGTCTCATGTTTACGTCCCGGTGTGAAACAAAGTGACAGCGATGCCCCGGACCGGCTGGCTTGCTATCGTCGTGCTACTACTCGTGACGGCGAGCCCTGGCGTCGAGGCGCTGGACGATGCTGGGAGTTCACAAACAAGTGTCGAGGGACAGACGATCCAGCTAACACAAGAACTCCACCTCACGCCAGATCGGGCGGGAGAGATCGATGTCATCCAGTCGTTTGCGATACCATCCTCGGTTACGCGGTTACGGACGCGGATCCCCGCAAAAGCAACACTGCTCGAGGCACGCGGCTTCAGTCATGATAGTGGGAGTACGTACGTGTGGTCAGGTGATGGTCCCACCCCATCTCTCACGTACCGTGTACCGGCGAACGAAACGATCGATGCGGGTGGGCCGATTGCGAGTCATGGGAAGTACCGCTTCGTCGACGCGGGTGAGTGGGCCCTCGTCCGTCGACCGCAAACTGCCGTCAGCTGGGAGTGGCGCGGTGAGGACGACGTCACGGTTGCTCGATCACTGTCCATTGCCGGACAGGGAGTCGCAGGTGAGGAGATGGCATACCTCGGTGCACACCGCGTCGTTACCCATACCGCAGCCGGACAGAGGTTCGAGCTCGTCGTTCCTGCCCGTGCCGAATTAGGTGAACCTCCCGCAGAAATCTTCGACGTCGTCTCGCACGCCTCACGCGAACTTCAGGTCGGCGACCGGGACGAGGAGGTGTTCATGGTGGCTGCACCGACCACTGGGGTCGATTGGGGCGTCCGTGGTATGCAGACCGGTGCCGCGGACCTCTGGGTTCGCGATGCTGAACAGATCACAACGGCCGAAAACGTCTGGGTCCACGAATACGTTCACACTCGCCAGAACTTCTCAACCGTAGAGGCTACACGATGGGTCAGCGAAGCTGTGGCCACATACTACGCGGCATTGTTCACACTCGAACAGGGGATGATCGAGTACGACACGTTCCGTACGCGCCTCGCCGCAGGTACGGCGGATCCTCAGGCTCGGGCCATCCTTACCGAACCCGATACCTGGTCGAATACTGCACAGTACGACAAGGGGGCGCTCGTTATCGGAGCGATCGACCGTCAGATTCGTCTCGCGACTGATCGCCGGGATACGTTCCAGCACGTATTCGCTAGCATGAACACAGAGAGTGACGTGGTCACCTCGGAGGTGTTCCTGGACATGGTTCAGGAGGTAGCCGGACCGTCAGTTCGAGCTGATACAGAGCAGTTTACCACGACGAGAGCAGCCCCCGAGCTATGGAGTGAAGCCGAACACACCAGGGTGTTTGAATCCGATTCCACCCAGATTAGCCATGTACTCGTTTCCGATTCCTTCGAGGTATCCGGGCCCTACCGAAACAGATCGCTTGAGAACCTGATACTCGTCCCGGGCGAGCGACTCTCGCTGGAGGCCCGCGTCACAAACACCGGTGGGAGTGCGGACACATACGACGTTGCGCTACGAGTCGATTCTGAACCTGTCGCACGATCGTCGGGTATTCTCGACGCAGGCGCAACCACCCATGTGGAATTCGGCCACCCGTTCGAATTGGTCGGGAACTATATACTCGCTATCGGAGCCCACACTACAGAAGTACGCGTCGACGGACCAGCGACAGCTCGGGTTGCCGACCTCTCGGTCGATCGTCAGTCTGTCGAGACTGGACAGCGCATCAACGTGACCGCGACGATCCACAATTCCGCTATGATCCCTGGAGAAGCACTCGTTCGATTCCGCACGGATGACCGGACCATCGCCACGCGGACCGTGCGTCTCGATGCCGAGACATCACACACCGTTTCGATTCCTGTCTCCTTCGAGTCGGGTGGAATGCATCAAATCACAGCCGGTACCGCAACGGTAACGGTCGAGGTTTACCCAGCAGGGAAGACGGAGACCAGCAGTGAGACAGACCGAGTTCTCACGGCGAGAGAGACGCCAACGGATGGACAGCCCCTCGACGGTTTCGGGGGTATACCTGCCTTACTTGCCATCGGACTCGTCCTGCTCCTAGCCCGGCGGAAATGATGAGACGAGTTAGAAAAACTGGAAGAGGTCGTCTCGGTTTGCGTCGTGGAGGTGAACGCGCACTGCATCCTCCAGCGCTTCGAGGTCACCTCGTGTGGCGGAAATCGGAGCGATAGTGTCCCGCCATTGACGCCAGGGCGGGAGGAGACCGAATCGGTCGGCGATCTCGTCCAGGCGCTCGTCTCGGTCAGATACCTTGTCCATCTTGTTGACGGCCAATACAACTGGAATATCCAGCTCACTGAGAACAGCGTACATGTCGAGCACGTACGGCACGTCGTTGTCACCCTCGTGGCGATCGATGATATCTACCGCACTCTTCCCGTCGAGGACGATCACCGCGACAAAAATCTCATCGGCATGTTGCTCGAGATATCTGACGACGTCGGTTTTGATGGTCTCTCGTCTATCCTCTGAGATGCCAGCCATGAATCCGAATCCTGGAAGGTCGGTGAGCAGAAAATCCGCAGACGCCCAGTCGTAATAATTCGGCTCGAGCGTCACGCCTGGACGGCTCCCGGTATCGAAATCATGACCGGTGAGTTGTCTCATCAGCGTGGTTTTACCGACGTTGGAACGCCCCACGAGAACGACCTCTGCCTCGCGATCGGGCCGGTCCGCGAACATGGCTTCGATTGACTGCGTGCGGGGAAGGACCTCACGGTTCGAACCCGTCCGGGTGTGTCCACACCATTCTTCCCGTGAAATCCACTGTCTATTTGGGCCACGACGACGACCACTCGGCCGTGCGGTTCGTCGAGATCACAATTCCAACTGGCAAACGAGACGCGGTCCTTCGGGTACTCGAGGACGAGGGGATCGACTACGTGCTCACCGAGCAGACGGGCAGTCGTGAGTACACTGCTGTCGTTTCGTTTCCGCTTCCGCAACCTGCCGTCGAACCAGTCCTCGATAGACTCCGGAATGCGGGTCTCAGCAGTGAAGCCTACACTGTCGTTCTCGAAGCAGAGACCGTTATCTCGCGACGCTTCGACGAACTAGCCGAACGCTACGAGGAATCTGATACCGGCACGGATCGGATCGCTCGCGAAGAGATCAGTTCGCGGGCCGACGATCTTGCTCCGACACTGGCAACCTACACAATGATGGTGAGCGTGAGCGTCGTCATCGCGACAGCGGGAGTCCTCCTGGACTCGGCGGCGATCGTCGTTGGATCGATGGTTATCGCGCCCCTCATCGGGCCAGCAATGGCTACGAGCGTCGGGACGGTCCTCCAGGATCGGGGACTGTTCCTCCGTGGGACGAAGCTCCAGCTCCTGGGGTTCCTGCTCGCGATCGCGACAGCCGCGGGTTTCGCGTGGCTGCTCAAAGTCACGTATCTCGTCCCGATTTCCTCCGTCGAGCTCGTGGGGATCGACGAGGTCCGCCAGCGCCTCGCGCCGGACATCCTATCACTGGTGGTCGCACTGGGCGCCGGCATAGCCGGTGCATACAGCCTGTCCTCGGGCGTCTCGACATCGCTCGTTGGCGTGGCAATTGCTGTCGCTCTCGTTCCTCCGACTGCAGTCATCGGCATCGGAATCGCGTGGGGATTGCCCGGAGTCGTGATTGGCTCGACCATTCTCGTGCTGGTGAACTTTCTCTCGATCAATTTGGCCGCACTCGCCGTGTTTTGGTACCAGGGCTATCGCCCAGAACATGGATTCCACATCTCGGAGGCGCGTTCGGATACGATCAAACGTGTTGCCGCGCTCGGGGTCGCTATCCTCGTGCTCTCGTCATTCCTGGGTGCGGTGACCGTCTCATCTTATCAAACAGCGACCATCGAAGGAGATGCGCAGACGGCAGTCGAGACGGTCCTTGACCGTGACAGGTACGAAAATCTTACACTGATCGAGGTGTCCTTCGAGACGGATACCGGCCCACTATTTCGGACACCAGAACGCGTGATTGTCACAGTCGGCAGACCGTCACAGAACGCCTACCCCACCTTTGCGACCGACCTCGCCGACCAGCTAGAGAGCGGCATCGCCGTCGAGGTGCGGTTTGTCGAGGTCGACAGGGTTGGCGGTGAAGGCGTCCCACCACTTCCACAGCAACCGTGACGTACTCCCGAAATTGATCGTTATCAGCCTTCCTCGAAGGGAAGTGTAGGCTCGTGGCCCGTGTGTTCGATCGCTGCCGTGAGTGCTACTTCCAGAGAGACGACGTGCTTGCCGGCATCGGCCGATTTCTTGCCGGCGACCTCGTCATTCGCGGTAATACTGATATAGTAATCCGCTTCGACGTCCGTCGATAGATCCGCCTTGTTGCAGACGGTCACGACGGGTGCATCAAAGCGATCTTCGATCGAATCTCGGAGCGCGAGTTGGTCCTCGAGAGGATAGCCACACGTCTCACTCGCGTCGACGAGAAAGAGGACTGCGTCCGCAGCATGAACGAGCGCGCTCACGGCCTGTTCTTCGATCTCGTTACGTTCATCGGCCGGCCGATCAAGCAATCCGGGAGTGTCCACGAGTTGGTACCTGACGTGGTCGCGTTCGACGTGTCCGACGTTGACTTCACGGGTTGTGAACGGGTACGCAGCAATCTCGTTGCTCGCGCGGGAGACGGCGTTCACGAACGACGATTTACCCACGTTCGGGTATCCCGCAACAACGATCGTCGGCTCTTCCGGTCGGACATCGGGGAGCGTCCGGAGCGCATTCCGAGCCGCCCCAACCCGTGTCAAGTCGTCACCCACCTCCCCCACGACGTCTGCCATTCGTGCGAAGGCCTGCTTCCGGAGTTTCCTCGCTGTATCGGGGTCGGTCCTCCGGATCCGACCCATGTACTCCCGACCGAGGTCGTGGGTTTTCTCGGCCGCCCAGCTGAGCTCGTTGAGGCTCTCCCGGAGCGCATCGATCCCGTTGGTGCCGCCGGCATCTGCCCCTGACCGAAAGGCGGGGATGTCGGAGACGACGGCATCCGCGAGGTCGTAGTAGAAGGGATCGACTGTCCCGAAATCTGGCCACGCAGTGACAACGTTCCGGAGGTTGTCAGAGAAGACGTTCGACGCCGTCTGTAGCATCGACTCCTGGGCCGCTACGCCCTCTTTCGCCCGGCCGGCCCGGGCGGCCCGGGAGAACGCTTGGTCCGTGAGTTCCTCCGCCGTCGGTGTCGTCGGGAGGCCCTCGAAAATCACTATGGCGTATTACCCTCCCGGCGCCTATAAGGTCGTCCGTTCTGGATCGGGGCGGATATCGCTCCAGGAGCCACAGTCTTGACCCAATCAGTGATCTGAGTCGAACCGTTCCGGCAGCGTGTTTATCGGTGTCCACGTCATAGGACGTCATATGACCGACTGGAGTGCGATTCTCATCGGAGTCGTCGTCGCGATCGTTCTCGGTGCGGTCGCACCGGGACTGGGCCATGTCGTCGGTGGCTTGCTCGCCGGACTCGTCGCGGGATACATCGCCGGCGGCGGGCTCGGTCGGGGAGCGTGGCATGGCCTTCTCGTCGGGATGATCGGGGGAATCATACTAGCCATCGTCCTCTTTTTCGTGAGCGCTGGCTTCGGCCCCATCGGTGCGGCAATTGGCGGGGGCCTCGCGATCGTTGTCTTGCTCGCGACGTTCTTACTTGCGCTCGACAGTGCCATTGGTGGCGCTATCGGTGGCGTGCTCGCCGAGAGTTGAGACGCGGACCACGCGGCTGCTTCGACTACCGGCGATCCCGGAGTTCCGCCTTGAGATCGTCGACGTGCATGTCCTTTTGTGCGAGTAAAACAAGAAGATGATACACCAGATCTGCACTTTCATGTGCGAGTGCGCTCCTCTCGTCGTCCTTCGCCGCGAGGATGAGCTCCGCCGTTTCCTCGCCCAGCTTCTCGAGGACGGCATTCTCCCCCTTGTCGTGGGTGAGGAGTGACGTGGTGTAGGACCCCTCGGGGAGTGTCTCTTTTCGGTCCTCGATGACGGCAAAGAGCTCGTCAAGAACGTCTTCGCGCGCCTCTCGCGTCATTCCACGTCGACCCCCATTGACGTGATTGGAGCCTCGAGGACCGCCCGGATGTCGTCGAGCTCCTCGAAGTCTTCTCGCGGTCGCCTGCCGTGGTCAAATACCTCATCATCGATCTCGATAGGGGCGTTTGTGCGCGTTGCAAGGGCAAGAGAATCACTTGGACGCGCGTCGATCACCGTATCCTCTCCCCGGGGCGTGTTGATGTACAGATCAGCGATATATGTGTTCTCGACAATTTCACTGACGACCACGCGTTCGACACGGCCACCGAGTTCCTCAACGAGGTCTAGGGTGAGATCGTGAGTGAGTGGTCGATCGATCCCTGCTGCGTCCATCCCCCGTGCGATACTGATTCCCTCGTCAAAGCCGATAAAGATAGGGAGCACATCGTCCTCCTGTGTCTCCTCGTCCCTCTCATCTGCTGTGCCCCCGGTCGCTTCCGTGCCGTTTTCGGGCGCGAGAAGAACGACGGGAACCGGGCCCTCGGGCGTGCCAGCAACCCGGACAGCGTCGATGATTGCGTCCATAGTCCGATCGACGTGAGCCACGTAGAAAAGGCTGCCTTCCGTATCGATGTCTTGCCACTACGTGAGTAGTCTCACCTCGTGATAGATCCGCGTCCACTACGTAGATATCTCGATTCCCCGGATTCTCGAGAGTAGAGGGATCAATATGATTTTATGTAATATATTTAGTATAATCTGGCTACACCACCCACAATATTGTCCGTATGTCGACTACATCATTTTGGTAATAAATCACCGACAATATACGGACTAGTCCGACTATATACTATCCACTTAGGGTTTGTGGGAGAAGTGATAATTATGCTATATTTTGCACTATTACTATGTAGTTTGCCGTGGTACCATGAACGTCATGAACGACCATGATATTACGAGGCGCGAAGCATTGGCAAAAATCAGTGCTGGGGGCGTTGGCGTAGTTACGCTCAGCACAGGTGTTGTGAGCGCCCGGGATCATGATCGCTACATCGTCGGTACGACCGGCAGGCGGGGGACACGTGCAGCACGGCGCGGTGCAGATTCCATCTACCGACAGCTCGACTTCGGGTCTCGTGGACAGGCCGTCGTCGGACGGTTTAGTACCAAAGTGCTCGAACGGTTGCGGAACAGGCGTGACGTCAGATACATCGAAGTCGACGGTACGATGCACGCTATCGAGCAGACGCTTCCATGGGGGATCGACAAGGTAGAGGCGGAGAAAGCGCACGCGAACGGCGAAACAGGTGGCGACGATGAGGGATCAGACATCGCCATTATCGATACCGGAATCGACAGTGATCATCCGGATCTGCAGGCCAACATCGGTGAGGGAGAAGCGTTTGTTGGGTGTAGAGGCGGTCCACAGACCTGTCGATTCGCGTGGGACGACGATCACAACCACGGGACGCACTGTGCAGGCATCGCGGATTCGAGTGACAATGACATCGGTGTCGTCGGAGTGAGCACGGAAGCGACGCTGCACGCGATAAAAGTTCTCGACAATAGCGGAAGTGGATCTTTCAGCGACGTCGCCGCAGGAATCACGTATGTCGCCGACCAGGGCTGGGATGTCGGGTCAATGAGCCTCGGCGGCGGTAAATCGGCGGCTGTCGAAGACGCGGTCGAGTATGCATATGATAAGGGTGTCCTCCTCGTCGCGGCAGCGGGCAACAATGGTCCATGTTCGGACTGCGTATCCTATCCAGCAGCTGAGCCCGAAGTCATTGCTGTGAGCGCGACCAGCGAGGACGATTCGCTGGCGAGTTTCTCCTCGACGGGCCCGGACGTCGAACTTGCTGCTCCCGGTGAAGACATCTACTCGACAGTGATCGGGGGGTACTCTACCTTCTCGGGGACGTCCATGGCCTGTCCTCACGTCAGCGGCGCTGGCGGCCAGCTGATGGACAACGGATACACGAACACCGAAGCCCGCGATCGCCTCAATTCGACCGCGACAGACATCGGTCTCGGAGACAATGAACAAGGGAACGGATTGCTCGACGTCGAGGCTGCACTCGGATCGGCTGAATTACGTGTGGACAGTCTCTCGGTCGAGGAGGTCGAAACAAGTACGAGTAACGCAGAGTTCGACGTGACCTGGAGTGTGTCCGACCCGGAAGGCGAACTCGCGAGTGTCGATCTCGTCCTGCAAGACACGACGGATGGTGAAGAGGAAGATACTGAAACGATTGACGTGAGTGGCGATACGGCGAATGATACTACGTCACTCGTTGCCAGCGGTGACGAAGGAAGTGGTAACAGTTACGAGGTCACTGCCACGGTCACAGACGGAGATGGTAATACTGCCTCGAAGACAGTAAGCACAGCCGAGACTGAGTCTGTCCCCACGGTCGACAGCCTCTCCTTGTCCGAAGTCGAGGCAGACGACACTGACGAGGATGCAATATTTGACGCAGACTGGGCCGTGAGCGACGACGATGGTGATCTCGACACAGTGGACCTTGTGATGTGGGAGCTCGATACCAACGGAACCCGTGTTGAAGAAGAAACATCCGTCACGGAATCCATAGCTGGAGACTCCGCACGCGGGACGACCAGGCTCGTTGCCGTGGGCGATGACGGGGAGGGCAAAACCTACGAAGTAGACGCAGTCATCACCGACACAGACGGAGATACGGGAACCGATACGGCGACCATTACCGAAACTGAGAGCACGTCGTCCGCACCGGTCATCGATCAATTCGACCTGACCGATACCAGCAATCCGCACTGGGCACGTGTCGAGGTCGACTGGGGTGTATCGGACGTGGACAATGACCTCTCGGCAGTGATGTCCGAGGCCATCTTCGCCAACGGAGGGACAGACACCAAAACCTCTACGATCAGCGGTGATTCGGTAACTGGGGAGCACGAACACCGTGAAGTCTCCGGACATGGCGATGTCGATGTGACCCTCACGGTCACCGATAACGAAGGCAACAGCACGACCGATACGAAGACGATTACCCTCGACTAGGACCGGCAGTACCCAGTGGCTGTAGCTATCGTCGCGACTTCCCGTGCTACCAGAAGTGAACGGACCTACGACAGCTCGACGCTAGTGATATCGAATCGCATGCCTGAAGGTAACAGGTCAAGCACAAGGAGGAAGCAGCGTGAAGCCAGAGAAGAACCCATTCCGATCGTTGATTTGAAGCAATTCATCACAACGAACCCGGCGTCCGTGAGCACGCTGAATCCGAAGGCAGCTGCGTCATGTATATCTGAAAGACAGAGTCTGTCAATGTATGTTATACACGAGCGATCGCTCGAAACACGACAGCGGGGCAACTTGTCCGGTCGTCGTTACCGGTCGTCGAAGAACGCGAGCCAGTGAATTCGACTGTCATCCGTTAGTTCCGGATGGAAGGCAGTCCCGACAATGGGTCCCTGACGAACGGCCACAGGGCGGCCATCGTACGAAGCCAGCACCTCGACGTCGTCCCCGACCTCGTCGATGACAGGTGCGCGGATGAATACCGCGTGAAAGGGGTGGTCAAGTCCGACGATAGCTAGGTCGGTCTCGAAACTGTCTGCTTGTCGGCCGAATGCGTTTCGGTCGACAGTAATATCCAAGATGTCGATTGTCGAGACTCGCTCATCTTTTGCATCACGTGAGGCGACGATCAGCCCTGCACACGTCGCGAGCAGCGGCTTTCCCTTAGTGACGTGCTCGCGGATCTCCCCAGCGATCCCCTCACGCTCGAGGAGCCGGGAGATGGTCGTTGATTCACCTCCTGGCATCGAGAGGATGTCGCACGCCGGGACGAGTCCTGCGTCTCGGATCTGGATGACCTCGACCGAGACGCCGTGGCCGTCAGCCGCGCGCTCGATGGCAGCTGCGTGCTCGGAGACATCGCCTTGAACACCGACAACGCCGGCTCGTAGGGTCATTGATACACCAAGAGGAAGGGACGGAACCGGGTGTTACCCCATTGCATTCAGCAGCTGAACCATGACGCCGAAGAGGACACAGAAGGCCATCACGGTCTTCGGGTCGATCTGGATCGCGTTTCGATCCTCGGCGTCGAAGTACCGGACTAACCCGGCACTCGACATAAGCCCTGAACCGCCGCCTGAACCACTCATATATGTATGTGGCAGAGGGAGTGGCCTAAACCTTTCGTCGCGGGACCGGGGATAGCCACGATCTGTCTGGTTCAGACGGAGTCATGGGTAGCGGCAAGACGCGGCACGTAGGAAATCCTTATTCTACGGGGTCATCTACCACCGCCAGTGACCCAGCAATGACGGTGACGCTCAAGGACTTCCATGCAGACTGGTGTGGGCCGTGCAAGACCCAGGATCCGATCCTGGAGGAAATGAAGGAAGACTGGGGAGACCGCGTCACATTCGAGAAGATCGATGTCGATGAGAACCAGGACGTCGCAAACGACTATCAGGTGCGCTCCATCCCCACGATCGTCGTGGAGAACGACGATGGCGTGGTCGAGCGATTCGTCGGCGTTACGCAACGTGACGATCTCGAGAACGCGCTCGAGCAGGCCGGCGCCTGACTCACACTCCCTTACCGGAAGACGACACCGATGTCGTCCATGTCCGAGTTCTCCGCGATGTTGAGGAGGAGTGGAACCATCATCTCGAGCTCTTGGGCATTCGCGAGACTCCCTGCATCGAGGCCCCGGAGTCCCTCTATCTCGTTGATGAGCCGTTGTATGGTATCCTTCGCATCGGGATCATCTCCGACGATAGGCGTATCAAGGCCGATGTCACGGTCGAGATCGGCCAGGCGGGCAGCGGGAAGGTTGTGAAACGTTCCGACTAGCGGGACTCCGTCAGGAATTGTGCGAGCCGCGAGCTCGGTAACACTACCCGTCGGTGGGGGATTGTAGTGAAACCCATCCTCGTCGCGCTCGATCCCGACAGCGGGAGAAACGAGGATGGCGTCGCCGATCTTGTCGGCGATCGCCTCGACGCTGTCGGCAACATAGTACGGTGGTACGGCAAGGACGATCACGTCGCCACGGTCAGCTGCCATCTCGTTCGCGAAGCCCGAAAGGTCAGATTCGATCCCTCGATCCTCGAGCGTCCGTTCATATCCGTCCGCGGATTCGCGGGCTCGATCAGGATCGCGAGAGCCCACGATGATCTCGTGATCGGTGTCACGGGCCCACCGGAGGGCAAGGCCCTCTCCGATGTCGCCCGTGCCACCGAGTATTGCGATGCGCATGCCCCGAGTCTGCGGCGGTCAGGATAAGGCTCCTACGGTCCAGCATTCCACGTGGGTACTGCAGAACCGTTCAGCTCGGGGAATCGAGGAATTCAGGTAAATCGTTTACCGACTCGAGCACTGTGTCCGCCCCGACGTCCGCATATCGACGACGCCCGGTCGCGCCACTGAGCCCACCTGTCAGGACACCGATCCCGATAAACGTTCGATCATCTCGCTTGGCTGCAGTTACCGCGGTACGCACGTCGTCCAGGGTATCGCCCACGAACGCGACCGTGTCCGCCGTCAACCGATCGGCTAGAACGAACAATCCCTCCGGATCCGGTTTTCCCGGGAGTGCATCATCCATCGTGAGGACGTGCTCAGAAGGGAGGTCGAGACCGACCCGATCCAGTGCGATATCTGCCTCGGCTGCCGGCCGACCCGTGAAGACCCCCACATCGACAGACGAGTGCATTGTCTCCAGTGTTCCTGGGGTGACAAGCACCGGTTCGTCGTGAATATATCCTGAAGCCTCGAACGGGGGTTCGCCCCCTTCGATTTCGCGGTAGTAGTCCGACCCGAGATAGAGTGCCTGGAACGTCTCTCGCACGGTCGTCGGCTCCCATCCCGACTCCGCTATCCCGGCATACCCAGCCTCGCGAAGAATGTCACGAGCTGCGTCGAGTCCCCCGCCCCGCTCGTGTATGGCTTCGGCAAACGCATCGACAGGGATAGTGAACCCAGCGTCTCGAGCCCGGACATAGAGCACACCGACGTCCGTCAGTTCCCAATCGTTGTTGAACCCGCCGGCGTCCTTGAACGCCTGAATGTCATCCCGGGAGATAGTCTTCCCGCAGCATCGCGTTACCGTCTCGATGATGGCCCGGCGATAGGAGTCCGCCACGTCGACGAGGACCCCGTCGACGTCCAGCACGACCGCATCGACTCGCATGGATCAATGGGACGCCGTCCCGACGTATGACGGTTACGAGACTGTCTGGCGGGACGTTTATGACCCCACCCCCGCTAGGGGGGTCACATGCTCGTCGACGTGGTGCCGATCGGCGAGGTCACGGGTCAGGTGAAGCGAGAGGTCTCCTCTTCGCTGCGCTCTGTCTATGCCGCCGACGTGACTCTCCACGACCCACAGCCCATTCCCGAAGATGCCCACGACGATTCTCGGGGACAGTACCGCGCAGAGGACTTTATTGAACTCGCTGAACGGGTCGGTGATGGCGAAAAGAACCTCGCAGTCACCCCGGAGGATCTCTATTACCGCCGCCGGAACTACGTCTTTGGCCTCGCCTACCTGGACGGGAGAGCGAGTGTCGTCTCGACCTACCGGTTACAAACATCGTCCGACGGGGGGTTCTCCAACAAATCGGCAAACGAAATATTCGTCGATCGGGTGCGAAAAGAAGTTGTCCACGAGCTGGGGCACACGGTCGGGCTCGAACACTGTGACAACAACCGCTGTGTGATGAACTTCTCTCCGACGGTTCGTGAGGTCGACGTCAAGGAGGAGACACTCTGTGGCTCCTGTCAGCGAACCCTTGATTAATCACCACGGTGCCAGAATCGCGTTTTTCACCGATTACTCAAACCGGTGGAGCGCATGTCATCTTCTATGGATAGCTTTCAATGTACTCGGTGTGAACGTCTGTTCTCGCTCGAGGAGAATCATACCGAGATCGTTCGCCGAGATTTCGTTCGCGTCCCTCAACCCTCCCGGATCGAGTACCTCTGTTCGGACTGTCTGCGGGACTACGAAAACTTCTTAATCGAGCCTGTCATCGAACGGTGACTTAATTTCCTTCGTCGATGAGTCGGTCAGGAGTAATCGCATCGAGTAAATCCGCGGGCGGTTCTGCATCTCCACGCGCGGATTCGAACTCGGCGAAACAGTCGGTGCATAGCGGCATCGAAAGCCTGCCGACCGGCTCGGGGACGTCATGTTCGGCTTGTAGGTACGAGACCCAGTCGCCGGGCAACGCGAGTTCGCGACCACGACCGGCGAACGAGTCACAGCGGGCGCATCGTTTGGGCATGCGTACTCCCTCCATCCGGTGAGACGGGGACCGGAGTGAAATATCCCCGGTCGAAAACCCGATATCCTGAGAAAAGCGAGTCGCTGGTCCATGGGGGACCGACGGCCGCCCCGAGAAGGCTCAGAGTCGTGTGACGTTCTTTGCCCGGGGGCCCTGGTCAGCCTGTTCGATCTCGAACTCCACTTCCTCGCCCTCTTCGAGGTCTGGACCGCCGACGTCCTCCATGTGGAAGAACACGTCGTCGTCGGAGTCGTCCGTTTCGATGAATCCGTAGCCCTTCCGATCGTGGAAGAAGGCAACCGTACCTTGTGACATATCCGTCTAACTCCGGATCGGCAGACGTGAGCACCAGTTATAATACTGCCGTTCGACCGTGCAGCGACGATGCGGGCCCGAACACTCCCTGTTCATAGACCCGAAATCGTCGTACTGAGAGCACTGAGATAGGTTTTCGATCGACGAGGAGACGCGGCGGTCGAGGGATCTTCACTCGTTCTGCTCAACACGCACGTCACCGCCACATTCACCACACGTATAGTGCTCTGGATTCCGCACGAGTTTCGACCGACGGTAGCGGGCAGCCCGGGTCCCGCAATCCACACACATGATCCACCATGTCGGTTCGGTGAACCGCTCGCAGTGAACGTGTGTCTCGAGCGCCTCCGCCAACTGCTGGAATGCCGGGCCGTGGCTCCCATCCCCGTCCTTGTTTAGGAGGTGCACGTGGGCGAGTTCATGCCGAATCGTCGACGCTGTTGCCGACCACCCACGCTCGTCGAACTGTTTCCAGGCAAGCACGATTGCCTCGGGGTCACCGTCGGTGTGGCGGACAGCACCTGCGCGTCGTTTCGCTCGGGCACTCACCTCCCAGTCGAGGTTGGAGACATCGACGTCGAGTCCGTGGGACACGACGACGTCCCTCGCATAGAGCTTCGAAGCGGCGAGGAACTCCTGACGTGAACAATCGGCATCGACGGCGTACGTGGTTTCAGGATCCGGAGCGTCGTCACCAGTCGACTGCTCGAATCTATCTGTCACGGTCACGGTGCATAGTAATACTCGCCCTCACGCTTTTGTTCACGATCGAGCTGACTGCCCGGTTTGTTCACGCGGGGGCGCTTCGTTCGCTCATCCCGCCGGAATGTCACGTCGAGGTTCGCGAGAAACTCGTTCATTCCCGAGCGCATGTCCTGGGGCTGGCTCGCGTGGCCGTGAACCGCAGGTTCGCCGTCGAAGACCAGCAAGCGATCCGCGAGCAGGTCCATCATATAGATGTCGTGGTCGATAACGAGGACCGTAGCGTCCTCGTGCTCGGCATAGCGCCTGATCGACCGGGTCGCACGCACGCGCTGTTCGACGTCGAGGTGGGCGGACGGTTCATCGAGGACGTAGAGATCTGCGCTTTCCGACAGCGCTGCGGCGATGGCCACCCGCTGGCGCTCACCTCCCGAGAGGTCAGTCAGCGCTTGCTCCATGATCTGGTCGAGTTGGAGGGGCGTCGCGATCTCCGTATTCCAGTAGGACGAACCGAACTCGCTCGTGATCGAAGAGAGGAATGCGTCGACGCGCATCGGCTGATCGATCTCCACGTACTGTGGTTTGTATGAAACGTCGAGCTCGATGTCGAGTTCACCGTCGTCGGGCTCAAGCCGTCCGGCAATCAACTGCGCAAACGTTGATTTTCCGATCCCGTTTGGACCGACGACGCCGAGGACCTCTTCCTCACGGATGTCGCCGCCATCCACCGTCAACGAGAACTCCTCCTCGCCATAGGATTTCGTGAGATCCGGATACTCGACGAGGGTTCCTTCTGTCGCCGTCGACCGCGGGGCATGCTCTTCGAACTCGATCGCATCTTGGCGGATGCGCATATTCTCGTTGTCGAGATATCCGGCCAGATACTCGTTGATCCCGTTACGAGTTGACTTCGGGTCCGTGACGACTCCGAACGCACCCGGACGCCCGTACGTGACATGCAGTGTATCAGCGAGCAAATCCAAAATGGCTAGATCGTGTTCGACAACGAGCATAGAACGCTCTTCTTCCTCTGCCAGATCACGGATCAGGCGAGCGGCTGTCACGCGCTGGGAAATGTCGAGATAGGGCGTGATTTCGTCAAGGAAGTAGAAGTCCGCGTCGCGAAGTAACGCGGCCGCGAGAGCGACCCGCTGGAGCTCGCCACCGGATAGCGTGCTAATGTCCTGATCGAGGACCGCGTCGATCGAGAGCCGCGCTGCCATCGAATCGAGGGCATCCCGTTCGTCGGCGTTCGCGAGAAGTCCCCGGGTCTCTCCTGAATACCGATCGGGGATGTGATCCACGTATTGGGGTTTCCGAGCGACGCTGATTTCGCCCTCCTGCAGCGCTTCTACGTAGTCCTGGAGCTCGGTGCCACGGTATGTCTCGAAGACTGCCGACCAGTCGGGATCCTCCTGGAAGTTTCCAAGGTTAGGAGTAACGTCGCCCGACAGGATCTTCACCGCGGTGGACTTCCCGATGCCGTTCGGGCCGAGGATACCGGTGACCCCACCCTCGGTAGGGACGGGAAGTCCATAGAGCGCGAAGGCGTTTTCGCCATACCGGTGGATCGGGTCCTCCACGAGTTCCTGTGGGAGGTTGACGATCTCAATAGCATCGAAGGGGCACTTCTCGACGCAGATTCCACAGGTCTCGCCGAGGCAAATCTCCTCCGAGATGTGGATCTGGTCGGCTCGCCCTTCGTAGGGCTCGTCTTCCCCGAAGCGTTCATCACGCGTTACGATACACTCCTTACCCGTCCGGTTGGGCGGGCAGAAGTTCGCGCACTCGTAATTGCAGCGGTCGGGTTGACACCGGGCGAGGTCGACCACCGCGATGCTGTCGTCGGCCATTGTGGGCTAGGTACTGGAAGGGGAACGATCAGGCGGTCGTGAGAAGGATTGTCCAACTCACGAACCAGAGAGAGAACGTCATGAAGACGACGTAGAGATTGTCCTTCGTGGAGAAGTCGGTGACGTCGACACCAGCGAGATACATGAGTGCGTATTCCACAGCAACGACACCCGCAAGTACGAGGAAGCCAACCGTATCTGTCGCCTGGAGTGCAGGCGTGGCTCCACTCGCGACCATCGATGAGATGACTCCCGCGAGGAGTCCGCCGAGGGTGGCGATCGTGGTGACCACGAGACTCCGCCGGTGAGCCGCACCACTGTCGGTGTCAGCCGCCCCTCCGTCTGTTACTTCGGCGGACCCGCTGTCGGCCGTCTCCGTCGCCATATCTGTGCCTGCGTGAGCAGCCGTGAAAAGCCGTTCGTTCCCGAGCGCGACTGTCGATCCCGCTCGTTCGTCAGTGCGGTCCGTCGGGTCTACGGGATTTGATCGGTACTGAGCCCGGCTGTATTCGCCTCCTCCACTGATAAAACTGCCCATCAACCCGGCTGATTTCCCCCTGTCCTAGGCTTTTTGTTTGGTATAAGGCTTTTATACCGTGCCGTTCTCGGTACCATCGATGACGAAGGACGAAGAACTCGCCGACCTCCCTCCCAGCGCGAAGTTGGTGTACAAGGTCCTGGAGTATAATGGGGGATTAACACAGAAAGAGATCGTACAGGAGTCGATGCTATCGGCGCGAACAGTCCGGTATGCCCTGGAGCGCCTCGAGGAAATCGGCACGGTCACCGAGGACGTGTATTTCGCTGACGCCCGACAAAGCATCTACGAGTTGCGGTGTCCCAGCGAGGAAGAAGAGTCGGCCGAAGCTGACGCGACTGCACTCGAGTAATCGTTTTTCCTCGGCGGCCTATTCGGTTCTCCTGCCTATGATGGAACGACTGTTATCTCACGACGCTGGTCAATCGCTTCCTCTAGTTCTTCCGCGATTGCGCTTCCGCGAGAGACTTGTATCTCGCCACCGCGACCGACCGTCGCGGTGAACAGATACTCACCATCGGCGCGCACTTCGACAGTCTCGCCGGCGCTTCCATCTACCGGAACAAGCACGTGTTGACCCGTGATTTCCGGCGTGACCATCTGCCCCTGACTGTGCGATACGGATCCCGACGGTGCAGGAGAATTGCCGCCTGACGATGCCGGTCGTTCGTCGTGTGTACGTACGTCAATATCGATGCCCAATCGATCCTCGACGTCGGCAATCCGTCCGCCGCCCTTGCCGATCACGGCGGAAATATCGTCGTCGTCGACATACACGACAGCCCGTTCCGAACTCGCGAATTCGACATCGACGTGCCCTCTCGCGATCGATCGGATTTCTCGTTCGACTTCCTGTCGCGCGAGGCGCTCGGTGCCACTTTCGCGAGGCTCCGTTTCACTTTCCTCCCCGATAGGGACCGTGACGACCTGGCGGTTGAACGTGTAAATCTCGTACGCTGGATTGCCGGTCTCGAAGTCGGAAATGACGATAACCGGACGTGCGAGATCCTCCTCGGTGAGCCCCTGGGGAACCTTAACCTCGGTGTGAACATCGTACACCGTCGTGACTTCTCCCGCCTCGATGTAGATCACGGTATCGACCACTTGTGGGATCAGGCCAAGCTCGACGCGCCCGATGAGTCGCTGGAGGGCGTCGATGGCCCGTGTCGCGTGGACGACACCGATCATCCCAACCCCCGCGAGCCGCATGTCGGCGAACACTTCGAAGTCCTCGGTCTTCCTGACCTCGTCGTAGACGGTATAGTCGGGGCGGACCATCAGGAGGGAGTCCGCAGTCTTCGCCATGTCCCCGCCAAGTTCCGTGTACTGTGTGATCTCCGGGCCGACCTGGAGGTCACGTGGCTTCTCCATCGTCTTCACCGCGTAATCGTTGCCGACGAGAAATTCCGCGACCGCCTGCGCAAAGGTGGTTTTACCGGCACCAGGAGAACCTGCGATCAGGACACCCCGTTGTCGCTCTAAGAGCCGCTCTTTTAGCTCGTCGGCGTGGTCGTAGTTCTCGAGGTCCGTCTCGACGATCGGGCGGACGGCCGTGATCTCCCAGCCGTCGGCAAAGGGCGGGCGTGCAATAGCGATCCGGTTATTCTTGAACTGGATGATCTGCATCCCGGGCTCATCGAGCTCGATGAAGCCTTCGTGATGCTGCTTCGCGGCATTGACGATTTCCTCTGCCCAGGTGGTGAGCTCCTCCTCGGTAGCCACCTCATCCCGGATCGGTTCGTAGTGCATGTCACCGATGTCACCGCGCTTTGCCATCGGGGACGCACCCGTTCGCAAATGGACGCTCATCGTTGACGCGTCGAAAAACTCCTCGATAGGCAATTCACCGATCTCTTCGGTCTCCGGGGAAACGTACTCCACCTCGAGGCCCTTCGCCCGAGCGACCTCGCTTTGGACGCGGTCGGATGTGAGAATGGACGCACCGTGCTCCTCAGCAAGTTCGCGGATCAGCGCATCGATCTCACCACTTGCAGCTTCACGACGCTCGCCCTCCGTCGGTCGACGGCCGATATACTCGACGGAGATGGCTCCCTCGTCCGCCAAATCCGCAAGCTGTTGAAGTTCTTCGAGTCCGTGCCACCCCGTATCGATACCGTTGTTCGCCTGCGCTTCGAGTTCGGCGACGACTGATTCCGGAATGAGTACCGTGGCGTCTGCGTACTCGCCGGACGAGACGCGCTCGGAAACACGCCCGTCGATAATCACGCTCGTGTCCGGCACTAGTTTCATGCCCTCATATCGGGCAGGGATCGGTAAAAGGGTGTTCAACCGGGGAACGAACGCGTTCTCGAGGGTGGCTGCACGTTTGGCGGGTGAAACGCACCCCCGCCACGACACTGACACCGTATCATCCTATCGTGGCATCCAGGTAGCAGGCTCCGGTAGCTTCACGAACGGGATTACTCAACTGCGGAATTGCCGATATCGAGCGGGTCTGTCACCTCGCCCATGATCGCTTCGAACGCGTCAGTAGCCGTGAGAAGGCCGACGACGGTCCCATTCGAGAGAATGAGTGCGAGCTCCTGTCCTTCGTCCTGGAACTGATCGATCGCATCGCTCACAGTCGTGTCCGCAGACAACGTCATCGGTGGTGCGGCGATGTCCGAGAGGTGCAACTCGCCGTCACGGAGATCATCGACGTGATTGACGACGGAGGGGACATAGACAATTCCCTGGAAGTCCTCACGCGTTTCACCCACGAGGGGGTACCGAGTGTGTGGAGAGTTGGTCATTCGCCGAATATTCTCGTCGATCGACTCGTCGGTCGAGAGGAACACGACATTATCAACGTGGACCATCTCTTCGTCGATCGTCCGTGTGCCGACGGTAAGCGCGTTGAGGACCTCCTGGTACCGCTCCTCCGAGAGCCCCCCTCGGTCGAGCAATGACTTCAGGCGGTTCCGGAGTTGGCCACGCGATTCGATGACATCCTCCTCTGTTTCGAGCCAGGCGCCAGTCATCTTGACGCCGAAGAGTCTGAGCGTTCCCTTCGCGACGGTATCGCCAATTCGCATGATCGGGGAGATGAGCCATGCGAACCAGTACAATGGCCGCGCGCCGTATCGGCAAACCGTCTTCGACCGCTCGACGCCGAGGTACGTGGGCGTTTGTTCCCCGTGGGTGAGGTGGAGCAAATTGATGATCGCGTAGGCGATGAGTGCGCCTGCACCGATCGAAGCCAGCGCACTGTTCGCAAAGAACGGTTCGAACAGGGACGCGAGTGCCGGCTCGGCCACGATGCCGACCGCGATACTCGATGCAGTAATGCCAACCTGACAACTAGTGAGGTAGATTTCGAGATCGTGCGTCATCTCCCATGCCAACCGAAGTGCGGGTGTATCAAACTCCGACTCGGGATATTGCCTGACCCGTGTCAGGGCGAACTCGATCGCGACGAAGAACCCGTTCGCCAAGATGAGAAGGATTCCTGCGACGAGCCGAATTCCGATCTCGAGCGGCGTCATCAACCGGACCTATGGAGGCTTTACGGGAAAGATGTCCGGATGGCAGGTGTACGATGATCCATCTCGTTCGCACCGCGTGTAGATATCGCCGCTGCTCGGCACGAACACGCGGATCGTCGACTATTCCTGAGCTGCCTCTCGTTCCCCACCTGGGTCGATCTCGACGTCGATTGCGTAGTAATCGAGGGTGTAGAGGACGATCGCACCGACGATAGCCACGAGTGAAAACTCCATCATCGTAGCCTGTGTCCACCCAATTGCCTCCCGGCCGCCAATCTCGGCGATCGGTGCGCGGAGTGCCCCGACAACCAGCGCAACGAGAAACGCCATCGTCGTTTCCGGGTCACGATCGAGGGCGTGATCGACAAGCCGGGCGACGGAGAGGAGACCTATTACTGCGCCTGCGATGAAAATCAACACGACGGTTCCGGGATCGACAAGTCTGTCGATCTCGTCGCCGGAGGCCACGCCACCGATTCGGTCGATGAACTCGCTGAGCACGCCGATCATGTAGGTATACTGGCCGAGAATGATGAGGAGGAGAGATCCTGAAATCCCCGGGAGAATCATCGCGCTGACCGCGATCATCCCGGCGACGAACACGATAGGCAACGCATTCCCCGTGAGAACCGTGTGGTTCCCCGAGACGACGAATGCAATGAGAAACCCGACGAGTGTGGCAGCGAAGTGGCGGGGTGCGGTGAGATTGACCTGTCGGGCGAGAACGACGACCGACGCCGCAATGAGCCCGAAGAAGAATCCGAAGAGCGCGACGGGATAGTGTTCGTTCGCGTAGTCCACAACGCGGGTCACGAGCACGATAGCAGTAATGACGCCCACGCCCAGTGGAAGGAGGAAGACCGCATCGATGTCTGCGAGGACGTCGCGAATTGCGTCACGGTCGGGTGGGAGAAACGCCGAAAGAAACCGAATGCCGTTTCGTGGTGTCAGCGCAGTGATCGCGTCAATGAGGCGCGAGTAGACACCGGCAATAAGGGCGATCGTCCCGCCGGAGACGCCGGGGACGCCGTCCGCGGTTCCCATACAGAAACCGATGACGTACGTCCGGAGGAGGTCTCGCGGCGCAGTACCGTCCATGGGAGGTCGATTCACCGATACCGGACAAGTCTCTTGTGAAGTCCGACCGCAGGAGGGGTATGACAATCGCCGATCTCGCCCGCGACCTCGTGTCGATCCCCAGCCACGAAGACGAGATGGAGGTGGGAGACGTCATCGAGGAGTGGTTGCACACGCATACGGACGCGACCGTGACACGTGATGGTGGGGTGCCGGACGGTGACGGTGGGGGAAACGTGATTGCCAGGAAAGGGACGGGTTCTGCGTCGCTTGCACTCGTCGGGCACCACGACGTGGTCCCACCAGACCAGTCACAGGTCGACGATGAGCAGTACGTAGTCTTCGACCAGGATGGCCGTCTGTACGGCCGTGGCTCGGCGGATATGAAGGGCGCCGTCGCCGCGATGTTGTACGCTTTCCGGGATGCCGACCCGGCGGATGAACTCGTTTTCGCGTCCTTTGTCGCGGAGGAGCAGGGCGGTCTCGGTGCACAGGCTGCGGTCGATCGCGGGTTTACCCCAGACTACGCCATCGTCGGGGAGGGCTCGACAGGGTACTCCGCACCAGGCGTTACCGATGTCGCGATCGCTCACAAGGGACGACGAGGGAGTACGATCACCGCCACGGGGTCTGCCGCTCACGCGAGCGAACCTGACGCCGGCGAGAACGCCATCTACCGTGCGTGTGAGGCTATCGACATCGTCCGTGAGCTTGAATACCCCCATACAACCGTTCTCGGGCACGCCGTGTCGGGGAGCGTCGTTGTCACAGAAATTGAAGGCGGCTCTGCATGGAACGTGATTCCCGAGACCTGTGAGATAACCGTCGACGAACGAACTGTCCCCGGTCAGCGTGTGTCGCTCGACGACGTCGAGGCTGTCGACGGCGTGTCCTGGCACGTCGACCAGGACCTCCCCCCGATGGCCTGCGACAACCGTGCATTCGCAGATGTGGTGCGTCGGGCTGCTGACGGAGCCCAATCGGGTAGCCCCGAAGCAGTCGTCAAACCCCATGCAACCGACGCGGGGTGGCTCGCTCGAGGAGGAACGACATGTGTCATCTGTGGGCCAGCGGAGCTGGGCGAAGCGCACACTGCTGAGGAGAGCGTTTCGCTAGAGGTGCTTGAACGATGTAGCGAGATTTACCGTAGCGTGGCGGAGACATGGACGGCTACGGACACCTGACGTTTCTCGGCTCCCTCGATCATTCGTGACTGATTCGACACAGAGGACGATCGAGAAGTAGGAACCTCGCCAGACACGGAAGACACGTTTCGGTCATTCTCGAATCCTGAGAATGTGCAACCCCTCCTTTCCCTCGTGATCGCGGACCATCATGTGTGGAGGGAGTTCCAATGACAACGATCCCAGAAACGACACGTCGTCGTGTCCTGACAGCCCTCGGTCTCGGTACCGTGGGATCGGTTGCCGGCTGTATCAGTGCGCCAACCAATACTGGAACCGAGGAGCCGACTGCAACACGTACCCCGACGCAACCAAATATGAACACGGTTGCCACCACGGACGTCGATCGCATCGCGGCAGATCCGACAGATATCCCTGGCCCGATAGACAGGGACGGCCCTGCAGAATTGTCGGTTGAACTTACGACCCGAGAACTCGTTGCCGAGGTCGAACCCGGCGTTACCTACACGTATATGACGTTCGACGGGCAGATTCCGGGGCCGATGCTCAGGGCCCGGGTCGGGGATCGCGTCACTGTGTCCGTTACCAATCACGAATCGAATTCGATGCCGCACAATGTCGATCTGCACGCGGTTCGTGGTCCGGGCGGCGGAGCCGAGGCGTCACTCGTCGCCCCAGGTGAGACGAAGTCATTTCGCTTCACGGCCACCTATCCAGGGCTGTTCATCTATCACTGTGCCGTCCCGAATCTAGACTACCACATCTCGAGTGGGATGTTCGGCGCGATCCTGATCGAGCCCGAAGACGGCCTCCCATCCGTCGACCACGAGTTCTACCTTGGCCAGCACGAACTCTATACGACCGGCAATCCCGGTGATGAAGGGCATCACGACTTCGATTTCGGCGGCATGCAGCGCGAGAATCCGACCTATGTCCTGATGAATGGTGAGAAGTATGCAATCGGACCCGATGGCTACAACGAGTTGCAGATGCAACGGGGCGAGTCGGTGCGGATCTACTTCGCCGTGGGTGGTCCAAACCTCACCTCGAGTTTCCACCCCATCGGGTCGGTCTGGGATGAGGTCTGGCCACAAGGAGCGATCGAGAGTGACCCCCACCGGAATGTCCAAACCACGCCCGTCCTCCCTGGCTCGACCTGTATTGCGACGCTACATACACCCGTTCCCGGGCCAGTGAAACTGGTCGATCACGCGCTTTCACGTGTCGCCCGCAAAGGCTGTATGGCTATCATCGACGTCGAAGGTGAACCGAATCCAGACATCTTCGACCCAATGGAAACCGCGTCGGGACCTCCGGCGAGTGACGACGACTTCGATGGGTGGTTCGATAATGTTGACAACTTCGACGGCGTCGTCGACCGAACAGGTGAATCAGAGATCGTCGTCGAGGTCGGATCGCAAGCCAATGGTGGCCCGTACGGATTCGACCCTGCAGCTGTACAGGTGAGTCCAGGCACGACCGTTACCTGGGAGTGGGTCGCAGATATGCACAACGTCGTCGCACAGGATGGATCGTTCGAAAGTCAGCTGACCGACGAGGTTGGTCATACATTCAGCCACCGATTCGACACTACTAGGACCCACAAGTACGTCTGTGTCCCCCACGAAGCAATGGGGATGAAAGGAGCAGTTGTCGTCGAGTAGATCGTATCGTGGACCCTTGTCGTTCGCAACGGTTCGGCCACCACTCTCCTGACGGTTTCACCGGGGGGCTGAGATACTTGACGTGCCCGTCCCAAGAAGTGGTATGGCAGAAGCCGAATCAGCTGAGGCGCCTGACGCCTACGAGCAATTGCTCGAACACTATCGCAGGATTTCGTACCTCCAGTCTGCATCGGGTGTCCTCAGTTGGGACCAACAAGTGACGATGCCGGACGCTGGAACCCCGGCGCGATCGAAACAACAATCGACGATTTCGGGACTCAGTCACGAACTCCTAACCGACGACGACGTCGCGGACTGGCTCGATACGCTGGATGGTACCGACCTCACGGGCAAACAGGCCGCCGTCGTTCGGGAGATCGATCGACAGCACCGCCGAAACGACCGTGTGCCACAAGAGGTAGTCGAGGAAATCTCCCGGAAAAGTTCGGAGGCCCTCCCGGTCTGGGAAGAGGCGAAGGAAACGGACGATTTCGAGTTATTTGCTCCCACTCTAGAGGAACTCATCGAACTCAAGCGGGAGTACGCCGAGCACATCGACCCGGACAAAGACCCATACGAGGTACTGTTCGATGACTACGAGCCCTATATAGATCTCGATACGGCTGAACGAATTCTCACCCGCTTGCGGGATGCTCTCGTCCCACTCATCGACGACCTCAATAATGCCGATGCCGACCTCGCATCCCTGTTCGAAGGCGAGACTTACCCCGAGGCAGCCCAGGAAGCGGTGTCGCGAGCGATCTTGGATGACCTTGGCTATGACTGGGGCCGTGGTCGTCTCGATACGTCCTCACACCCGTTTACCTCGGGGAATCAGTTCGACTGCCGAATCACGACCCGCTTTGACGAATCCGATCCGCTTGGCGCGCTCACGGCGACAATCCACGAGTTCGGTCACGCGAGTTACACTCTCGGTCTTCCACAGGACGCGTTCGGAACACCACTCGGGTCGTCGCGGGATCTCACGGTTCACGAATCCCAGTCCCGGTTCTGGGAGAACCATGTCGGACGAACGACGGCATTCTGGGATCGCCATCTCGACACCCTCCGAGAGCACTTTAATGGCCTCGACGCTGCCACGTCCCGCGAAGCCTACGAAGCGGCGAATCAGATCTATCCCGAGAACCTCATCCGCGTTGAAGCGGACGAGCTGACGTATCACATGCATATCGTCCTCCGATTCGAGATCGAACGCGATCTCATTCGTGGTGATCTCGACGTTGCCGAAGTCCCACAGGTCTGGAATGACACCATGGAGGAGTACCTTGGCGTCCGTCCCGAAACGAACGCGGAGGGATGTCTCCAAGACATCCACTGGAGCCATGGGTCATTCGGTTACTTCCCGACCTATTCGCTCGGAAGCGTCCTCGCTGCCCAGCTCGATCACCACCTTCGCCAGGACCTCGGGAATGTCGATAGCATGGTCCGGGCAGGGGAGTTCGACCCCCTGCGTGAATGGATGGGCGAAAAGGTCCACCGCCATGGCTGTCGTTACACCACCCCGGACCTGATCGAAGAAGCGACGGGTGAGGAATTCACGGCTGATTACTTCATCAAGTACGCAACGTCGAAATTCGGGGACCTCTACGATATATAGAGGGATCGACCCGTCAGTGTCTCGCACTGGTGGTCGCAGATTTGGCTCCATGGTGAACTTTTATGTTATGCTGTACCATACCATAGCCTGTATGGCGACCGCATCCGGGGACGATATGTTTGATCGGTTCCTCGAACAACGTGGACACGACGTACCGGAAACCTGGGACCGGAGCTATAACAAGAAACAGTGTCCAGACTGCGGTGGTATCCACGACCTCGACGCTGTAGAGTGTAGTGTCTGTGGCTGGCATTCTCACGAGACAGACGTGGTCGGGGATTGAGCGAACCTCGACCCGGCACACGGTAGAAAGTGGTAGCCTGTGACAGGTGTCTCTCCTCACAAGTTGCCGGGATCGATAGCAGGAACGCCAACCCATGACTGGAATGTCAAATCCTTTATGACGTTCCGCGGCCTGTGACTGTGCAATGACCGATGCCGACGTGGGCAAGACACATACAGTCAGACTCTTCGGCGGGCCGGGAAGCGGGAAGACGACTGCTCTCTTGAACCGGGTCGACGAGCTCCTGGAGTCAGGTGTCGAAATCGATGACCTTCTCTTAGTCTCCTACACTCGAGCAGCAGCGGCGGAGGTGCGCGAACGACTCGCCGAGCGCTTGGACCGTAGCCCCCGATCGCTCCGCGGTAATGTCTGTACGATGCACGCCAAGGCATACGATCTGCTCAACCTCTCTCGTGGAGACGTTGTTGACGAAGACGACAAGGAGGCGTTTTGTGAGGAGTTCGGGCTGGAATACGAGGACGAGTATAAAAGCGGTGGTCGCCGGACGGCTCGATCGACCGCGCTTGGTAACAAGGTGATCGCAACGAGCCAATGGCTTCAACGGACTCGCCGTGACGTGGGAGGGTGGTACGACGTTCCCTTTCAGTGGAACGTCGATGAAGTGCGACTCCCACCCGACATAGATCCGAATGCCCAGGAAGGAAACAAGTACACCCCGACCTGGCCGTCTGACGACGACAGGCTATCGGTGCCGGAAGCGATCCGCGGGTGGCGGACCTACAAAGGAGAAAACGACGTCATCGGGTTCGCGGACATGCTAGAGCGGGTGAAGCAGCGATCCTTATTGCCCGCTGTCAGTCATCTCGTGATCGACGAATTCCAGGACATTACGCAACTACAGTACGACGTGTACGAAGAGTGGAAGCCGCACATGGAGAAGACGCTAATCGCAGGCGACGACGACCAGGTCGTATATGCGTGGCAAGGCGCCGATCCGAAGCTCCTCCTGAATGAGGGAGGAGAAGACGTCATTCTCGATACGTCCTACCGCCTTCCATCGAAGATCCTCCGCGTGGTCCAACGAACCATCCGCCACATCGATGAACGCCAAGAGAAGAACCTGTCACCTCGTAAAGACGGAGGGGAGGTGGAATTCATCCAGGATCCCTCTATCCTCGATCTCTCGCGAAACGTCCAGCATACGGTCGAAAGTGATGATGGGTCCGTGATGGTACTATTCCGGGCGCGCTATCAGATGTTTGACTTCATTGACGAGTTTGTCAAGTCTGGTATCCCATTCCAGGTGATGACTGATGGACGAATGTGGACTGACCGGCTCGCGGACTACGTCGAGGCAGTCGAGCGAATCGAGAGCGACGAATCAGTAACTGGTCTCCAAGCCAGACGGGTGGCGGACATGCTCGTCGACTCCGCATTCGGTTCGAACGAGCGTGACGAACTCTTTGACCTCGTTGACGACCGCGAGGAGGAATCCGACGCCGACGGGCTCGAGGAAATCGAAATCGCACCTGACACCATCAAGGATATCGCCCCGTTCATGCCCGGTCCTGGTTCTGCAGCGGACATGGTTCGGAAAGTTACGAACGTCCAGAAGAAGAGTATGCGGGCGTATTTCACCGGTGAATTTCAGGATACGCCGAAGGACCGCGTCCGTGTGGGAACCATTCACTCCGCGAAGGGCCGCGAAGCCGACCACGTTTTTGTCGCGACGGATCTCACCGAGAAGGTCGTCGAGCAGATGTCCGCAACCGCAGACCCGGACGATCTCCCAGCAGGGACGGAGTTCCAGTCGAGGGGAGGGAGTGTACCTATCCTCACCGACAACGAACGCCGCGTGTTCTACGTGGGGATGAGTCGTGCACGCGAACGTCTGGTCGTGCTCGAGAATCTCATCAACGGGGCTCCCACACTCCCGCTCGACGTGCTGCTCTGCAACGAACCTCGCGAGGAGACAATCGAGGAACTCCTCGCGGCGACGGTCGAGGTCCCCACGCCGTGAACAACCGGATTCACGAACGCGTCGTTCCTGCGGCCTCGCCACGTCCTTACCCGTTGCGAGTCACTCGCCGGTGGCGGAACGCTTTCGAGCCGGGCACCCAGTAAGATCACTATGTTCACCGGTATCATCGAGGCGGCTGGCGAGATAGCAGCCGTCGATACCACAGCGGATGGGCGTCGCCTCTGGATCACAGCGCCGTTCACCGAGGAGCTAACGCAGGGGCAGAGTGTCAGCGTGGACGGTGCCTGTCTGACCGTCGAGGACACGGCAGCGGACCGGGGATTCGAGGTGTTCCTGTCTGCGGAGACGATCGAACGGACGACGGTAGGTGAGCGATCTGTCGGTGATCGCGTCAACCTCGAACGAGCCATGCCCGCGGACGGTCGGTTCGATGGTCACCTGGTCCAGGGCCACGTCGACGCCAGAACCGAGGTTCGATCGATCCAATCAATTGGTGAAGACTGGATGTACGTCTTTGCCCTCGATACCAGGTGGGATCAATACGTTGTCGAGAAAGGGTCTGTCTCGCTCGACGGCGTGAGCCTCACCGTTGCCTCACGTGATGACGACACATTCTCGGTGGCCATTGTCCCTGCGACGTACGAAAAAACGACGTTTTCCGCACTCGAGCCTGGAGACATGGTCAATGTCGAGGTCGATGTCCTCGCAAAATACGTCGAACAGCTGTGTTGAACGGTTCTTCGATCGAGATGGCGAGGTGGATCGTTAGGTTCGATCAACCTCATCCATGTCCCCACCATCGGGAGTATCTCCTTCCGCTGAAACTCGATCGACAGATGCTGTCCCCGTCTTGTGTTGCGGCGTTCCCGCGCCGCTCTCCCGATACGCAGCCCGATAGCGCCTGATTTTCCTGACGAGCACGTAAGCGATCGCACCGTCGTAAACAAGAACGAACCCGATGAACGCGATACCGTGGCCGGTCGGATTACCGGTTAGCGCCAAGATCGGGCCAAGGTGCGTGACCACCGTGTTGTATATGGCGTGAAGACCGACGGCGATCACCAGCCCTTTGACGATGATTGGACCCCTGTCCCCGGGATTGAACTTTGCGAGGCCGAGGTAGTAGCCCGAGAACGCCGCGTACAAGACATGGCCCGGACCCGCGAACGTGCGGAGGGCCGCGATACCGATGACGGCCCCCACGCCAGCCTCTGGCGACCCCATCTGTTGGGTTTCGAGGTACCGCTGGACGATGTATAGCGAGTTCTCGATGGTCGCGAAGCCGAGACCGGCGATTGCCCCGTATACGGCCCCGTCGATGACCGAGTCGAAACTCCTGCTCGGATAGGCGTACAACCGAATGGCGAGCCACTTCACGAATTCCTCAACGGGAGCGACCACGATGAAGAAGAAGAGGATGAGGCCGATCCACGGAATGAACTGGAAATATCCTTGCAAGACGGTGTTGACGATCGCTGCGAAGCCCGCGAAGAGGAAGCCGAACAGAAACGTGACGACGAGATTCCCCAACGGTTCACGCTTCGTGACGTCGGCCCGCCAGACGTACGCAGCGATACCAAAAGCTGGAACGACGGAGAGGAAGACGTAGAGACCGACGACTGGCTCGTCCGCGATAGAGACTGCAACGAGCGCAAACTCGGCGATAACGATCGCCAAGGCCATCACGACTAACACAGTGCGCCCGCGGGAGAGCAGCGCGGTGTGGAGTCCCACGGCAAAGCGATCGAGGACCGATCGGGGTTCCCACGTCGCAATGTCGTAGAGATCATGCGTCTCGTCGGCTGCTGCCTCGATCGGGTCTCGCGTATCACGGTGAACATCCCCCTGATACTCACCGTCAGGCCCGTTATTCTGGAAGGATTCGGCCGACTCGTTATCCGTTGAATCGTCTCCAGGAACGTCACCGCCCATGACGTTCATTTCGTCTGGTCGGACTGTAAACGTTCCCCAGCATGGTGATAAGAGCGCGTTTTGACCACACACCGCCAGTCAGCGATCGTCGTAGTCGACCGATTCAAACCCCCTGACATCAAACCGAAATCCATGGGTGGCAGTCAGTGGAGGATGCTAGCGTGATCCGTATCCGACTCCGGGGTATCTACGCCACTGCGCTCACTGAACGTCTCTCCGGTCCTTTCGAGGTCGTCCAGGCATCCGATCCTATCCAGCAACGGTTCGACGAGACGTTCGTCCCTGCACCACATGACGTTTCGATCGAGACGACTAGTGACCGGCAGGGTGTCGGGATCATCGGCGACACTGCCGGCGTCGAACAGGTCGCAGAGACTCTCGGGAGTATAGACCTCGATACATTTGCGTGGGAGGATACTACTCCGCTCGGAACGATCGTTGAAGCCGACGTGATCGATACGCTGGGGAGCGGGGCGATCGTCGACATGGGACAGCGCCAGGGCTTTCTTTCGTATGATGACGCCGATGATTATGTCGATGAAGGGAAGACGTACGTCGTCCAAATCCACGAACCGAGATCCCCCTGGGGTGACCGACGGCCCGGCGTTAGTACAGAAGTACGTGCCTTCGGCGGGATCGTCGATCTCGTCCGGGGTGCCAGTGGTGTCATGGCGGACGTTGACGAGGAGGAGCGTGCGGAAGAACTGTCAAGAATAACGGAGATGCTGCCGACAGAGATTCCCGAGGAGTGGGGTGTCCGCTGGAACCAAGGGGCGTCGAATGCAAGCCTCGAAGATCTCGATGCAGCGCTGTCGTCGACTGTCACCCTTGTCGAAGAGTGTGATGACCAAGACGACGGACTCGGTCGTGGGACTACCTGGATCTGGTTCGGTCGCGAGTCGCGGTTCGCGCTCGACGAACACCGGCGAGAGGTCACACCGACGATGACCGGGCACCACCGGATCAAGGCCGGGGGTCGTGGAGCGAGTACCGCCGTCGACTTCGTCGAACGGCTCGCTGGACAGGCTGATGAGGAGTCAGCGAACATTCTGATCGGCGACGGGACATTCCCCGCTGAAGCGACATTCGGGCAATTCGGCCCGTCACGTGGTGAAGAGATCGAGATCGTTCACGGAAAACCCGACGGGAGCGTCATTTCCCTCGGGCAAGGTACAGTGAGCGACCGTGACGGTGAGACGGTGATCGTGAAACGCGAACTGCGCGGAGGTGGCCGATACGATGCGCTCGGAACACCAAAAGAAGCCGGGGACGTGGCGACCACGACGTTCCGAGAAGGCCGGTGGTGGTATCCAACAACGTACCACAGTGATGCAGGAGAGACGAAGGGTACCTATGTGAACGTCTGTACACCAGTAGAAGTATTCCCAACAGAGGCCAGGTACGTTGACCTGTACGTCGACGTCGTACAGCGACCCGACGGGATGGTTGAACGTGTTGACCACGACGAGCTTCGCGTGGCTGTTACCCAGGGTGACGTGAGTGAACCACTCGCGAGGAAAGCAGAGCAGGTTGCCGAGGCTGTCGGGGGAGCACTCAGCTAATTACGAGCGCACATACTGCAAGACGGCACCGATCCCGAGCGCGGCAATAATCGCATCTACACCGAACCCAGGCTGGCCATCAGTGACAGTCGGTGAGCCGGGGGATGCAGTCGACGTGGACGGAGCGTCGGGGGTAGGCGTAGCGACAGGCGTCGTGTGGGAAGACACATGCGGGTTACTCGTCACCGAGCTTTCGGCTGTGTGTTCAGGTGTCGTTGGCGACGCAACAGAGCGGGTAGGTGTCCCAGTAAGTGACGGGGGATCCGGCTGGGTCCCGGGGCGATCGGGGAACGTGTAAATCGATCCAATGCTCCCAGAAATACCCATATTGCTCGCGACGACACACGTGTCGGCACGCTGGGCGGTCCAGAAGCGGGAGACGGTGGGCTGGCGCCACCATGCTAGCTCTACAGGCATCTCCGGGTTACTCACATCGTGTATCTTCACCCCGCCCTGATACCACGAGGAGTAGAGGCGCCCGTCCTCCAGATCGAAGTTGTGTGCTGTTGTCCACGTTCCCCCTATGGAGGGGTCAGCCGTTTGCGGAGGGGCTATCTCCCCCAGTCGCGCTGGGGCCGTCAGTGTCGAGACATCCCAGAGTGCAATCCCTCCTGGCGCACGGTCAGGGTCAGGGGACCACGCTTCCCGTCCGATCGCGAGGAGGTCCCCCGCAGGGTTGAGACGGGCGTAGTGGTGGTTACCCGGGAGGACGTTAGCCTCGGTCTCATCGACATCAGCCAGGTCCGCTGGTTCTCGCTCGCCGATGCGGGTGAGAAATGACGGGGAGCCAGGATCGGAGACGTCGAGGAGAACAGTTCCCGCATCCCAGTAGGCGAGTACGGCTACCTCATTGCCGACCCAGACGTCATGAACTGTGCGAAGTGGTGACGGGACGTCGCGCCATCCAGCGTCGCGATCGACGATCGACCACCGACTCACTTCCGTCGGCACTGTCACGTCGACGATGACGACACTATTCGTCTGTCCATCGTTCTCGGTGAGGTAGGCGAAACTACCGTTCAAGAAGGCGTTGTGGATCGCGTAGTCGGTCTCGTATACGACCTGGATCGCGGGGTTTTTGGGATTGCTCACGTCGAAAACGAGCGCCGCATTGAGGGAGTGAGACCCGTGTGCAGGCCCCACGACGAGCAGACGATTGCCAGCGGCCGCGACATCGTACACCTCCCGGAGCGGACCAGTCTCACGGTCAGCGAGGAGATCACGATGCTCGGCAAGGAGTGTTGGGTTCGACGGGTCGCCAACGTCGACCACGGCGAATCCATCCGTTGTCGCGACGAAGACAGTCTCGCCGTCCTCACCCACGACCGCCTCCTTGGCGCCGTCGACGTCGAGTGTACCGAGAAGGCGGAATGGTGAGTCTGAAGGTGTGCTATCAGCGGCCAACGCCGGTCCGAGAGAACAAACAGACCCTGTACCGGCGACAGCGAGCGAGAGAAAGACACGGCGGTTCACGGGTCCTCCCGAGGAAGCGACGGCAAAAACCCTGTCGACGATCGATGAGGTGAGACCACGGGAACCTACCGCGCGGCGTCACCGCTAAGGCCGCCGGTTAGCGCACTGGCAACCGCGCCGTAGAGGATTACGTCGTCGCCGAGTTCCGTTGCACGGATCTCCGGGACATTGCTCATCACCATGTCCGGGACGCGTTCCGTGATCGGTGTGATCACTTGGTCGGGATTATTCAGCGCGACCGCGCCTCCGAAGGCGATTACGAGCGGCGCGTAGGCGTGGACCAGGTTAGCGACGCCGATTGCGTTCCACTCCGCAACACGGTCGATGGTCTCTGTCGCGAGTGGGTCGTCGGAAGCCGCAAACACGTCAGGGGCGGCGAAATCAGGATCGTCGAGCGGGAGCCCCGTTTCGATCCCTTCTTCTTCGTGGATCTGCCGGGCATAGCGATGGATATGGCTCCCAGCGCAGTACGCCTCCCAGTGACCATCCTTCCCACAACCACAGGTCCGGCGACGCTCGGGGTCCACCACGAAGTGGCCGACTTCGCCCGCGTTGCCGTCCCAGCCCATGAGAACCTTCCCGTCCACGGCGATACCGGCACCAATCCCGGAGGAGATAGTGACGTACACCATATCGTCGGGGTTGGGCTCGCTGTAGTATCGCTCACCGATCACGCCCGCCGTCGTGTCGTTGTGAAGATACACATCCTCCGTCCCTAGCATATCGCGTACGGGATCGCGGATCGGGATGCGATCGATCTCGTCGGGGAGGTTCGCCGGGTTTTCGACCGTTCCAGCGGCGAGGTCTAAGGGGCCGATGCTCCCGATGCCAGCTGCCGTCACCGAGGTAGGATCGATACCGACCTCGGCGCAGACCGTCCGGAGTCCTTCGAGGACAGCCTCAGTGACATCCACGCCGCGAGGTCCCTGGGGAGTTTCACGCCGATCTATCGCGAGGAGTTGTCCCTCGTCGTCCGCAACGGCCGCACGGACGTGCGTCGCGCCGAGATCGACTCCAGCGTAGTAACCCATTGCCATCGTTTCTCGGTGTATCACGCAAGTCTACGACCTCCCCCGCACAAAACATCACCTGTTTTCCCCGAGCACTTACTCGGGTCCGTGTGACTCATTCGCTCAGGTGCCTGTGCGATATGTCACTGCAAGCCACCCAAAGGAGAAAGCACCCTGGGCGCCTGCCCAGATGCATGGATCACCAGATCACGCACCAGCCGTCCTACGCGCTTGCCACTATCGACCTCGAACACGGAGAACGCCTCCGAGCCGAGGCAGGAGCAATGGTGAGCCATTCACCAGGCATACAGATCGAAACGGAGTCGAGCGGTGGCATCGTATCCTCGCTGAAGCGTTCCGTGTTCGGTGGCGAGAGCTTTTTCCAAAATGTGTTCACCGCAGAGAATCCTGGACATGTTTCCGTGGCCCCAGCCCTGCCAGGCGACGTGATCCACGAACGACTCGACGGTCGTCTGCTCGTCCAGTCCGGGTCATATTTGGCCTCCGACCCAGCACTCGAACTCGATACGAGTTTTGGTGGCGCGAAGACCTTCTTCGGGAGCGAGGGGCTCTTCCTGCTCGAACTCAAGGGGCACGGCAATGCGTTTCTCTCGAGTTACGGTGCGATCGAGGAAGTCGAGCTAGGACCAGGTGAAGAGTACGTCGTGGACACGGGACACATCGTCGCATTCGATGGAAGCACGGACTTCACGGTGAACCGGGTTGGTGGGCTGAAATCCACGCTCTTCTCGGGAGAAGGGCTCGTATGCCGGTTTACTGGGCCCGGACGCGTATGGCTGCAATCCCGGAGCCAGGACGCCTTCCTCTCCTGGCTCATCCCCCACCTGCCGTCATCCAACGATCGGAGCTAACGGTCGGTCGATTTCTGTCCCGTCTCCCTCCGAGGTCTTGCTGTGGTTGGGGGCACTGGCGCACCTCGAAACCTCGCTCAGGGAGAACGAAATGGGGGAGTATGGATCCTCAACCGACAATGTTTCACCCCCGGGAACCATGAGGATGGAGTAGATGAGCGAGGACGTTATCGAGGTACGGGGGGCCGAGGAGCATAACCTCAAAGACCTCGACGTCACGATTCCCAGGGAAGCATTCAACGTCGTTACAGGATTGTCCGGGAGCGGGAAATCCTCACTCGCGTTCGAGACGATCTACGCGGAGGGACAGCGACGATACATCGAGTCCCTCAGCGCGTATGCCCGGAACTTCCTGGGCCAGATGGACAAACCGCAGGTCGAGGCAGTCGAGGGACTGTCGCCCGCAATCTCGATCGATCAGAAGAACGCCGCGAACAACCCGCGTTCGACGGTCGGGACGGTCACGGAACTCCACGATTATCTCCGACTTCTGTACGCCCGGATCGGCACACCACATTGTCCAGAGTGTGGTCGTGAGGTGGGCGAGCAGAGTGCCCAGCAGATGGTCAGACGGATCCTCGAACTCCCAGAGGGCGTGCGACTAAAGATTGCAGCGCCAGTCGTCCGTGATCAGAAAGGCGCGTTCGAGGACCTCTTCGACGAATTGGTGAGCGAGGGATACTCCCGGGTCGAAGTCGATGGCACGGTCTACGATCTCGCGACAGATCGGCCAGATCTCGACGAGAACTACGATCACACCATCGACGTTGTGGTCGATCGAGTCGTCGTGGAGGAGGACGCACGGTCCCGGATTACCGACTCCGTCGAGACGGCGCTTGAGGAAGCCAATGGGGTGGTGAAGGTGATTCTCCCGGATCCTCCCGAGGGTGTCGGACTGGGCGGGGCAACCGCCCGGGCGACGGGGGATCTTGCGGATCCTGATGCTGAGGAGGCAACCGACGTGGACGACGACCGGCTCGTCGTCGAATTCTCGGAGGAGCTCGCGTGTACCCACTGTGGGATCGACCTGCCGGAGATCGAGACGCGATCGTTCTCGTTTAACTCTCCCCATGGGGCGTGTCCCGCGTGCGAGGGGATCGGCGAGACGAAAGAGGTCGACCCCGATCTCGTCGTCCAGGACCCGGAGAAGCCACTCAAACACGTCTTCGAACCGTGGAGTTACAATCGAACCTACTACCGCCGCCGACTGAACTCGGTGGCCCAGCACTTCGGCGTCCGTGTCCAGACACCGTTCGAGGATCTCGACGACCATGTCCAGGATGCGTTCCTCTGGGGGACCCGCGAAGACGTCGTCTTTGAGTGGACGACCCGGAACGGGACTCGACACAAAGAGCAGCCCTTCGAAGGGGTAATCCCCAACCTCGAGCGTCGCCACATCGAGACCGACAGCGACGGGACACGCGAGCATATCGAGGAATACATGGCCGTGACCACGTGTCCAGACTGTGACGGAACACGGTTGAAACCCGAATCCCGTGCCGTGGAGGTGATCGGGACGTCCATCACCGGCGTGAGTGAGATGGCTATCGGCGATGCCCTCGCTCACTTCGAAGGGGTGGAAGAGGAGCTGTCCGAGCGCGATCGTCATATCGCCGAGGAGATCCTCAAGGAGATTCGCGCGAGACTCGGCTTCATGTGCGAGGTGGGGCTCGATTACCTCACGCTGGACCGGGAGGCTTCGACTCTCTCGGGAGGCGAGTCTCAGCGGATTCGGCTGGCGACGCAGATCGGGTCGGGGCTCGTCGGCGTGCTCTACGTCCTCGACGAGCCCTCGATCGGCCTCCACCAGCGCGACAACGACCGATTGCTCGACACACTCGAGGAATTACGTGATCTCGGAAACACGCTCATCGTCGTCGAACACGACGAGGAGACGATGCGGCGTGCCGACAACGTGATCGACCTGGGACCTGGTCCCGGGCGACACGGTGGCGAAGTGGTCGTCAATGGGCCGGTCGAGGAGGTCATGGAGGCCGAAGACTCACGTACTGGTGATTACTTGGCGGGACGGAAGTCGATCCCCGTGCCTGATGAGCGCCGAGAGCCCGACGGGGTACTTACGATTCGGGGTGCGAGACAACACAATCTGGACGATCTCGATGTCAACATCCCGTTGGGGACGTTCACCGCAGTGACCGGCGTCTCCGGATCCGGTAAATCCACGCTCGTCCACGAGGTGCTCTATAAGGGACTCGCACGTCGGATGAATAACAACACCTCTGTCGAGCCCGGTGAACACGACGATATTGACGGGCTGGAGGAGATCGAGACCGTTCGGCTGATCGATCAGAGTCCGATCGGTCGGACGCCACGATCGAATCCGGCGACATACACCGGGGTCTTCGATCATATTCGCGAGCTATATGCACAAACCACGCTCGCCAAGCAGCGCGGCTACGAGAAGGGGCGGTTCTCGTTCAACGTCAAAGGTGGTCGCTGTGAGGAATGTGGCGGCCAGGGAGACGTAAAGATCGAGATGAACTTCCTCTCGGACGTATACGTTCCCTGTGAGGAGTGTGGCGGCGACCGGTACAACGACGAGACGCTCGATGTCGAGTTCAAGGGAGCCACCATCGCCGACGTCCTGGAAATGACCGTAGAGGAGGCACGGGAGTTCTTCGCGGAACACCCCCAGATCCGCCGACGGTTACAGTTACTGGAAGACGTCGGTCTCGAGTATATGAAGCTCGGCCAGCCGTCGACCACACTGTCGGGCGGTGAAGCACAGCGGGTCAAGCTCGCTGAAGAGCTGGGGAAGAAGGATTCCGGCGAAGCTCTCTATCTCCTCGACGAGCCGACCACTGGACTTCACAAAGCGGACGAACGCAAACTGATCGATGTCCTCCATCGGCTGACTGACCGCGGAAACACGGCGGTCGTGATCGAACACGAACTGGACCTGGTGAAGAACGCCGACCACGTCATCGATCTCGGTCCTGAAGGCGGTGAAGCGGGTGGACAAGTGGTCGCGACAGGGACGCCCGAAGCAGTGGCCCGCACCGACGAATCCTATACCGGACACTACCTCCGGGACAAGCTCCCACGCGTCGACCTCGAAGGGCCCCGCAGCGATCGCGAGTCCGCTGCTGAGGGAGACGAAGAGCGCACGGTGGCCGCAAGCGACGACTGACGCGTCCGAAAACTGCCCACCTTTTTCGTCGTCTCGCCCCTACTGGGAACCGTGACTACCATCCATATCGCAACACGCGACGGGTTTCTGATCGTCGACGAGCCAACGGGCATCCCCACCGTTCACGAGCGCCTCACAGAACAGCACCCGGAGTGCCTGGCAGTCCACCCGGATACACCGGACCGCGTGTTCTGTGGAACGTTTGATACTGGGTTGTTCCGCTCGATCGATGGCGGTGATACATGGGACCGCGTCGGTGACGAAGCTATCGACCCCGGGGAAGACTCGGAAACCGCACGGCGACGCGGCGTCGAGGACGGGGTGTCGGTCATGTCCGTCGCGATTGATCCGAATGATCCCGACACGATCTGGGCAGGAACCGAGCCGAGTGCGCTCTTTCGTTCGGCTGATGGTGGTGACAGCTGGGAACGGATCGAGGGGATCATGGACCTCGAATCGGCGAGCGACTGGTCGTTCCCCCCGCGACCATACACCCACCACGTCCGGTGGATCGAGATCGACCCGCACGATGCAGAGCGCGTCTATGTCGGGATAGAGGCTGGTGCGCTGCTCGTGACCCCCGACGCTGGGGACTCCTGGATCGATCGTCCCCCGGGGAGCAACTTCGATAATCACACGCTGGCGACCCACCCGGACGCCGCTGGAAGAGTATATTCGGCGGCAGGCGACGGCTACGCCGAATCCCACGACGGTGGCGAATCGTGGACGCAGCCACAAGCGGGCCTCGACCACCGCTATGTCTGGGGACTCGCTGTCGACCGAGGCGATCCGAATCGCGTGCTCGTATCGTCGGCACATGGCGCAGGTGCGGCTCACGGACATGGCGGTGCGGAGACTGCCGAGGCGTATGTGTACAGACGCCAGGGCGAACATTGGGAGCGCATCGATGGCCTCCCGACGGGGGATGGCGTCCTCCGCGCGGTGCTCGCCGCCGGCGGTCCAGGTGAGTTCTACGCGGCCACTAACAAGGGACTCTACCACTCGACGGACGGCGGAGACTCCTGGACCGAACTCGACGCCGCTCTGGACGCTCTCGCTGGCGATCATGGGGCACGAGCGATGACTGTCGTCCCCGGTGGTCGGTAGCTTTATTCTCGTGACCTCGAAAGGAGGTCACAACTGGGACCCTCTCGTGGCGCTAAACCCACTCGCAGCGATACTGGCGCTGACGCTATTCGGGAGCGCTGTCTGGCTCGGCATGGTGGGCTTATTCATGGGGAAAGTACCGCTCGTGCAGACAGCACTTGCGTTTGTCGGGCTTGGCATCATCGCGCTGGTTCTCGAGCCGATCGCAACCGGTGCGCTGTATCTCGTCGTCGTCGTGATCATCGGCGTCGGAATGATCGAAGTCATTCGATTCTTCGAGCTGGCGTGACTCGCCATCCAGGAGCGGGAAGCTATTTGGTTGCCCGACATCGATCGAACCACATGCACGATTTCGTGGTCGTCGGCGCCGGACCGGCGGGCTCGCGATTCGCGCGGGCGGCCGCCGAGGGAGGACACGACGTGCTGGTTTTCGAGCAAGGTGAGATCGGCGAACCACTTGCGTGTTCGGGACACGTTAGCCTCGATCTCTGGGAGTACGTTCCTGAGGACGCCCGGGACACCCTCCACCAGAACACAATCTCCGGAGCCCGGTTCCACCCGGGAGGGCCCGAGACCGGATCCTATCGCTTCTATAAAGATAGAGCCGTCTCGAATGCGATCAATCGGGTCGGTCTCGATCGTGTCCTCGCGACGGCAGCTGCTGATGCTGGCGCGGACGTCCGAGACGGGCACACAGTGACTGGCATCCACGAGTATCCCGACGAGGTAGTCGTGGAGGTCAAGGGAGCGCGCGAGATGACGGTCGAGACTCACATGGTAGTCGGGGCTGATGGTCCCCGCTCGCGCGTTCGAAGCGAGCTGGGGCTTCCGGAACCCACTGAACTCCTACATGGTGTCCTCGGATTCGATCCCGATCCAGACCACGACAACTTCGTCGACGTCCACCTCGACGTGCCGGGCTTTTTCTCCTGGCGAATCCCCCGTGGCGAGGCTGGCGTCGAATACGGTCTCGCAGCTCCACCCGGGGAAGACGTCGCACGCCGGTTTGATGCCCTCGTCTCCAGCTACGGGGCTGCTATCGAACGCCGGTGCTCCGGTGCCATTCCCATCGGCCCACCGTATTCCGTGACGAGTCACCGGGGATTCCTCCTCGGTGACGCCGCAGCGCAGACAAAACCGTTCACCGGCGGTGGCATCCTCTATGGGATGACGGCAGCCGACATCGCCGCAACGACGATCGATCCAAGGGTCCCAGGCACGCTCACTGACTACGAAGATGCCTGGCGACGGGAACTTCGCCGCGAGCAACGTCTCGGCGGTCTCGTTCGGACCGCATACGGGTTACCCACCCCACTCCAACGACTGGGACTCTGGCTGTTCTCGGGGAAAATCGGCGTGCACATGGATCGGCCCAGTTCGCTGTTCTCGGTCGATCAGCTCAAGGCCCTGTTTTCCCGCTAGCCTCGATCCCGCGTACGGTGAAGAATGGACCTCTATCAGGTCTTCTGATAGTAGAGGTAAAAAGCGAGAGCACCGCCCATGCCGAAGAGAAATCCGACAGTTGTGGCACGAACCAGTGGTGTGTCGAAGACCAGCCCCACGAAAAGTGCTGGAGCCATCGCCCCGAGGAAGGCGGCGACGGCCACCCGTCGAGGGTTCGGCGTGCGATCCTGCGGCATGGAGTACCCGTCGATCCCGGAGGAGAAAAAGCTAGAGGAGACGGCGTGACCTCAGTCGTATCGTGGAACTCTGGCCGACTGCTGGCTGCCCTCGACAAATGGGAGGTCCACCATCGCTGTGGAAACCTCCTCTCCCGCAACTCGCACTGAGAGGTCTCCATCGACATCGTACATGACAACAGCTAACGCGATCGGACCACGATCCCGGCTCTCGACTGCACGCGTCACTTCGCCAACTGCTGTGTCACCCGCGAACACTGCTGCACTGGGCTGAGGGAGAGCGTCGGGCGCAAGGCCGACGATTCGTTCCGGGGGACGGCCACGGTTCTCGATGCGCGATACGACCTCTTGTCCAGGATAGCAGCCCTTCTCGAAATCGACTGCGTTGTCCAACCCGAGCGCGTTTGGAATACGACCGTGAAGTTCGGTCTCGAACAGTGGCGTTCCGGCCTCGAGCGTCAGCGCATTCCAGACCTCGCGACCAAACGGCACGGCGTTTCGACCATGGTTGAGGAGCGCGTCGAACACCTCGACTGCTGACGCTCGTGCACAGATCACCTCATAGCCAACCTCGCCTGTCGGGGCGTCGGTTCGAACCACCGTAACACCCACGTCCCCGATAGATCCTCGAACGAACGAGAGTGCCTCCTCAGGTGCACTCGCCCCGGTGAGAACGCTGGCAACCTTCTCCGTCGCCTGTGGTCCGTGCACCCCGAAGATGGCAAATGAATCCGTCGCGACGGTGAACTCTACGTCCTCGATAAAGACCTCCCAGCCCTCCGTGATCGACGCTGCTCGACCCGGCGGCGTGAACAGGAGGACGCGATCTCCGGTGGTATAGACGTAGAGATCTGCTTCGATACTCCCCTGAGGGTCGAGGAGAAGCGCATAACATCCCTCGCCGTCGGATTCGGGGACCCGATTTGTGAGGACGTCGTCTACGTACGAGATCCTGTCGTCACCCTCGACAGTGATCACGCCGTATGGCATTTCCCGGACGCCGACCCCGTTCCGTACAGCTTGACGGGTACGGTCTGGACGACGGTACCGCTCCACGACCCGCCGCCCGCCGACATCGGCGAACGCAGCCCCGTGGTCCTCATGGATCGATTCGAGATCACTCATGTTCTGTCGGTGACTTACCTTGGCCGGCGAATAAGCCCACCCCTTCACTTAGAAGGGAAATCGATTGCGGAGTTTGTCGACCAGGGATTCTTCGTTCCGATCCCCCTCATCCTCCGGAACGACACGGTCTGCAGGCGTGAGGACCGCGCTATCAGTTCCTTCCTCGACCTCGATGAGACCGTCATCCTTGAGGTCGGTCAGTGCCGTCTCGATAGTGTCGATGTCCGCGTCCACGGAAGCCCGTAGCTCGAGGACGGTCATGCCCTCATCGCCCCGTTCGACGAGCGCGTCGAGCACCGCTACTTCGACCGTTCCGCGGTCACGGTACTCGCCCTTCGCGTCCATACGGCGTCGTTCGCCGTCCCGATCCTTATACTAGTCGCCCGAGATGGGTCGGGGGAACGCTCTTGCGAATCGCAGAGTATCCGTCCTCTGTGAAGATTGGCGCGATGTATGCGGCGCGTCAGACACAGGGGCAGGCTTTTTGCCATACAGCAGGAACACCTCTCCAATGAGCCTCAGGTGTCTCATCGGGCACAATTTCGACCCGCCGGAGACCGAACACGAACGCGAAGAGCGTGGCGCCGAAGTAGTCGTCACCGTGCGCGAGTTCAAAGCGTGCAGCCGGTGTGGTGAACGACAGATCATCTCGGAAAATAAAGAAGTCCGAACCACATCAACGCCACAGTCAGATACGCCGGATACGGCCGAAATCTCGCCAACAGCCGATCCTGTTTCACCTCCGACGGAGGATGCACATCACGAGGACGTGACCGCAGCCGAAGACGACGGTATCATTCTGCCCGACGAGGAGCCCGACGAGCGACGCGAGGGGGAGTGGCCAGAAGACGAGGAAGAACCAGAGGAGTCGGATGTCGAACCAGCTGCGTGGCCGGACAGCGGTCAAGACCCGTCTCCGGAACCAGAACCGTCAACCACAGCAGCGTGGCCTGAACGAGAGGATATCGAGGAACGGCCGTCCGATGCAGGGGAAGGACGTCCGTGGCCTATCGCCGACGGAGAAGACGAGGGATTCGATGCCGTGGCTGGTGATGACGCATCCGTCGAGGACGTCGAGTTCGGCGGGGGCCTCACCCCACAGCGAACAGACGAGACGAACACAGGAGCTGAGTCGTCGACGTCAGACGACAGCGATACTGCCGAGATTGCACCCGCGGGTATCACGAGCGTGTCACCCGGACCCGAACCGACAGGTCCCCAGCTATCGGAAGCGAGTGGGGGTTCGCTGCTTGTCTGTCCCGAGTGTGACCACGAAGCCTCTGGCGAAGTAACGTCGCACCGTCCGGGAGATATCTGCCCGGAGTGTCGCCGGGGCTACCTCACCGAAAAATAGGACTGCGGGCATTCCGGCCGGCGCCAGTTCGGGTGAGCAGCTGTACGATCATTCCTATCTGGACGAGTCGAGGGCGAAACAGGTAAACCGCTTTCCGGACAACCCCGGGGCATGAAGGAGTACAAGATGCGCAGGGGAGAATATCTTGAAGACCGTATTCCGGACCTGAAAGGAACGATCGAGGAATACTTTGGTCCCGTTTCGGGGGCAGAAGACTACAAGGGAAGTGATCTCTACGTCATCACCGAACCCTCGAACCCTGTATTCGAGCGCATTGTTGTCGGAGCCGTCTCCTATGACGGGAAGAAAGACACGCTAGCTGTCGATTTCGTGGAGGCAGATCCGACGGAGCTCTCCCCGGACGAACTCGAGACCGCAGGGGAGGCTGTTTCCCTCAAAAACGAGTTCCTGTTGGAAGCGACGGGCCGGGATGCCAAGTCACGCCGAGAGTCGATGAAGCGCGCCGTCGAAGACGAGTCTCCTGACTTCTAGACCTATACGGACATCCTGAGTCGAAAATCCGCGACGAGCTACATTCACCGACGAGTAGCGATAGATCCGACTACTGGTCTTGACCGAGCTTTCGACGGCTGATCCCCACGCCTGACGGTGTGACGATTAGCTGGTCGTCCCCTTTCTGGACGATATCGCCTCCGACCTCTCGGGCAACCTGTCGAAGCTCGTCGGTGACACGCTCGACTGTCTGGTCCCCCGTGCGTAGGCGGGTGATGTCCGCGACGACGAGATCCCCGTCGTAGACTGCATCCTTGATCGCGATCACGTCTTCTTGATCGCTGATCTCGGCAACGTGGACCTGCATCGTCGTTGCGCTAGTCGTCTCGACGTCGTCGATATCGAGTTCGACGTACTCGTCGGTGCTCCGCGACTCGCCGCCGAGGATCCGCTCCATGAAGCCCATTTTCTGGTAGAAATGCCGGTCGGTACGGGCATAGTTCTTGCGTCTGACGACGTTTCCAGCGGCCGATAGAAGAAATGGATTACTGTAATCCGGTCGAGCGGTCCCGACGATCCCCGCAGTCGACCGAGTCAACGGATATTCGCCGTTATTGTGATTGCATCTCCTTCGTTTCTGTTGTCTCGTTTAACTCCTCGTCCTGTACGATCAGGTCGATCTTGTAGGTCGTGTGATGGCTGTCATCGGAGAGCAGGTCGTCCGAACCTGAAGCACTACTTCCGCTGACGTCGGTCGTCGAGCTGTCGTGAATACGCCCGTCGTGGCGGATCTGTGTCGTCACCTGATTGAGGTCGCCTTCATTGTCCGAGACTGCCCAGTCTACGCCGAACTTTGCTTGATTCGGATTGCTGTTGTTCTGGACGTCGAACTGGTCGATGATCGGTGCGCCTGTACCCTCTGCGGCCGTGGTGACGGACACCGTATTGCTCATCCCCGACTCGTTGTCGGCACCGTCGACTGCAGTCACTTCGAAGTCGTACGTCGTGCTGGGCGACAATCCACGGACGGTCGTCTCAGTTTTCATCGGGTCGATCACCTCTTTCACCTTTGTCCCATCCTGGTAGACGTGGTACTGATCGATGCCCGTCGCGTTGTCCGTCGATGGGTCCCAGTCGAGGTCGACCGAATCATCAGAGTGGTTCGGCGAGGTGAGGTTCTGGGGTGTCGATGGTGCGGTGGCGTCACTCGGTCGGCCGTTCCGGACGAACCGGAACCGCTCGATGTCGGCAACTCCCGATCCGCCGACGAACCGGAGGTAAACGTCGTGGACATTTGACGCAGATGAGACAGCAATGGCTTGTCGCGAGAACGTGTCGTACCCGCCCGTGTCCTCGACCGTGAGGGTGCCGAGAAGCGTTCCGCTCGGACCGTCAAGCCGTACCTCAACGTCATTTCCGGGAGAGCCACTCGACAGAATCGCTTCGAACCGGTCTACACCGTCGCCGAAGTCGATACCCGCATACTTCGCCCAGTCGCCGTCGTCCGCGCTGGTGAGCACGCTACCACTGGCGTCGACGCCCGAACCGTCGTCAATGTGCTCCGCCTGGATGACATCAGTCGCGGAAACTCCAGAAGTATCCATCTGGACCGTAATACTCCTCGTGTGCGTAGGATCACGAACGGTAACGTACTTGGCCCCACGTTCGCCGTTGCCGCGGGCTGTGATCTGGTAGGTTCCGAGGAACGCATTCGTCGAGTACGAGCCACTCCCGTCGGTGGACCCCGACGTGTTCGTCCACCACTGGTTGAAGAGCAGGTCAATGTAGTTGTAATAGCCGGGTTTCTTCGTCCAATCGGTTTCGAAGAGCGGTGCTTGGTCCTGCCAGTGACGGCCGCTATAGAAGCCCCACATCTGGAATCCAACGGTGGCGGGATGACTGTAGATCACCTTCATGAACTTATAGAGATAGTCACCGGCGTGGTTGTCGTTGTTCATATCAGCAGTATCGTACTCCAAAATCTGAATGGGGTGCTCGTCGATGGCGTGGAATTCGTCGAGAATAGACAATAGCGTACTCGCGTCCTGCTCGGGACGCGAGCCCCAGTGGTGACCCTGCATCCCGATCGCGTCAAGCGGGGCGTCGTTATCGACGAGGTGATTGATGAAGGTCTTGTAGTTGTCGTTGCCATCCTGGTTGATGACGTTGTAATCGTTCGTGTAGAGATCCGCGTGACCCGCTTCCGACGCTGCTTCCTCGAACCAGCGGAGTGACTCCGTTGGCTGATACTGCGGGTCCTCTTCGTTGATCTCGTCCGTCACGGCGGTCTCGTGTGACGGCTCGTTCTGAACACAGAACTCAGTAAACCCGACCGTGTCGGCCCAGTAACTCGTGAAATCCCGTTGACGTTGACGGGTCTCGTCCTGCAAATACTGATCATCCGGGTTGTCCTTATTCAACTCATCCACGATCCGCTGTGGGAGCGAAAAGTCAGTGTGCTGCCAGATGTTCGTGTGGCCGTGGATGTTGAGACCTCGGTCGATCAGCCAGTTGATGGTATCTATCGCTTCCTGCTGGTCGTCATCCTCCCACTCGTTTTCCCAGGGTGCCCACTTGTTTCGATTCTCAAGTTGGGACTTGTTGAACAGATCTCGAAGGAACCGTCGGTAGTTCCCGCCGGGACTCGTCTGATCGATGAAATACTGCGCATTCGCTGCCGATCCGAATCCGAACTCGTGCTCGACCATCGCGACGTCGACGTCAGCGTTGGAGACCGCGTTGCCCGAGGAATCGAGGACAGTTACGTCGATATCAGTCGTTCTGTACTGCTGGATCCGATTATCTGCGTCTGCCTCCCAGGCAGAGGCGAGGCCGGTGAACGCGCCCAACCCAGCGAGCCCGATGGCCGCCGGTATTGCCTTGAGCGCAGTCCGTCGCTCGATGGGGAGATACCCCTTCGAGTCATCATCAGTCGGTTCAGCGTCCGCTGTATGGTTATTGTCACTCATAGTAGGTACTCTATCGCCGGTGTAGCGCACGACCGGAGTATCCGCCGTCAGGGTCGTGCTAACACACGGCGGAGTCTAGAAACAAAATCATACGATATAAGCCTAATTATTTCACGACTAGATAAAGGATCTCACTGGAGTAATCATCAAATGAAAACGTAATTATGATCGAATTAATCCTTTAAAAGTTGTAGGTAATATTGACTAATTCGACAATCTTTTCAGTATAGATAAGGATGTATTCGGTGAAACGATTGAAACAGTAGAGGACGAACATGACCACGCGAGTTTGGGCAACCAGAGTGTACTGATGACGGACGCTACATACACACGCGTTAGTCAGGATAGATCACGTTTTCAGGACATGGTGTGTTGTAGTTCGAGGGCTGTGGTACCTCATTACAGCTCTCTGTCGGGAGACAACCAGCCTTATGAGGGGGAACTATGTGGCTCGCGGGCGAGTTATCCAACCCGTGACATTCAGTATATGCGTCCGCGAGTCCTATCAGGACGCCGATGGCGATGAGCAGATGCGCTTTGGTGTCGCCGTCACAACGAGGCTTCCGGCTGTCGGCTCATTATGTCCATTTGCAAATGAACACGGCGCGATCGCGACACAGAGTCTCGTAAACGTCGATCTCGGGGAGCGTGGGATCGAATACCTCGCCGAGGGGCTAGCCATCGAAGACGCCCTTCAAGCACTACTCAACGTGGACGATGGAAGTACCGAGCGACAAGTCCACGGTGTCGATGCGAACGGCGAGTTTGCGTTCTCCGGAGACGACTGCAACCCGTGGTTCGGCCACCGAGTCGGCCTAAATTACACGGTGGCTGGCAACCTGCTCACTGGCGAAGACGTACTCGACGCAACAGAACGGGCCTATGAGCAACGGGCAGCGGATGGGGTGCATATGACCGAGGCTGCACCGCTCCCCGAGCGACTGATCGATGCACTCGAGGCAGGCCACGACGCCGGGGGAGACAAACGCGAGGAGCTCAGTATCCAGAGCGCCGCACTACTTGTCACGACCACCGAAGACCGGGAGGTCGACCCATATTACGAGGATCTCCGGGTTGATGCGACGGAACAGCCAGTCGCCGACCTGAGAGAAACCTATGAGACCGCAAAGCGGGGCTTCGAGCAAGCGCTCGAACGCCACGATGCGAAAACCGAGGAGTGAGTCCAACTAGACGTCGAACTCGTAGAGGTCATCCCCGACGTGGTGAATCGAATCGACAACCTTCCCCGAGTCACCGAGCATGTCATCGCCAGCAGTTCTCGCCCGACCAATCGCGAGGATCTTTCCATGCGTCTCCTCCGCCACGAGAACCAGGTCTCCCGACGAAATTCCCTCATCAGCGTCAACAATTCCGGGTCGCATCACATCGGCTCCGTCGGAGACAAAAGAGACTGCTCCCGCGTCGACAGTGACCACGCCAGCGGTTGGGGGAGAGACGTTCGCCCCACGGACTGTCGGCGCGGGTTCATCATTGATGAAGCATGCGAGCGGTTTACCATCAACAAGCACCAGATCGATTTCGATCCCGTCGATGTCGACGAGTTCGTATGCATCCCCATCAAGATCGATGCCAAATTTGGAGAGGAGAGTATCTTCTAACCCCCGAACCCGGTCGCTTCGGAGATGGTGCCGTGAACTGATCTCCATGAGTGAACGGTGAGGGACGCCGCGAGTTAAAGCGCCCGTTCGTGTCTCGCCACGTCCGTGGCCGACAGTCGTCTGCGGCATGTCTGACAACGGTGGTGTCCCTCCCGGCAAGGGCTAAGTGGCTTGCCGTGGTCTATTCTAGTATGCCCGTCGACGCTTCCGATGCGGTCACGTGCGTCGCGTGTGGTCGAGAGCTACCGCGCGTCGATGCTCGGGAGTACGACAAACATGGTGACCGATGGGAGCGCCGCGGAAAGGACTTCGAACACCTCTGTAAAACATGCCACGAACAACTGTGTCACCAGAACCGAGCCGGCCTCGAAGACCTCCTGGTGGACATCGGCGCAGGAACCCACGATGACGGGGAATTCCTTCGGCGGTATGTGCAGGCAGTCGAAGACGGCGAAGAAGTAGAGTAACTCATCAGTTGACGTCTGTCCGTCGGGATCATTGCCCGACACTGAATAGTACGGGAGGTCCTCCCTGACGGAGTACGGTTGTCCACGAATTTCACGTCAGTTCGTTCGTCGAACCGGCGATTAGATTGGTCCGGTGATCGACGTCCCGCCATCCACCGGGAGGTTTATTCCCGTGATATACGACGATTCATCGGAAGCGAGGAAGAGGATCGCGTTGGCCTGTTCCCGGGGGGTCGCCCGTCGCTTCATGATCCCCGAATCCGTCGCGCCAGGTGTCGTCACCTCCTCGATGTGGTCATCTGCCTCCTCGGGGGAGAGCCCCTGGAGATGATAATCGGTGATCGTCGCCCCCGGCGAGACGGCATTGACCCGGATACGGTCCTCGACGTGATCATGGGCCATGTCTTGGGTCATCGAAATGATGGCGCCTTTGGTCGCGTCGTACTGACTCCAGTTGGGCCGACCCACGTGGCCCCCGACGGAAGAGACGTTCACGACCGACCCACCCTCTTCCATCAGCGGGATCAGATGCTTCGAGCAAAAGGCCACGCCTTTGAGGTTGATAGCTAAGATCTCGTCCCAGCTGTCTTCGGTGGCCTCAGTCACGGGCACTGCGTCAACCCGAATGCCAGCGTTATTCACCAGCACGTCGATCGTCCCAAACGCCGCCTCGATCTCCTCGGCAACCGATTCGACCATAGCTTCGTCGCCCACGTCGGCTTCGAGGCCCAACGCCCGCTGGTCGTACTCGGCTTCGATGGTCTCCGCTGTCTCTTCGGCGGTATCGCCGTTCCAGTCGATTGCGACGACGTCAGCCCCTTCTTCGGCGAATCGGAGACAGGCTGCCTCACCGATACCTGCCCCGCCACCGGTGACGACTGCCGTCTTTCCGTTGAGTCTATCGCCCATGCAGTCGGATGAACGCTACTGCCTCAAAGAGGTGCGGATCCCGGGGAATTCTTCGTAGGGGAGCGAGAGCACGATGCATCCGTCGACACGACTAATTACCCGACGAACATATCCTGTTACATGACAGACGGCGAGGCGCAGGCTGAGGCGGGAACCGCCGAGGGGCAGGGGCCGATCCAGATCGACGAGGAGCTGGCGCGCCACATCGAGAACAAACGTGAGGAGCTCCTCGAGAAGTTCGACCTCCACGATGAGCTCCCTCCCGCGGTCCTGGAGGAAGCTGAGCGGTGGACCGGTGATGTCACCGAGGAGGTCGCGGCAGAACTCGATACCCGACGGGATCTCCGCGATCGCACAACATGGACGACTGACCCCATCGACGCACAGGACTTCGACGACGCAATCTCCGTCGAGGATCGAGACGACGAGTATGTCCTCTGGGTGCATATCGCGGACGTAAGCCACTACGTCACACCCGAAACAGAAGCATGGACTGCGGCAGTCGACCGTGGGAACTCGATCTATCTCCCGGGATACACGATCCATATGCTCCCGCGCATATTGGCCGAGACGGTCTGTTCACTCGTCCCCGAGGAGGATCGACTCGCACATACTGTCGAGATGCACCTGGACCGGGAGACGCTGGGGTTCGAAACCATCGAGATCTACAAGTCGGTGATCCGCTCCGATGAGCGGTTGACGTACACTAATTGTGAAGACCGGCTGGAAGACCCCGACACCCCGCTCCACGACGAGTGCTCACTCGCCTTCGACCTCGCGGAGCGGATGCACGAGCAACGCAAGGAGGACGGCTCGCTGGTGCTCAACCCGAAACGGGACCGGGCCCACACCATCATAGAGGAGTGCATGCTGAAAGCGAACAAAGCTGTCACACACGAGCTGATGTGGAACCGCGGGGTGGAAGCGATGTACCGCGTCCACCCGCAGCCGAGCCCCGAGGAGTGGGACGAAGCGCTCCGAGAGATTCAGGAATTGGATGACGTGTCAATCCCGGGAGAGGCGTGGGACGATCCCCGAAAAGCGGTGAACGCGACGCTCGAACAGGCGCCCGAGCGACAGTTGGGAAAGATCCAATGGGCGGTGATGAAGGTGATGCCGCGGGCACGCTACATGAGCGACCCGTTTGGAGGTCACCACGCGCTAAACTTTGAAATCTATGGCCACTTTACCTCACCAATCAGGCGGATGTCCGATCTGGTCAACCACTGGATCGTCCACACGAACGATGTGCCGGAGGACCTTCCCGCACTCTGCGACCGGGCATCGGATCGCCAGAAACGCGCAGAGAACTGTGAGCGGGAGTATCGACAGTTCCTGGAGGAGATCGGGTTGGATCCGGACGGCGTGAACAACCGGGGGATCGAAATCATCGAGACCGAGGATTGAACGGACACCAACTACCGATCTGCCCTGTCCGTGTGTGACCGAATACTCGTTGGGACGACTCGGTGTCCACACGGGGCTGCCCAGTGAGTCGATGGGCCCGCAGTCGTAATTGCCACAACCACGGTAGTGCATTGAGGACAGTGTCGTTCATCAGTGGATGTGTTCATACTGAATCGTTTGGCAGAGAGAATACGCTGTCAGGTCGGACCATAATTACTCGCCGGCTACTGGTACCCCAGAACGTGATAATCACCGTTTGTGAAAACGATGGAATCCCGTCGATCGGGATCATGTCACCAAACATACGCCATTTCGCCGACTCGATCGACGATATCGCTCACCCCGACGTGTCAATCATCGACTCTCAATGCGTGCCATCCTTCAGTCCTGGTAGTCGCTACGCACCCTCCGTGGTGATTCAGTTCGTTAAGGAGTGGACATGCTCGTGGACGGAAGTCGTATCGAAGCCGTCGGGGAAGGCGTTTTTCTCTCCATGCCCGTCTCCGACGCTGGCCAGGACGTGTGCTCGAATGGCCTTCACGGCGCGATCGACCATGATTGATTCATTGACCGACTCCGAGTCTGCGGTGATCACTCTCGAGTGGTCGCAGTATGGACAGGTCCACTCGTGGGGCAGGGGTTCGTCGGGAAGATTGGATACATTCACTGAGGGCGACGCGTCACGGTCGTTCGAATCGGGGTACGGAGATGGTGGCACGGGGGTGTCAACTCTGGAAACGCAGTAGTCCGTCTCTGCACCCAACGTCCCAACCACGCAATTAACGAGACCGGAACCGGCCGACACGTCCCGTATTGTCCCTATTCCAGGAGAGACGGATGCACAGGGCACACAATGCGATTCGAGATAGAACCATGCCCAACGGGATAAACCTAGTGTCCATGACGGGAGTGATTCCGGGATCGAAGAGGTCTACCAATAGATGTGAGCCAGCGACGTAGCCGAGCGACTAGTGTCTACAAATATGCGTTCATCATCTCCCATCGAATGATCGCGGGGACGGTGTTCAGAAACAGGGAGGAGATCTTCCTCGTGGCTTTCCGAGGGCGAAATAGTCGTGAGTGTCTGTGGCCGCGTGTCCTACGCGATAATCACTGAGCCCCGACGTTCGTATTCCATCTCGGCTGCGACGTCGTGAGCGACACTGGAATCGAACTCCCGTTCGACGAGGTAGAGCGCAAGATCGAGACCAGCCGTGATGCCGCCGGCGGTTAGGAGATCACCGTCGTCGACGACTCGTGCGTCGACCACCTGCGCACCCATATCGCGGAGATCGTCAACCGCACCATGATGAGTTACTGCAGGTCGGCCGTCCGTAAGTCCCGCGTGCGCGAGAAGGAGCGCCCCCGTACACACGGAGGCAACTGTTGCGCCCGTTGTGTATAGTCGCTCGAGTATAGCAGGGAGGTCCCCCCGCTCGACCTGTGCCCACGCCCCCTCCTCGGCGCGATTTCCCCAGCCGCCGCCTGGGACGACAACCACGTCCGGGACTCTGTGGGCCCCGTCGTCCTGGTCTTCGTCTGACGATACCTCTACTGTCCCCGTATCGTCGAGTACCCCATCCGGTTCGACGCGGAGTCCGTGGCTCGACGTGACGCTCGTCTGTCGAGCAGTCGTGTACAATCCGACGTCGATTTCGGCCCCACGTGCACGGGCGTGATTGAATACCTCGAACGGGCCGATCGCATCGATGTTGTCGAACCCGTTGAACAGGACAATGGCGATGTGCATAGCAGACGTTTGCTGCCTGCAGCCAAAACGATTCGTTCCATCGGATACGGAGTGACACCCGCGTCACAGAATATGGCATGCATGACCGGGCCTTACCCACCGAGGATGGGCAGGTTCGATATTTGTGTTGACCACCCGCTGAGGCGGTCTCCATCACCCGCAAAGCAAGGTCTTTATGGATCGGTTCCTATCCAACGAAGACCTATGACAAAAGTCTGCATGTTCCATACGGGGGCTAGCTTATCGGAAACGTTCACCGATCTTGCGAGAGAATACATCCCGGACGCAGAGCATTACCACATCGTCGACGAGAGCGTGATCAACGATCTCTTGGACATCGGAGAATTGACGCCGGACATCAAACAACGAATTACCGTACAACTCTCCTTGGCCGAGCGGGGAGGGGCTGACATGATCTTAGACACCTGTTCCAGTACGTCTCCCGCCGTCGATGTTGCTCGGGAAGTGGTAGATATTCCGATCATAAAAATCGACGATCCGATGGCCGAGCGTGCAGTCGAACTCGGTGACCGCATCGGCGTTCTCGCGACAGCAAATTCCACCCTCGGGCCGAGCACCGAACTCGTCGAACGCAAGGCCGAGCAGGTCGATGGAGAGAACACAATAGAGTCGGTCCTCGTTGAGCACGCGTTCGAGGAGCGAACGAGTGGGAATATCGACAAACACGATGAACTCGTTACGGAACGGGCTCTCGAACTCGCCGAGACCGTGGACGTGATCGTTCTGGCGCAAGCATCGATGAGTCATCTCGAGGCAGCACTTGACGAACAGCTTGCGATTCCAGTGTTATCGAGTCCGGATCTTGCAATGGAGCGTATCGCCACGCTCGTCGATGAGGAGTCTTCATAGGTCACTAACGAGTAATTCCGTCGATCGCATACAAACTGACACCGAATCGAAAACTCGATATACATGTCACGGGTGCACGCTTCCTACCGAATTGAGACGCCATTCCCGCCTGAGGATGCAGCCGCGGCGATGGCTGGAGAACAATCCTCCGGGACATTCACCGACGTTCCCGACGAAACCACTGAACTCATCGAACGGCATGGTGCGACAGTCCAAGAGATAGAACTCATAGACGAGGTCTCCGAACCGTCCTTACCAGGTGCGATACCGGTCACCGAGGTAGGCGACGCAGAGACGTATCACCGGGCAACCGTCGTCCTGTCGTTCCCAGTTGAAAACGTCGGGGCGTCGCTTCAGAATCTGCTCACAATGGTTGCCGGGAATCTCTTCGAACTGCGTCATTTTTCCGGCCTCAAACTCATTGATGTCGAGATCCCGGCCGAGATAGCGGACGCATATCCTGGTCCGCAGTTCGGTATCGCGGGGACCCAAGCTATCGTCGATATACACGATCGGCCGGTGATCGGGACGATCATCAAACCGAGTGTCGGGCTCTCGCCATCGGAAACAGGCAGTCTCGTGGAGACGCTCGTAGATGCTGGTGTCGATTTTATCAAAGACGACGAACTGATCGCGAGTCCACAGTATTCCCCCGTGACAGAACGAGTGACCGAGGTAATGGACGTCATCCGATCCCACGAGGAACAGACCGGCAAGGAAGTGATGTATGCGTGTAACATCACCGGGGATATCGACGAGATGAAGGATCGACACGATTCGGTCGTCGAGGCTGGCGGTAATTGTGTCATGGTCAGTATGAATAGCGTCGGACTCTCCGCTGTCCATGAACTCCGAACACACGCGGACGTACCCATCCACGGCCATCGAAATGGCTGGGGGGCGTTATCCCGGTCACCTCTCTTAGGCTTCGAATTTCAAGCCTACCATGCATTCTTTCGACTCGCTGGTATCGATCATATGCACGTGAACGGGATTCGCAACAAGTTCTGTGAGTCTGATGAGTCTGTTATCCGTTCCGCACAATCGCTACAGACGCCCATCTGTTCGGAGGACGACGTCTGTATGCCCGTCTTCTCTTCCGGCCAGTGGGCGGAGCAAGCACACGATACCTATCGCGCCATGAAGAACACCGATTTCATGTACCTCGCAGGCGGTGGCATTCTCGGCCATCCCGGTGGCCCTGCCGCAGGCGTCGCTCATCTCAGACAAGGATGGGATGCCGCGATGAAGAATATCCCTCTGGAGGAGTATGCACGGGATCATGACGAACTACGTGTGGCACTCGAGCATTACGAAAAACGATGACATCCTCCCTGTTCTGACGGGCAAGGTTGCGCTATTGCACATCCTGTCCTGCTGTCTATCCAGTATGTGGACGGACGAGAGGCGCTTCATCATCTGTGACGAATGGGTCGCGTGAGGAACCACTCGCAGTGGCCCGTGACGGTGTCCCCCTGAATGGCGGTCTTCAGAGACAACCGTTAACCGTCTGCTCTCACAGAATATACTATGCCGAGGTGCCGGAACTGTGATTCCTTTGTGACTGAATCGTATGTCCGAGTGTTTGCGCCGAATGGGATGACCCGACCTCGTGTGTGTCCCCAGTGTGAAGACAAGACGCGAGCGAAAGGGGAAATACGTTCGAAACGGAGCTAACATCGATACCGGGGAGTCTGCATCCGGTGAGCCAGTATCCGGGTGAAAGACCTGTTTGATAGGCGGGTGACCAGAAGTTTTCTTTGACGCGTCACTCGACCGACGAGGACGCAAGTGGATATCGGAGATAGTAGGCGAAGGCTGGCGTGATTACGACGAAGAGCGGAACGAGAAGCCAATCAGCGTTCAAGGTTCCCGACGCCCACATGTACAGAACCGCTAGCAACCCGACAACGGCTTCGGTGAGAACCGTGATATAAAGGAACCACACCTGTTCCCACGTCTCGGCGTTGTAGGCAAATCTCTGCCCGAGGGCGAGTCCCACGGGAATGCACCGGCCAATCGACTCATGACTGGGTCGAACGGTTCGCCCCATCCGAGAAGCGCAGCTAACACGCCAGGCATGCCAACGAGTGCGAGTCCGAATCCTGCCTGCAGGACACCGTGGATCAAGAACAGAAGTCGGAGTCGATACGGGACCGGAGTTGATGTCAATTGTCTTTCTATTCCCATATCCCTCGATACTCCGAGGGTGTACTTAGTGATTTCTCCGTTTGTAGCGTGTTTACGGAGTATTTTTCACTATGGGATTCAGATAATGACTCCGCAAGATACACAGTATATTCGATTTATGTCACGTATCGACTACGACATGGGGAACGCTCCTCTCCTGAGGACTGTGAACACCACACATAGAACCGCCACGAACGAGTGGGACGGCGTGCTTCGGCCAGCCCCTACAAGTCCCCCACGCTGGTAGAAGTGAGTATGGTCGATTTGATCACCGTGGGCGGGCTGCTCCTGGCGTTCTTTCTTGTGGTCATGAACGGACTGTTCGTGGCTGCGGAGTTCGCATTCGTCAAGGTCCGCCCAACGCAGGTGAATAGCCTCGTCGAACGCGGGAAACCTGGCGCGACCCTCGTGCAAGACGCTATCGAGAACTTGGACGACTATCTCGCGGTTAGCCAACTCGGCATCACGCTCTCCTCGCTTGGACTGGGTTGGATCGGCGAACCTGCCGTCGCATCGCTCATTGAACCGGTCATCGGGCAGTTCGTTCCCGCGGGTACGCTTCACCTGATCGCGTTCGCGCTTGGTTTCGGCTTCATCACGTTCCTCCACGTCGTCTTCGGTGAACTCGCGCCGAAGACGTTTGCCATCCAAGAGGCCGTTCGGATTGCACTCCTCGTCGCGCCGCTGATGAAGTTCTTCTACTATGCGTTCATGCCCGGCATCATCGTCTTCAATGGAACCGCGAATTACTTCACACGCCTCGTCGGCGTCTCACCAGCATCCGAGAGCGAGGAGACACACACCGAAGAGGAGATCCTGATGATCGTAACGAGGTCGGAGGAAACCGGGCACATCGATGTCGACGAGGTCGAGATGATAGAAAGCGTCTTTGAACTCGGGGACACGATCGCCCGGGAGATCATGGTCCCACGTCCAGATGTCGAGACCATCCCCGAATCAGTGACGCTCGATGACCTCCAAACCATTGTTGCTACGGGGACATACACGCGATATCTCGTGCTGGACGATGATGGTGAGCAGCCGATCGGGTTCGTTCACGCCAAAGACATCTTACGGGCGATCGATGCAGCCACTGACAGTGATGAATTACCCACTGCTGCAGACCTCGCCCGGGAAGTGCTAGTCGTCCCAGAGACGCGACGGATCGATGAGATCCTGGCGGAGTTCCAAGCCCGAGGTGGACAGATGGCAGTGGTGATCGACGAGTGGGGAGTCTTCGAGGGGATCGTGACGATCGAGGACATCCTCGAAGAGATCGTGGGCGATATCCGCGACGAGTTCGACAGGACTGCCGAAGAGCCCTCTATCGAAAAGCGAGAGGACGGGACCTACATCGTCGACGGTGGCGTGTCCATCGAAGCGGTAAACGAACGGTTGGATGCGGCGTTCACGCGTGACGACGTCGAGACGATCGGCGGCTTCGTCTTCAGCAACCTCGGTCGAGTGCCTACCGTTGGTGATGAAATCGAACGAAACGGGTACACCTTTCGCGTTGATGCAGTTGAAGATGCCCGGGTTGCACGAGTGGTCATTCACCCAAGACAGCCTTCTCGGGATGTGGCTGAGACCTGACATCCTCCCACGACTGAAGTCGTGGGCTTTCTCCCTGCCTCCGTGTGAGTACGGTATTCACCTTTCCTATCTACTGGCATTGGAAGGCGAGATCACGACTGGAATTCTATCGTCGATCGCCTATCACGCGGTGTATCGGGGGGAGTCGGTTAACGGGTATTGCGAACGATTTGCGTGAATAGTCAGCCAGCTGGGCTCGTCAGAGATGAAGAGGTCGGTTAAGAAGGTTACCCGTCCGAAGGATTTTCTCTGTGTCTGCGCAATTTCACTACCATGGCCACCCAAACCTACGACGATTCCAACGAGGAGGGGGTCGAGTTTATTCATGAGGACGACGGCTCCATCACGGCCAGGGATAAGGAGATTGGGGTGGCCTCGTTTGGGCATACAAAGGCCGAGGCATTGCGAATGCTCGCCGAAGCTTTTACGCTCCTTGAAGGCGGTGGGGAGCCAGTGACTGAGGAAGGTCTCGAAGAGTGGGGACTAGACTCCCAGGAAGAAGGGGACAAAGAACTGCCCGAATTCATGCAGTAGGCGTCGATAGCCAGTACGCAATTATCCGGTCACGAGATAGCCGACGTCTTGTATAACCATGGTTTTCGGGAAGCAGGCCGGACTAGAAGTCATCTCAAACTACAGTGGGGGAGTTTTGAAACCGACGAAGTACGGATCGTGTCAGTGCCTATGACTTCAGAGGACGATATCCCGAGGAATTTGAGGACCCCACCATCGACAAATGACGGACTGCGAAGTTACTCCACCGCCGGACCGTCTCGCTGATCGAGTTTAGATTAGAACTGCTTTCTCACCCGAGAAAGGCAAAGGTATCCGCTTCATGATCCAACTAGAGTACTGGCTGGACAGTGATTTGGACCGAAGTTGTTCGATATGATCATGACGCCACTGCAATAGGAGGTCATGATGTCTCGAAATAAGGAATACATCGCGATGTTTCCCGAGATGGAGAAGAACTTCGTTCCGAATCCATTACAGGACTGATTCCGGCCAATGCGACATTCAATCACGCCGAAGAAAGCTCACATGAGAACGCCGAACGTTTCATCAAGGGATTTGAACAGTGACACGGCATCAGGAACAGGACCGACCTGTGAGAGAAGACAAGTTTGACTCGATGCCCGAGCGAATCAGTGAGAACTTCAACCGAGTTCGGGAGCGCTTGGCAGAAGAGCTCGGTGACGACAGCGAGTAACTTTCAAGATCAGTTTATTCAATAAACGGCCGTCCGCACCTGCAAGGAGCGTCGGGCGGCCTCAGCTTCCAGCGGGAGCGGGGGTGATTAGAGTCATATATTTCCCGAATTAAATAGAATTATCACAAAAATAACTATTTGAATAAATTAGACAATTTCTTATGGTGGTGCTAAGTAGGCTGATGACATGAAACAAACCTCTTCGGATATTCAAGAGATCATCACCGGTGAGCCGTTCCAAGAACTGGATGAAATCCTTAAAATTGCTGATGAGGATGGATTCGTTCTTGAAGCAAATGAGTATGAACTCAAGGAGGCGATGGCAGATCTTGAACAATTGTTAGAGTATTTAGAAACTGCTATCGAGAGTGAAATATTAGATAATTTCACCCACCCAGAGCGCCAGAGTATCATTGAGCGATTGAAGAAAATTCGAGGAGAGTTAAACAATATAAAAAATGACAGAAATGACCACGTGGCTCAACTGATTAATCAGACTGCTGACTTAAAGAAACTTGTTCTCCGTGAGCTGAATCTGAAGTACGAAGTTGCTGATCATATTGACTATTCAGAACAAATACAGGAAATCCAGGAATTGACAGAAGAGCAAATTGAGCTACTCAGTGTCTTACGAGATGCCGAAGATATTGTGAGTGAAATTTCTGAGTTCGAACAACGATTAGAGGAAATGTCCTCTAATGCGCAAACTGAGTTGTCCAATATTCAGGATTTGCGGTCAGATGTTGAATCTGAAGTAGATCAATTCAAAAGCTTTCTCGATCGACAAAACGACGAGTTATCGAATAGACGAGATGAGGTGGACCGACTAACAAATGAAATCGAATCGGACCACGAACGAGCCAACCAGATGACTAATAATATTGAGAACTTAGAAGAACAACTTTCTAATAATATAACGAAGGTAGACCGTCTTCGAGAAGAACTCAATAATTTGGTTAATCGAGCTTCATCTCTTCAGGACGATGTGGATGATCTTTTATCTGGAGCTGTTAGTGGAACTCTAGGCAAACGATTCGAAGAGAGGAAAATGGAGCTGGAAAATTCCTCGCGGTATTGGAGCCATATGACCTTGGTCGCAGTGATATTATTAATTGGATCGGCATACCTAATTTTCCAAGACATCGTTGGACGAAGCGAGGTAGGATTCACAACAATTTCAAAATTGGCACTTTTGCTTCCAGTCTCGGTTGCGGTTTGGTTCACAGCAAGTAACTATGGAAGGGAAAGGAAACTTTTGGAAGAATATGCCTTCAAAACAAGTGTATCACTTTCATTAGACGGATTTAGGGAAGTTTTGGAAAAACAAGTTCCAGAAGAAGAAGACTCGACGATTAGTGACTTCCTTATTTCTTCAATGGCCACTATCTATACAAATCCCCTGTTTAATCTTGCTAAATCTGATAGTGATGAGAATCCAGAGGATGGTACAAGTTTCGGGACCATGAGAAAACTAGCGGATTCTATACGTAATAGGAATTAGTAACTAGGTCTGGGTTATAGTTATACTTAGATTGGAATCGAATCCGATTTGTTCCCATTATCTGCCGGAGCTAAGCTCGCCAAGTTTGGTGAGGAGTACGGACTAATCGAGATCGCGTATGAACAGCTCGGGGCGAGGTCCCACGACTACGGTGCGGCGTCATCTGGATCATAGTCCGCACCAGACGCGTCTAGATCCATGACAGAGTCACCGAGGAGGCTGTCGACAGGCCGATCAGCGTCAGCAGGCCAGCGTTCGTATAAACAGCGCGGCGAGCGGTTCATCGCCCTGGACGACGAGACCTGCGCTGTGCTCGATGACTGGATTGCCGACCAACGGCCAGATGTCGAGGACGAGGACGGCCGGAAACGGGTCGATCGGCAATCCGAGCAACCGGCGGACGCGATCCATTTCGGAAGCGAGATCCACGACGTTCTCGGAGGTGGCATTGCGGTGGATGCGAAGGTAGTGCAGGACGACGTGTTTCCAGCCAGCGAAACCGTGACCTGACGGGTTACTGACCTGTGCTCGTCCAGCGTCCCATTGCTTTCGCGCGAGACTCGCCACGCGCGTGATGAAGTGGAATTGAGAGGTGTCGATTGGCCGTACCCATCTCGAATTCAGGAACTTCTGGGCTACGCTCCTCCTTAGAAGCCGCCTCCTCGCCGCGCCCGATGGGGCCACCGCCAACACCTGGGCCTAGCTTGGCGGCAAGCAGGCAAGGCCGTTCACGCCGATAGTGGCGGATAACGCGTGAAGAAAATTCCTCAGTTAGTTCATTCCGGTAACTCGGATTCCCTTGGCATGACAGAAAGCGCGCCGGAGTCGTCGATTGTTATCAACACGGTGAGAGTCATTTCCAGAACATCAGTATCTAACCGGACTACATCCTGAAACGTGTACTCTCCGGGCGGATAACAAGTTTCGGAGTCGGCCTCGTTATACAGGGAAAAGGTAGCCGTGGCGCTTTCACCCGGTGCCAACGTTTCCCCTCTCAAGACGGCATTCACGGTGACCTCTTGGCTCTCCTCGAACTGCCAACAACCATCCATGGGTCCCGTCGGTTGGTTGTGGATGTCATCAGCTGCAGGCACGACGATTAGCCCTTCAGGTTGTTGGGTACTGCCTGCCGTAAACATCAGCGATTGACCATAACCCACGGTTACCGCCTGCTCTCCCTCGTTGGTTAACGAAACACGGAATTGTGGAGGGGAGGACTCCGACGGCTGTGTGACCATCGTCGAAATGAACGAAAACTGGTAGTCTGAAGGTGAAGGGGTCGAAGTCGTTGTTGGAGATTCCTCTCGGAGTGAGGTCACGCAACCAGCCAACCCGAACAAGAGGGATGAACCGCCGTAGTGGAGAACCTTTCTACGAGTGACGGAGGGCATGTACGAAAGGGTATTCGGGATCATACATATGCCTTCTGTGAGTTTATTCGGAGATCGGTACGCAGGTCCAGAAATTCACCAAGATCCCCACACAGTGCCGAGCAGCTTACGGCGACCGCAAGAATTTAGAGGTGTTGATTGGCCAGTATCCATCACGAATTCAGAGAACCACACGGCTATCTGCTTACAGGGTAGTTACAAGATTCCCCACTCCGTCTAATCCTTTTTCGGCGTGAGGTTCGCGCATGGACTCGCCGGGATTTGAACCCGGGGCCTCTTCCTTGCGAAGGAAGCGATCTGCCGCTGATCTACGAGCCCGCATCCAGTCGTACCGCATTGCGTTATTTCAGCGTTGCGTTCTCTACACGGAGCAGCCGCGCTCGCCCGGAAAGCATTCCGAGGACGAGTCCCACGAAGTGTGCCACGAGGGCGACCCCAGGTGCAGCCGTCAACAGGGTGAATCCAAGTGCGACGATACTAACGATCACCAGGAGTACCACTCGACTTACCGAGATGATACCGAACAGCGTGGCCGACACCGGGTTCGAGGTAACCACGTAGCCGAACAGCGCCAGGATCGCACCGCTCGCACCCAAGACTGCGACCTCCTGCCCCAGTATCTCTGAAACCGATACCTGCGCCAAACCCGCGAGTGCGCCGGTTCCAAGGAAGAATCCGTGGAATCTTGCCTCCGACGTCGAACGCTCGAGGGCAAATCCCACGATAGCCAGCCCGATGGCATTTCCGACCAAATGCGGGATGCCCGCATGCGCGTATACCGAGGTGACGAGAGTCCAGGGCCGTTCCATCGGCTCCGTGAGAATGAGCCATGCAGCAGGAATACCCACGTTCGAACCGAAGTGCAACACTACATAGACGAGAGCGAAGAGGAGAAGGAGCTGTACGGTGGGGCTCTTTCGGACCATCAGTGAAAAGTGCGGAACACGAGTTTGCCTCTTGGTGAGGCCCCGAGCCGGCGAACTAGTCCTCGAGAACGATTTCGATCGAGACGTCGTTCGGGACCTGGATGCGCATCAACTGTCGCAATGCGCGCTCGTCGGCATCGATGTCGATGAGACGTTTGTGCACGCGCATCTCCCAGTGTTCCCACGTTGCTGTCCCTTCACCGTCGGGGGACTTTCGCGTGGGGACCTCGAGGGTCTTGGTGGGGAGCGGGACCGGGCCCGAAAGCGACACACCCGTCTTGTCGGCGATTTCACTAACCTCGTCACAGATGTTATCGAGGTCGGTAGGGCTCGTTCCCGCGAGTCTGACGCGTGCCTGTTGCATCGATCAGGCCTCGTCCACGGACAGCACCCGACCGGCCGCGACTGTTTGCCCCATGTCGCGGACAGCGAAACTCCCGAGCTCCGGGATCTCCGAGGATGGCTCGATCGAGAGGGGCTTTTGCGGGCGCACCGTGACGACCGCGGCATCACCAGACTGGATGAAGTCCGGGTTCTCCTCCTCGACCTCACCACTCGCGGAGTCGATCTTCTGATCGAGGGACTCGATCGTGCACGCTACCTGCGCGGTGTGGGCGTGGAAGACCGGGGTGTACCCTTCCGTGATGACCGACG